>JAQYCE010000079.1 GCA_029003555.1 Bacillota bacterium | reverse complement strand
GGCGAGTTGTAGAATAAAATGCAACAAAAAACTCATGAATACTCTGTTACAATGAATCTGACACAAGATAACATTGGGAGGTATTCATGAGCTACGTACATTCTACCAGAAGACGGAAAAAAGGAACACATCTCTTGTTTGAAGAGCGGGAAGAGCTGGAGTATTTGGTTCGCAGAAATCAAACTCTTCCTAAGAGGAAGCGACTGAGTCAACGGGCCATGGCGGCTTATTTAGGAGTGAGTCCCTCGACCATTTGTCGTGAGTTGAAGAGGGGATTTGTTCAAATCCGAAACAGTCAATGGGAAGAAGTCTCAGACTACAGTGCCCATATCGGGCAGAAAAGGCACGATGAGCGTGCGAGAAACAAAGGACCCGGGTTGGCTATTGGCAAGAACCGAGCCTTGGCTGAATGCCTCGAAGCTTTTATTTTGGACCACTACTCCCCTTATTGTGCGTTAGAGTTGGCGAAAAAAGATTCCAGCTATGCTCTTACACCCATCAGCCTGCGAACCTTGTACCATTACATCGATCAAGATCTCTTTCTTTCCATCACAAAGAAAGACCTGCCAAGAAAGGGGAAAAGCAGCAAACGCAAATACCGTCGAGTCCGCAAACGGCCTCGTGTGGGCGGAGCCAAGTCCATCCTTCAGCGTCCTGTGGAAGCTGAGGATCGTCAGGAGTTAGGGCACTGGGAGATGGATTGTATTGAATCGGGAAAAGCGGGAGGTCGAGCCGTTCTTTTGAATCTAACGGAGCGGTGCACGCGGGAAAGTCTCTTGTTTAAGCTTCCCTCCCAGCGTGGCGAACAGGTTTTATCCGTATTGGATGGTCTGGAGCGAAAAATGGGGGCAAAGTGCTTTCGAGAAACCTTTAAGAGCATAACCGTCGACAATGGCAGTGAGTTTTTAGATTGGAAAGCCATGGAGAAGTTTGTGATTAACTATGGACGGCTCTCCAAGCGAACCTCCGTTTATTACTGCCACCCCTACCATTCTTGGGAACGGGGGAGCAATGAGCAGACAAATGGGGTGATTCGTTACTTTATCCCCAAGGGCAGTGATATTAGCCGGTACAGTCGGGAAGCCGTAAAGCAAATTCAAGACCGACTCAACACCATGCCCCGTCGGATTCATGATGGACGTAGTGCGGCAGAGGAGCGGGCACGGAGGGAAAAAATTTCCACCCCCTAGGGGGTGGAGCCTAGAGGGATGAATCACCGGATTTCATCTGTAATGGAGTGTTGCATTTTAACTTGCAATTTGCGATCAATCCGGCCGGTTCATCCCACTTTCATCTTGGGCGGGAATCTGGTATCCTCTAAAAGCATATTGTACAAGAAGGGGGGTGGTGTCCATGGAAGAAGCCTTGTTGGTTTTTGTTTACACAAGTAAGGACCGGGATAAACAGGAGGCCAGGCAAAAGGAATTGGAAGAGATTGTGACTTCCTCCGGAGCCCGGGTCGTTGCCATTGTCAGTCAAGAAGTGGATGCCTACAGCCCCCAAACCCTTCTTGGTTCCGGAAAGCTGTCTGAAGTGGCAGACATGGTTAAGGCCAATGGCTGGGACCTGGTTATTTTTGAAGAATCCCTGACGGGTTCCCAACGAAAAAATCTCCAGGATGCCATTGATGCTAAGATCCTGGACCGGGTGGATGTCATCTTGGATATTTTTGCCCAGAGGGCCCGAACCAAGAAGGCTAAACTGGAAGTCCACCTGGCCCAGCTGGAATACCGCCTACCCCGCCTCCGAGGCTATGGGGAATCCCTCTCCCGCCTGGGAGGCGGGGTGGGGACCCGGGGACCCGGCGAACAAAAGCTGGAGACCGACCGTCGAGCCATATTGAGCCAGGTCAAGTCCATTAAAGCAAAGCTAAAAAAGCTTTCCGGTCAGGCCGCCCAGGCGGCGGAAAAGAGGCGGTCGGGCTCCGTCCCTCTGGTTGCCCTGGTGGGTTACACCAATGTGGGCAAGTCCACCCTCATGAACCGGACCCTGGACCTCTTTGGCGGGCCTGCCCGGTCGGATAAGGATGTCTATGCTGATGACCGGCTTTTCGCTACTTTAGATACCGCCACAAGGAGGATTCAAAAAGAAGGAGAGCCTCCCTTCCTCCTGGTGGATACAGTGGGCTTTATTCATGACCTCCCGGACAAGCTCCTGCCTTCCTTTGAATCCACCCTCTCGGAAGCGGAGTCGGCCGACCTACTTTTAGTCCTTATCGATGCCTCCAACCCGGCCTATGAGGAGGAAATCAACCTGGTCACTCAAACCCTAGGCAAACAGGGGGACCCGCCGCCCATCCTTTTTCTCATGAACAAATCTGACCTGGATCGGCCACCCCTTGTTACGGACAGGGACAGGACCCTTCGAATTTCAGCCAAGGATCCGGAGTCGGTGGAAGGCCTGGTCGACCGGATTCTTGTGGAACTTTATGGGGAGGAAGACAGGGTCCACCTCCTTCTTCCCTACGAAGCCATTGGCAACCTCCAAGCCTTCCGTGACCAGTCTCAGGTTATCAGGGAGTGGGGGGACGAAGAAGGCCTCCATTGGTGGGTCCGGACCAGGGAAAGGGTCCTGGATGCCTGTTTAAAGAAGAATCCTGCCTTGGAAAGAAGGAAGCCTCCGCCGGATCTTTTAGATAGTGGAGGGGATAAAGAATGACCCATGAGAGGAGGGGAGATTTGACTTTTTATTCCATAGAAAAAGCGTCAAGGATTGAATTGGACATCAAAAAATCCCTCTTCATCGGTCAGGCTTGCCCTGTACAAAGTGAGGAAGAGGCCTTGGACTTTATTGATGGCATCCAAACCGCCCACCCCCAGGCCACCCACCACTGCCGGGCATATATCATAGGGGAGGCCGGCCTCATCCAGCGCTTCCATGATGACGGTGAGCCCTCAGGAACAGCCGGGATGCCCATCTTGGAGACGGCCAAACAGATGGAGGTGACCAATGTGGTTATCGTGGTCACCCGGTATTTCGGCGGAATCAAGCTGGGGGCCGGGGGCCTGGTCCGGGCCTACCGCCAGGCAGCCCGGGAGGCCCTGGAGGCCGGCCGAGTCACTTCCTACGTCCCTTGGAAAAAAGTGGACATTCAGATTGCCTACGAGAGCTTGGGGAAATGCGACTACCTCCTCCAGGAATCCCCGGTGGTCGAAAGGGACCGGGTCTTTACGGACCGGGTTGCTCTAACCTGGCTCATCCCGGAAGACCGGGTCGGTTGGATCCGGGCCCAGGTCATGGAGATCAGTGCCGGCCAGGCAAAATTTGAGGAAAAACAAAGGCTCATGCTCCCGGAAGTGAATCCGAAATAAGGGGTATGACAATATAGAGATTGATCAAATAAGGAAAGAAGGTTAGTCATGTCAGGACATAATAAATGGAGCAAGGTGAAAAATGTAAAAGGAAAAGAGGATGCCAAGAGGGCCCAAGTCTTTACCAAGATGTCCAGGGCCATCATGGTGGCCGTCCGGGAAGGCGGCCCGGAACCGGAATATAACTCCGCCCTCCAATCGGCCATTGAAAAAGCCAAAGCGGAAAATATGCCCAACGACAACATTGAACGGGCCATCAAAAAAGGGGCTGGAGAGCTGGGCAATGCTGAGTTTTTCTCCATCGTCTATGAGGGCTATGGACCGGAAGGAGTGGCCATTATCGTGGAGACCCTGACCGATTCCAAGAACCGGACGGCCGGGGAGATGCGGTATATCTTTGACCGGAACGGGGGAAACCTGGGGAACCCGGGTTCCGTCACCTTCCAATTTGACCGGAAGGGGATCTTAGCCGTTGACGGAGAGGGCAAGGATGAGGATGAGGTCATGATGGATGCCCTGGATGCCGGGGCTGAGGACCTTGTCCGTGAAGAGGATGTTTTTTTGATCACCTGTTCGCCAGCTGACTTCATCACGGTCAGCAAGAATCTCCAGGAAAAGGGATACAGCTTTTCCTCCGCCCAGGTGGGTTACCTGCCCAAGAACAAGGTCAAGGTGGCCGACGAAGAGGCCTCCAGCCAGATCGAAAAGCTGATTTCCGACCTGGAGGACAATGACGATGTCCAGGATGTTTATTCCAACTGGGAGGAAGCCTAGTCGAAGAAAGGAATGCCTATGCAATATACAGGGGACCGTGTCGCCTTTTCCCTCTTTGGAATTGACGTCTACTGGTATGCCATTATTATCGTCACCGGGATGGTCCTGGCCCTCTACCTGGTCTCCAGGGAGATGGGCCGGCGAGGAATGGATCCCGATGATGCCTATGATATCGGCCTTTGGATCCTTCCCTTCGGAGTAGTGGGGGCCAGGCTCTGGTATGTGATTTTTGAATGGCACCGCTACGACTCCTTCCTGGATGTCATCAACATCCGGGATGGGGGCCTGGCCATACAAGGCGGGATCATCGCCGGGATTATCGTCGGCCTGGTTCTTGCCCGAAAGAAGGGCTTCTGGTTCCCCCGCCTCTCGGACATCATCATGCCCGGACTGGCCCTGGCCCAGGGGATTGGCCGCTGGGGAAACTTCATCAATAACGAAGCCCATGGAGTGCCCACCGACCTTCCCTGGGGGGTCATTATCGACGGAGTATCCTATCATCCCACCTTTTTATATGAGTCCCTGGGAGATATCCTCCTTTTCCTTCTCCTGGTCCTCTATACAAGGAAGTGGCTCAGGAGGGATGGTCAGGTAACCTGCCTCTATTTTGTGGGCTATGGAATACTCCGCTACTTTGTCGAAGGCCTTCGGACGGATTCCCTCATGGTTGGAGACTTCCGAGTGGCACAGATTCTGGCCATCCTGGGAATTGTGGTCGGCCTGGTCTGGTTCATTATCCTTTCCAGAAAGCCGGACAACGCCTCCATCCCCGGTAAGAATCCCTATCACAAGAAGGAAAATGAATCTTTTTCATCGTTTTAATGGGAATTCCCTCCACTTTTTCAAGGAAAGTGAAGCCTTTCTTTGAAAAAGGTTGAAAATTCAAGTCCTATCAAGGGAGCAAGCTGAAAGAAGCTTGCTCTTTTTTTATGCAAAACTTCAGAAAAATAATGAAATAGCCCTTGTTCTTTCCTAACATATGGCCTAAAATGGGTTTAAGTGGAAGTAAGTGGAGAAAAGTGGAGGAAAGCTATGTTTTTAGGGGAATACAACCACAGCGTGGATAGCAAGGGGAGGATTTCCCTGCCTATCAAGTTCCGCGACCAGCTTTCCCAACCCTTTTACATCACCCGAGGTATGGAAGACTGCCTCTTTATCTACGACCGGGAGGAGTGGATGCGGATGGATGAAAAAATCCGCAAGCTCCGCCTGACGGCCAAGGCAGCCCGTGGATTCTCCCGTCTCTTTTATGCCGGAGCCATGGAAGTCAGCTTGGACAAGCAAGGTCGTTTTGTTATTCCACCCCATTTACGGTCCTATGCCGGCATTGAAAACGATGCCGTCATTGTTGGCGTCAGTGACCGGATCGAAGTTTGGGCCAAGGAAGCCTGGGCCTCCTATATGGACTCTGACGCCATGGACTATGACGAGCTTACAGAATCTCTGAATGCCACCGATACGGATCTCTAGCAAGGAGGGCTCATGGAATTTCAGCACACGCCTGTTCTTCTTCAAGAGACTCTGAAAGGCCTCCGCATTCGAGAGGATGGCACCTACGTCGACTGCACAGTTGGCGGGGGAGGCCATTCGAAAGAGATTGTAAAAGCGTTGACAAACGGAAGACTCATCGCCATCGACCAAGATGTCGAGGCATTAGACGCCGCCAAGGTGAATCTGGCCCCCTGGGCCGAGCATGTTCGTTTTGTCCACGCCAACTTCAAAGATCTCGACCATATCCTTGATGACCTGGCCATTGACCGGGTGGATGGGATCCTCATGGACATCGGCGTATCCTCCTACCAATTGGACCAGGGGGACCGGGGCTTCTCCTACCACCAGGAGGCTGAGCTCGATATGCGGATGGACCGGTCTGCAGAGATCCCCACGGCAAAGGATATCCTCCGAAGCTATTCCAAGGAGGACCTTTCCCGGATCATCTATGACTATGGAGAAGATCGATGGGCCGACCGGATTGCGGAGTTTATTGTCCAAGCCCGGAAGACCAGGCCCATTGAATCCACTGGTGACCTGGTGGATATCATCAAGCGGGCGGTCCCCAAGGGGGCCAGGATGGACAAGCATCCTGCCCGGCAGGTCTTTCAAGCCCTTCGAATCGAAGTCAACCACGAGTTGGACGTCCTGGAAGAGACCTTGCAAAAGGCAGTGGACCGTCTGGAAGTGGGTGGCCGGCTCTGCGTCATCGACTTTCACTCTTTAGAAGACCGGATTGTAAAGAAGGCCTTTAAAAAAATGGCAACCGGCTGCATCTGCCCACCGGACTTTCCGGTTTGCGTTTGCGGACACCGGCCTGAAATTCAATGGATAAACCGTAAACCGATTGAGGCTTCCCCGGAGGAAGCCGCGTCCAATCCGAGGGCCCGATCAGCCAAACTCCGGATTGTAGAAAAGTTAGGGGATAACAATGGGTGAGCCAGCAAGACAGTACATTATGGAGAGACCGGCCCAGAGACGCCGGATTGAAATCATTCAGGACCTGCCGGAGCCGGCTAAGAAGAAGAGGAGGAGGCAATCTCCCAATAAAGCTGGAGTCAAGGGAAAGAAAAGGTCCGGAGCGAAATCGAAGACCGTCCGGACCGAACAACGGGCAATTTTTACCCCGGCCCAGGGGATTTCCCTTTTGGTCATGTTGACCGCTTTCGTTGGTTTGCTTATCGCTAACTTAATCAGTTATAATGAAGTGTCAATGGTTCAAAATCAAATCAATGAAACGCGGCAAAAAGTTCAGGCCCTCCAATCCGAAACCGATCTCCTGACCATGAAAATGGCCCCCTATACCGATCCGGACCGGATTGAAAAGTTGGCAAAAGAACGCCTTCATATGGTCAAGCCCCAAGACAAGGATATTCTCTCCATTCATGCCAATCCCAAGGATGTTTACAAGGATCCCGGCAGTCAAAACCAACTGGCTGATCAAGGAAGATAATCGCTGCCGCACAGAAACCAGGTGGTGAGGCATGCTTTTCAGAAAATCCAAGTTATCCAAAAAGCCGAATGAAATAAACCTTCATGCGAGGACGAAATTGATTTTTGTCTTTCTCCTGATCGTGACGGTTTATTTTCTCTTTCGGCTTTTTTCTTTGCAGGTGATCGGGGGCGATGACTACCGGGCCCAAGCCTATGCCCAAAGGCGGACCAAGAAGATCGCCCAGGCAGAGCGGGGGGCCATCTATGACCGAAACCAGGAGCCCTTAGCCATCTCTGTTAACATCACTTCCGCTTATCTTTCGCCCAAGCAGGTGGACCCTGCCGACTACCAGGAAGTGGCGGATACCCTCTCCTACATATTAGGTTTGGAGCCGGCCAAGGTCATGGACAGCCTCCATTCCAAAAAGGACTATATCCGGATCAAGGACAAGGTCTCCGATGGGGAGATCCAGGCTTTAACGGCTTCGGGCATCCGGGCGGTCTCCCTGGAGCACGAGAGCCAGCGCTTTTATCCCAACAATACTCTTCTTTCCCAAACCCTGGGCTATACCAACGATGAGGGTCTGGGGATTTACGGAGCGGAGAAGGAGTTCGACCAGGTCCTGAGAGGGTCGGCCGGCCAGGATGTCTTCACCAAGGACCTTCGGGGTCGGGTAGTTCCCACCGAAGAAGGAAAGTCCTTTGATCCTTCTAACGGCCAATCCATCTGTCTGACCATCGACTTGGAGGCCCAGAAAATCCTCCGGGAGGAGATGGCCAAGTGTGTCCAAAAGTATGATCCTAAATCCATTACCGGGATTATTTCCAACCCCAATACCGGGGAGATTCTGGCCATGGAGAGCCTGCCCAATTTCAACCCCAACCAACCCCGCCAGCCCGAGGAGACGGAAGACCGGGTCCGTTGGGACTCCATGACGGAGGAAGACAAGCTTAACCTTCTTTATGAGCGTTGGAAGAATCCGGCGGTTTCCGAGCTCTATGAGCCGGGTTCCGTCTTCAAATCCATCACCACGGCCCTGGCCCTGGACAGCCAGGCCCTTTCCAAGGACACAGACCATGTTCTCTGTCAGGGTTCTATTCAAATTGCCCCCCAAACCCGGATCTCCTGTGATAGGGGCCGGGCCCACGGCGAAGAACTCCTCAAGGATGCCCTGGTCAATTCCTGCAACTGCGGTTTCGTCCAGATTGTCTGGAAGATTGGTCCCCAGCGCTTCACCTCCTACCTCCGGGCCCTTCATATGGGTGGGAAGAGTGGGATCGACCTGCCGGCCGAAGCTTCATCAGTCATCCCCAAGACCCTGTCCTCCATGGACCAGGCCCGCTTTGCCACCATGTCCTATGGCCACGGCCTCTCCGTTACTCCTCTGCAGATCCTTACCATGGCCAACACCACCATCAACGGGGGCTACTATATCCAGCCCCATATTTTTTACCAATCCATGAATTCCGATAAGACCCTGCTTTCCTCCTACCAGGTGGAAAAAGGGGACCCCATCTTCTCTCAAGACACCGTCAAGACCATGCGGGACTACCTCCAGGCCTCAGCCTCCAAGCCCTTTAAAGAACTCCAGGGCAAGCCGGTTGGAGGAAAGTCCGGGACCACCTTGATCGCTAAGGATGGAGTTTATACCCGGGATACCATCGCTTCCTATTTTGCCTTTTATCCGGCGGATGACCCCAAGCTGTCGATTTTAATTGTGGTCAACACGCCCAACAACCAGGGCTACGGATCCCTGATTGCCGTTCCAGTGGCCAGCCAGACCCTGACTCGGTATGTGGAGAGGGGAGAGAAGGAAGGGGAAAAGGGACCCTCGGACGGCAAAGCCCTGCCGGACTTCGTTGGAAAAACGGTCGGAGAAGCCGAGAAGACCGGCTATCCCTTCACCCGCTATGGGTCCATGTCGGACTTTTCCGTTATTGGGAGCCAGATGCCCAAGGCGGGAGGGCTCTACCGGGAAGGTCAAAACATCACCCTCTATCCTGACGACCGGGCCTCCTATCTGGTTCCTGATATGACGGGGGCCAGCAAGAAGGAAGTGGAGGAGACCTTCCAGGCGACCTCCATCCCCTTTGATACCAGGGGGGAGGGGAAGGTCGTCGACCAGGATCCTAAGCCGGGAACAAAGGTCCCGGGAACTACCCGGATCCGCTTCATTTTAGACAAGGAAAAAGAAGGAAACTAAAACAAGGCTTTTGTTCCCTGTTTCTGATCATACGGAAAGGAAAATAATGATGGAATTACAATACCCGGGCTTACTGACTTTCTTTTTAGCGGCCCTCTTCAGCGGCTTGGGCACTTACTTCTGGATTCGCTTTTCCCGAAAGAAAGCGATCGGTCAACCCATCCGGGAGGAGGGCAATAAAGCCCACTATAAAAAGGCAGGAACACCCACCATGGGGGGGATCGTCTTTACCCTGGTCAGCCTGGTCCTTCTTTTTGTTTTCACCGGTTTTCGCCCGGAAAGCCTCTTTCTCCTCCTGGGCACCCTGGG
>JAQYCE010000078.1 GCA_029003555.1 Bacillota bacterium | reverse complement strand
TTATTCAGTAAGTTTCCATCTTTCGATGGGGAATAACAATGTTTCTCTCGTTCAGTAGACTATTTGTTGGCTTCGGCCTTGGCTTGGAGATGGGGCTTGTGGCCGGTGATGGAGTCGACCAGGATGGCGATAGCGCCGTCGCCGGTAACGTTGCAGGCTGTCCCGAAGGAGTCCTGAGCAATGTACAGGGCAATCATGAGGGTCAGCATGTTTTCGTTAAATCCGAGCATGGACTGGAGAACGCCGAGAGCAGCCATAACCGCACCGCCGGGAACACCAGGAGCAGCAACCATGGTGACACCGAGCATGAGGATGAAGGGGAACATCTTTGCGAAGGAGACGTCCCAACCGTTCAGCATCATAACGGCAATGGAGCAGGAGGTCAGGGTGATGGTGGATCCGGCCAGGTGGATGGTGGCACAAAGAGGAATGACGAAGTCAGCGATTTGCGGAGTAACGTC
The DNA here is from genome assembly GCA_029003555.1 of Bacillota bacterium. Classification (GTDB taxonomy): domain Bacteria; phylum Bacillota; class Clostridia; order Tissierellales; family Peptoniphilaceae; genus Kallipyga. The sequence continues at coordinate 18,265 of JAQYCE010000078.1, read as the reverse complement.
ATTGTTCTTTGTGCACTGAAGAGTTACAGGGATGGTGGCCGCAGAGGACTGGGTCCCGATAGCGGTCATATAGGCCGGGATCATGTTCTTAATTGCGGAGATCGGATTGAGCTTAGCCGAGGATCCTGCAATGGTGTACTGGATAAGAATGATAATCCAGTGCATGATGATGATGATCAGGAAGACAACGGCGAAAACTTTCATGATCTGAGCAACGGTTCCTGCATAGGTCATATTGGCAAAAATACCGAAAATATGGAAGGGCAGGAGGGGGATGATGACGGCGGAGATCAGGCGGCTGACGATATCAGCAAAGCCGTCAAAGATGTTCTTCAGGCCTTCGTGGCGGATGACCGCAATGCCGAGACCCATAATGAAGGCGAAGACCAGAGCGGTCATGACGCCCATGAGGGGTGGCATTTCAACGGTGAAGTATCCGGCCAGCATGGTCTCTTCCGCATTCTGAGCGTTGTCCATGATGATGGATCCCTTTTCCAGGAAGTTGGGGAAAAGGAGAGAGTCAACGATATAGGCGAAAGAGCCGGCAACGATGGTGGATGCATAGGCAATCCCGGCGGTGATGGCCAGGGACTTTCCGGCACCGGCACCAAGGTCAGCAATACCGGGAACGATAAAGCCGACGATGATCAGAGGAATAACAAAGTTCAGGAAGTTTCCGAAGATAGAGTTGAAGGTTGCAGCAATCCGGACGGGAACTTCGAAGTTCATGGATTTGGTCACCATACCAATAACGATACCGGCAGCAATAGCGATGATCAGTTTTGGCAGAAGACCCCAGGATCTTTTGTGTTCATGTTTCTGAATGTCTTGATTAGCCATAAGTAGTTACGTTCCGAGGAACGCCCTCCCTTGCTAGGTTAAGAATAAATAGGAATAATGGACTATTTAATTTTTACTGAATATCCCGCAGCATCTAAAGCATCGAGCAGCTTGTGGGCATGCTCGCCATCGATGGTTTCCAGGCTGAAGGTGACCATGGCCGTCTGGACTTCCGTTTCCGTGGTTCCTCTGTGGTGTTCGATATCCAGGATGTTGACCTTGTTATCGGCCATGATCTGGAGAACCTTGAGGAGGTTGCCGGAGGCATCGGGTAGTTTGATGGAAATGATGAGCTGGCGACCGACGTAGTGGAGTCCGCGGTTGATGGTCCGCTGGAGCTGGTTGATGTCGACATTTCCGCCGGAAACCACACATACGGTGTTCAGGGAGGTGTCGATCTTTTTAAACATATAGGCAGCAACGGTGGTAGCACCGGCTCCCTCTGCAACGGTTTTCTGGTCTTCCATGAGTCTGACGATGGCCGCAGCGATTTCATCTTCGTTAACAGTCACCATCTCATCCACATACTTCTGGATGCACTTGAAGGTTTCCTGACCCGGTGTCAGAACATGAATGCCGTCAGCGATGGTGCCTTTATTGGGGCTGGTTACCCGGCTTCCCTTTTTAAAGGATTCCACCATAGCGGGGACGTTCTCGGATTGAACGCCGACGACCTTAACGGAAGGTTTCAGGGACTTAATGGCTGTTGCAACCCCGGAGATGAGTCCGCCGCCGCCGACAGGAACGACGACTTGCTCGACTTCATCCAACTGGTCCAGGATCTCCAGACCGATGGTCCCTTGACCGGCCATAACATAGGGATCTTCAAAAGGATGGGCGAAAGTATATCCCTTTTCCTTGGATAATCTCTCGGCTTCAGCCTGGGCATCATCATAAACGCCGGGCACCAAAACCACTTCAGCCCCATAGTTTTTGGTGGCTTGGACCTTCATCAGGGGGGCATCGGCCGGCATGCAGATGACCGACTTGATTCCCTGTTGGGTGGCCGAGTAGGCAATGCCTTGGGCATGGTTTCCGGCGGAGCAGGCGATGACGCCATGTGCCGCTTCTTCTTTGGTCAGATGGGCAATTTTGTTAAAGGCTCCACGAATTTTAAAAGCACCGGTCAATTGGAGGTTCTCGGCTTTAATCCAAATGTGGTCTCCAATGGTCGGGGCTTTTTCCAGTGGGGTCTTGCGGGCTACGCCCTCTAAAAGCTTTTGGGCTTCTTGAATCATTTCCAGATTGATCATTCTTGATCCTCTCTAGATCCGCAAAACTTGGATCATAATACCCAATTCCTAGTAATATAGTAAGTATAAGGTTTTCATAAAAAAATAGCAAATCAAGATTATTCCTGAAGACCCGGGCAGGGGACTTCCATCCCCTGCCCTATCTTTCAAGGAATCAAGCCTCCCGGTCAGGAGGCTTGATGTTTATTATCAGGAGCCTTTAAGCTTCGGAAGCGATTTCCGCCCCTTGGTTGAGCTTGTCCAGGTAAGCGGCATAGCGTTCCTTAGCGGCCTTCTCCGCTGCAGCATAGAGCTCATCAGCGAATTCGGGGAATTCTCTCTTCAGAGAGGCATAGCGGACCTCGCCCTGGAGGAATTCCTGGAAGTCCCCGGTGGGTTCCTTGGAATCCATGACGAAGGGGTTCTTTCCTTCTTCAGCCAGTTCGGGGTTGAATCTCCACATATGCCAGTAGCCTGCTTCAACAGCCAGCTTCTCGCGCTCTTGGGTCTTGCCCATGCCGCACTTGAGGCCGTGGTTGATGCATGGTGCATAACCGATAATCAGGGAAGGTCCATTGTAAGCTTCTGCTTCACGGATGGCCTTCAAGGTCTGCATATTGTTGGCACCCATGGCCACCTGGGCAACGTAGACATAGCCGTAGGAGGTCATCATGAGGCCCAGGTCCTTCTTCCGGACCTTTTTACCGGAAGCAGCGAACTTAGCTACTGCGGCAAGCGGGGTTGCCTTGGAGGACTGACCACCGGTGTTGGAGTAAACCTCGGTATCGAAGACCATGACGTTGATGTCTTCACCGGAGGCCAGGACGTGGTCCAAACCGCCGAAACCAATATCGTAGGACCAACCGTCACCACCATAGATCCATACGGACTTCTGGGCCAGGTAGTCTTTCAGGGACAGGATACGGTCAAGGAGTTCTTGTCCTTCCTTATTGTCGACGCCCTTTCCAGCTTCTTCCATAATCTTGTCAGCGACTTCCCTGGACTTGTCGTAGTCCTTGCCCAGGTCGAGCCATTCCTTGAAGAGGTCATTGAGCGGGGAGTAGATATCGAGTTCAATGAACTTGTTCATGTACTTGGTCAGGAGGCTGTGGTTGGACTTCTGGGCCAAAGCCATTCCGTATCCATATTCAGCGGCGTCCTCGAAGAGGGAGTTGGCCCAAGCGGGACCGCGTCCTTCGGGATCCTTGCAGTAAGGCATGGAAGGTACGGAAGATCCCCAGATGGAGGAGCAGCCGGTGGCGTTGGCGATGATCATGTGGTCACCATAGAGCTGGGTGATGAGCTTAGCATAAGGTGATTCGCCACAGCCGGCGCAGGCGCCGTTGAATTCCAGGTAGGGTTGACGGAACTGGGAGTTCTTGGGATTGTTGGGTTCAGCCAGGTTGCCCTTGTAGCCAACCACTTCATCCGCATAGGTCCAGTTTTCTTTCTGGGCTTCTCTCTGTGGGCCGGCATCTTCCATAGTCAGGGCCTTTTCCTTGGCCGGGCAGATATCGGCGCAGTTTCCGCAGCCTAGGCAGTCATAAGTAGCCACCTGGATCCGGTATTCATAGCCCTTGAAGTTCTTGCCGTTGGCGGGAATGGTCTCGAAGCCTTCAGGCGCATTGGCCTTTTCTTCTTCGGTAAGGAGGAAGGGCCGGATGGTGCCGTGGGGGCAGACGTAAGAGCAGGAGTTGCACTGGATGCAGTTCTCCGGATGCCACTCGGGAACATGGAGGGAGATGCCCCGCTTTTCAAAGCGAGAGGTCCCGGACATATAGGTTCCGTCGTCGTAGGGCAGGTAGGTGGAAACAGGCAGATCATCCTCTTTCAGGTTGATGATGGGACGAACCATCTTGGTGATGAATTCAGGTTCTTCGCCGTAGTCTTTCACGGTATCCTCAGCATCCTTCCAGGCTTCGGGAACTTCCACTTTGTGAAGTTCTTCCAAGGCCTTATCGACAGCCTTGTAGTTCATGTTGACGATGTCTTCACCCTTATGGCCATAGGAGTCAACGATGGACTTCTTCAGATATTTGATGGAGTCGTCAATGGGAAGAACCTTGGAGAGGGCGAAGAAGGCGGTCTGGATGACCATGTTCACTCTCTGGCCCAATCCGACTTCTTCAGCAACCTTAGAGGCGTTGATGGTATAGAATTCGATGTTCTTTCTAGCGATGTCTCTCTTGAGCTGGCCGGGAAGTTTTTCTTCTAACTCTTCATCGGACCAAATGGTGTTCAAAAGGAAGGTCCCGCCATCTTTCAGCTGCTTGACCAGGTCATAGGTTTCGACATAGGCCTGGGGTGAGCAGGAGATGAAGTCTGCTTCATCCAGGAGATAAGCGGAATGGATGGGGTTGTCCGAGAAGCGGAGGTGGGATTCGGTGAGACCATTGGACTTCTTGGCATCGTAGTCGAAGTAGCCTTGGACATACTTATCGGTGTTGTCGCCGATGATCTTGATGGCGGACTTGTTGGCACCAACAGTACCATCGCCGCCGACGCCCCAGAACTTGCACCGCATGGTGGATTCGTCGCGGGCCACGAAGGAGGGATCCCACTCCAGGGAGGTGTGGGTCACATCGTCATGGATACCGACGGTGAAGTGGTTCTTGGGTTCTGCCTTTTCCGCATTGTCTTAGACACCCTTGAACATAGCGGGGGTCGTATCTTTCTGGCCTAAGCCGTAGCGGCCGCCGATGACCTTAATATCGAGTCCGGCTTCAGCAACCACCTGTTGAACATCCAGGTAGATGGGCTCTGCCACGGATCCTCTTTCTTTGGTCCGGTCCAGAGCCACGATGGTCTTGACCGTCTTGGGAAGCTTGGAGAGGAAGTGCTTGGCGGAGAAGGGACGGTAGAGGTGGATCTTGATGACGCCGTACTTCTTGCCGGTTTTGTTGAGGACGCGGACGGTTTCTTCCATGGTGTCCGTACCGGATCCCATGAGGACCGTCACGATTTCCGCTTCGGGATCACCATAGTAGGTGAAAGGTGCATAGTCCGTGCCGATCTTTTCGTTGACCATGTTCATGTATTTTTCAACAATCTCAGGGAGCTTGTCGTAAGCGATGTTCTGGGCTTCCTGTCTCTGGAAGTAGCCGGATTTTTCGAAGACCCCGCGTTCCACAGGACGCTCCGGGTTCAGGGACCGGTTCTTGAAGTCTTCAACGGCATCCATGTCCAGCATGTCAGCCAGGTCCTTGTAATCCCAAACTTCGATCTTCTGGATTTCATGGGAGGTCCGGAAACCATCGAAGAAGTTCATGAAGGGGATACGGGCTTCAATAGCAGAAAGATGGGCAACGGGAGCCAGGTCCATGATTTCCTGAACAGAGCCCTCAGCCAACATGCCGAGGCCGATCTGGCGGCAGGCCATGACGTCCTGGTGGTCACCATACATGTTAATGGTGGAGGTGGAGATGGAGCGGGCAGCCACGTGGACCACGCCGGGGAGACGTTCACCAACCATCTTATAGAGGTTAGGAATCATCAGGAGAAGACCCTGGGATGCGGTGTAGGTGGTGGTTAATGCGCCGCCCTGGAGGGCGCCGTGGACGGAAGCGGAAGCACCCGCTTCGGATTGCATTTCGGTAACCGTAACCTGGTTGCCAAAGACATTCTCTCGCCCGTTTGCTGACCACTTGTCGATCAGTTCAGGCATTGGGGAAGATGGAGTAATGGGGTAAATGATGGCATTGTCGCTATAGGCATAAGAGACGTGCGAGGCAGCCGTGTTCCCATCCATCGATTTTCTAGGTCTAGCCATAATTTCTCCTCTCAAAATTCATTCAAAAGGGACATCCAAAATGAAGTCTTAGTCGATCGTTCCAGTGGCTTCAATTTCTACTTTTGCACCCTTGGGCAGCTTGGCCACCTGGACGCAGGACCGGGTCGGCAGGATTCCGGTGAAGAATGTCGCATAAACTTCGTTCATCGCGGTGAAGTCGTTGAGGTCCTGGAGGAAGACGGTGGTGTGAACCACTTTTTCCATAGAGGATCCGCCCTCTTCAAGGATGGCTTTGACGTTGGTTAAGGACTGCTTAGTTTGCTCTTCGATGGTGTCAGCCATTTCCCCGGTCTTGGGATTCAGGGGGATCTGACCGGAGGTCATCACCATGTTTCCTACCACCAACCCTTGGGAATAGGGGCCGATTGCTTGGGGGGCATTTTCCGTTGCAATTACTTTGGTCATCTTCTTCTCCTTTGTTTTCTGCGGTTAAAAAACAGCCGTGGGAACGTATATTACCCTTTCAATGTTGGAAATATTTCATCCGCCTTCCCTATCTTGATGGAAGAAGCTTAATAAATATTTCTAAACATTGTAATTCTTTATCATGTTAAATCAAAAATGGACATTCGTCAACCGTTTTCCCCTATTTTCCCTGTAAAATTTTGGAAAAGATTATTAAAAAAGGAGCCTTCCTGAGATTTAACCTCTTCTCAATAAGGCTCCTTTTCTTCTGCGTCAGAAGCCTTCCGGTGAATATGGACTTCTCACTGGATTCAATTGTTGGAAATAATTAGGGTTTACTTGGAAGCCAGGGTCCGCTTCTTTTCTTCCACTTCGCTCTCCTTGCAGTCATATTCATAGTTCCAGGGATCTTTCTTGATCGCACCATCAGCAAAGGGAACGAAGATGGAGAGGATCAGGAAGACGGCCAGGAGCAAGCAGTACCAAACGTTGGGAATGATCTGCAGAGGATTGAGGACGATGCCGGCCTTTTCCGAGGTCAGGGAGATAGCCAGGAGAACCTGGGCACCATAGGGGATGATTCCCTGGAAGACGCAGGAGAAGGCATCCAAGAGGGAGGCGGACCGTCTGGGGTCAACCTTGAATTCATTGGAAAGGTCCTTGGCAATCGGACCGGAAATGATGATGGCGACCGTATTATTGGCAGCAGCCAGGTCAACTAAGGAGACCAGACCGCCGATGGCCAGCTGGGCAGAAGCGGAGGATTTGACGCCACTGGAAAGCTTGCGGATGAGCCAATGGAAACCGCCGTCAGCCCGGCACATAGAGGCCAGACCACCAACCAGGATGGAGAGGATGAAGATTTCGGCCATCCCCATCATGCCCTTACCCATGGCACCGGTGAATTCGATAAAGCCAATGGCTCCGGTGGCGATGCCAATGACGCCGTTTAGGACAACTCCGCCGGCCAGGACAACAAAAACGTTCATGCCGGCTAGAGCAGAGATGAGAACAAAGAGGTAGGGCAGGATCTTGATTACGCTGAATTTAAGCTGGTCGATGTTAGGGGTCTGTTCAGGCCGTCCAAGAACGAGAAGGAGGATAACAGTAAGAAGGGCTGCCGGAATGGCCATTTTGAAGTTCATCCGGAGCTTATCCCGCATTTCAACGCCTTGGGACCGGGTGGCTGCGATGGTAGTGTCGGAGATGACGGACAGGTTATCACCAAACATCGCTCCGCCAAGAACGGCACCGACCATGAGGTAGATGTTCAGGTTGGAGGCAACGGCTAGGGGAACGGCGATAGGAGCGACCGCTCCGATGGTCCCCATGGAGGTCCCCATAGCCAGGGAGAGGAAGGCGGAGATGACGAAGACTCCGGCAACCAGGAAGTCGGCCGGGATGTAGGTTAAGGCCAGGTTAACCGTAGATTCTACGCCACCGATGGCATCGGCGGAAGCGGAGAAGGCACCGGCCAGGAGGTAGATCAGGCACATGATCATGATGTCCGTATCGCCCATGCCGGCGACCAGGTGGTTGAGCTTGCTGCTCATGTCTCCCTTATGCAGGAAGAAGGCGGAAAGAATACCGACTAAACAAGCAACCAGGATGGGAAACTGGTAGAAGGCCATTTCCACTCCCTGGCTGGAGAGATAAATACCAATACCTAGATATAAACCAACGAAAATTAAAAAGGGGAGTAGAGAAAGACCTGAGCTTCTCTGCGGTTGATTATCATTATTCATAAATTCCTCCTCTTAGGAGGTCTTCGCATCCGAAGACCCTATGTAGCGCTGACATAAGTCAATAAATTCTTTTTCGAGTTTGGTCACTCGGTGGTCCTTTGAAGCAATCCACCCGATCCGGATGATCCCCGAAGAAGATTCCAGGGGAACCGCTATCAGCTGATCATCCCCTCTTGACGAGATGACACCTGACCCGATGGTATAGGCTCGGTGGTCGGAAAGGATTTGATAGATCGTGTCCCTATCTGAAACCCGGATGATTTGCCGGGCGTCCGGGCGAATTCCTTCTTCTAAAAATGAATGGGCTGAGTCTGTCTGGGAGTAACAGATATATGGATAGGGTTGGAGGTCGTCTAGTGACAACTCCTTGGCCCCGGCCAGGGGATGGTCCTTGCTAAGAAAAACAGCATAGGCATAGGTCCCCAATTGGTGAAAGTCGAGGAAGCGGTCCCTCAGGTACTTCAGAATCTCCCGCTCGGTCTCCGTTGCCATGGAGACGACCCCGATCGAAGCCAGGCCGGACTCCACCTCGGAGATAGCCCCTTTGGTCGTGACTTCCCGGAGTTCGAAGTCGTAGTCGCTATCCTCATACCGGGTGATGAGGTCAGAGAAGGCATCCACCACATGGACAAAATGCTGGGCAGAAACCCGGAGCCGGGTCTGCTTCTTTTTGGAGAAGGTCGAACGGATAGTCTCCAGTTCGAAAATGATGGACTTGGCCATTTCCGCCAGGTTCTCCCCTTCTTCCGTAAAGGCCACCCGCCGCTGGTTTCCGCGGAGGAGGATCTCAATCCCGAGTTCCTCCTCCAGGCTTTTAATGGCCTTGGAAATCGTCGGTTGGGTGACATAGCATTTGTTGGCAGCATCAACCATCGTATCCGATTGGTAGAGTACCAGCAGGTAGTAGAGCTGTTGGAGTCTCATCCCTCATGTCCCCCATACATCATCTTGCGGCTTTTATCTCTTGCTTGGCCGCTTTTCTTCGCTTTAGAGCTGGTTGAGGGCCTGGTCGAGGTCAGCGATGATATCCTCAGGATCTTCCAGACCGACAGAGAGACGGATCAGGTTAACCGGGATTCCGGCCTTCTCCAATTCTTCAGGGGAGTAGGTGGAATGGGTCATGGAGGCCGCATGTTCGATCAGGGTTTCGCAGTCGCCCAAGGAAACCGCCAGGGTGCAGACCTTAACGGAGTCCATCACCTTCTTGGCATCATCCAAGCCGCCCTTGACCATAAAGGAAATCATAGCGCCGGGGAGCTTCATCTGACGGTCGGCCAATTCTTTCTGGTCGAAGGAATCCAGTCCCGGATAGATAACGCGTTCCACCTTGTCATGCTTTTCAAGGAATTCCGCCACCTTCTGCGCATTTGCACAATGTTGACGGACGCGAATGCCTAGGGTCTTCATTCCGCGGATGATGAGATAGGCCTGGAAGGGGGACATGACAGAACCGGTGCAGTCCTTGACGCCGACGGAACGGACGGTCGTCATGTCCGCGGCAGATCCGACAGCAAACCCGGCAATGACGTCGCCGTGGCCATTGAGGTACTTGGTCGCTGAGTGGACAACAATATCAGCACCTAATTCCAAGGGCTTCTGGCAAACCGGGGTGGCAAAGGTGTTGTCAACGACAACCCGAACGCCCTCTTTTTTATGGGCAATGTCAGCAATGGCTTTGATGTCGGCTAAACCGATGGTGGGGTTGACGGGCGTTTCTATGTAGACAATCTTGGTGTTGTCCTGCATTGCTTTTTCAACGTTCTTGGGGTCTGTTGTGTCGATGAAGGAAACTTCAATCCCCATCCGAGTTAGGCTTTCGTTCATCAAAGCGAAGGTGCAACCATAGAGAACTTCAGAGGCGATGATGTGGTCACCGGCAGACAGGAAGGCCCAAAGTGTGGAAGCAATGGCACCCATTCCAGAGGCTGTACCGACAGCTGCTTCCCCGCCTTCGAGCAGGGCCACTTTTCTTTCAGCATTTGCGACGGTAGGGTTGCCAAGACGACCGTAGATGTAGCCGTCTTCTTTTCCGGCAAAGCGGTTACCGCCCTGATTGCAGTTGTCGAAGATGAAGGTTGAGGTTTGATAAATCGGGGTGGCCAGTGCCCCATATTTGTTCGGCTCATACCCTCCGTGTACTGCAATCGTGTCAAGTTTCAGGTTCTTTTTTTCCATGACAACTCCTTTCTTAGAAGCTTTCTCCTGCACCCCAGAAGTGGGCACAATTTCCGATTCGAAGAAAAATAAACGTTTCCTCTTTGACAAAGTCCCACGCCTATTACCGATAAGCAACCGGCTATCCCTTTTTTCCATCTTCAAAGATGAGCCAATTTATAGACTTGGGAACATTTACCTACCGTCATCGTATCATAAACCAGGCAAGAAAACGTTTCTAATTTCTCATAGAAACTATTCTTTTTTGGAATAGTATAGGCCATATACCATAGAAATACCATAATAAAAGGAATGACAAAAAGAAAAAAACGGCAGGAATTACTCCTGCCAGTTGATCATATTTAAGTAACGATAGACGGTAGCGACTGAACAGTCCAGCTTGTCGGCCACAAAATTAACCGCCCCCTTCATCCGGAACATTCCCCGAGCATCCAGCTGCCTGGTCACCTCCAGCCGGTCTTCCTGCTTCATATAACCGACGGGAATAGGGTTACCTTTAATCACATCCTCGAAGATATTGACCATGAGCTCGTCGATATTGGAGTGGAACTCTTCAACCCCACCCTCCTGGTTGACCTGGTCGAAAGTCTGGCCCAGGTCAACCCGGTTATTTGCCGTCGGATTGACCCAATCCTTGGGATGGATGATCTTTTGCAAGCGGTCGAATTCCTCCAAGAAGCGGGCATCCGTGAAGTTGATGCAGAGGAGAGCAACCAGATCTCCCTCATCATCCTTAATAAAGAATGACGAGGACCGATAATGGTCATTCCCCCGACGACCCTGGTAATTAACATAATAGTCCCGGCTCTTATACATCTTCTCTTGGATAATCCGTAGGCCCAGCTCCGTGATCGGGGACCCCACTCCTCTGCCGGATAATGGGTTGGCAATGGCCACCACGGAATTGGGGAGCTTGGACACATCATGGAGAAGAATCTCATAGTCGGGACCCAGGAATTTTCCCAGGAAGTCCACCAGGACCTTATAAGCACTCAGGTCATAGGCTTCCTTCCTCCCTCCCCCATTCTCCTGGGCAGCCCGGAGCTTGCGGATGACCTCCGGGGCCAGGTCATTTTCTAAGGCAGGCTTTTCAGCCGGCTCATTTCGCTTGCTTTTTCCTTGACTATCCTGCTTGCTTAAATTCTCTTCTGTCATTGTTTTATCCTTTATGTATATGAAATATAAAAAATTCTCATAATTTCTATGTATAAGAATTGTAGCATAAAATCATCCACATATCGAAATCCCTTCCGAAAAATTTGGCCTCCTCCCCTCTTTCTTTTACAATGAAGAAAGTAAAAACGCCCGGAGAGGGGATTATCCGGACATCTTTTAAAGGAGTAAGTTATGCCTATAAATAAGAAAAGCAAGAAGCCAGAGACGTCAATCCGACTTTTCGATAAAACTACCCTAAAATTTATCCTGGTCGGGATCATCAATACTCTTTTCGGAACCGGGGTCATGTTCCTGGCCTATAATGTCTTTTCCGCCTCCTACTGGCTCTCTTCAGCCCTAAACTACATCCTGGGTTCCATTCTCTCCTACTTTCTCAACAAATACTTCACCTTCCAATCCAAGGAAAAATCCTGGAGCCAGGTGGTAAAATTCGTTCTTAATATCACCGTCTGCTACTTCCTGGCCTACGGTCTGGCTAAGCCCCTGGTCATGAGAATCCTAGAGGGTCAAGAGGTCAAACTCGTAGAAAATATTGCCATGCTGGTGGGCATGGTCCTCTTTGTAGGGCTAAACTACCTGGGCCAGCGATTCCTGGTTTTCTCTGAGAAAAAATAGGAAGTGTCTCCCTGTCTGGCAACAGATATAAATCCCCACCAGGGTCATCTTGCAAAAAAATAGAGAAGTGCAAAATTTGCACTTCTCTATTTTTATCTTAAGGGGTCAACCCTTATTTTCCCGTGAAAAGAACTTAGTTCTTTCGAGCGTTATATTCTTCGATTTCCTTGGTCAGTTCGGGAACAATCTCGAAGAGGTCACCAACCAGGGCGATGTCCGCCACCTTGAAGATGGGGGCTTCGGGGTCCTTGTTGATGGCAATGATGTAGTCGGAGTTCTGCATACCGGCCAAGTGCTGGATTGCGCCGGAGATGCCGACAGCGATGTAGACCTGGGGCTTAACGGTCTTACCGGACTGGCCGACCTGGTGGGAGTGGGTAATCCAACCGGCATCGACGGCGGCACGGGAGGCACCGACGGTCCCGTCAAGGGCGTGGGCCAGCTTTTCAATCAGGTCGAAGTTCTTGGGATCCCCAAGTCCACGCCCACCGGATACGATAATGTCCGCCTCGAGGAGGTTGACTTCGTCACCGGCTTCCTCATGGATGGTGTCCAGGACGCGGGTCCGGATCTTCTCTGTGGGGAAGTCGATGGTTTCTTGAATAACGTCAAATTCCGCCTTGGGTTCCACGCGGATGGACTGGAAGACGCCGGGGCGGACGGTCCCGATCTGGGGACGGTGGTCGGCGCAGATAATCTGGGCCATGAGGTTACCACCAAAGGCAGGACGGGTCCAGAGGATATTGTGGTTTTCCGTATCGATGTCCAACTCTGTGCAGTCGGCGGTCAGACCGGTCTTGAGGCGGGAGGAAACCCGGGGACCCAGGTCACGGCCTTGGTTGGTGGCGCCGATGAACATGGTTCTGGGGTGGTGCTTTTTAACCAGTTCTTCAATGGCATGGGTGTAAACGTCGGTGTTGTATTCTTTATAGACATCACCTAACGAGGACAACACCGTCAGCGCCATAGTTCTTGCAGACTTCCTGGGCCTTATCCAAGTCGGATCCGATGAGGACGGAGTAAACTTTCTCCCCCACCTTTGCAGCCAGGGAAAGAGCTGTGGTCAAAAGCTCAAGGCTGACGTTGGCCGGTGTTCCATCTTCCTTTAATTCGGTAATGACCCACATGTTATTATATTCTGTCATGGACTACCTCCTACAGTACCTTGGCATGTTCCATCGCGGAAACCAGGCGCTTAGCGGCCAGGTTGGGATCTGCTTCTTGGATTCGAATGCCTTCTTTGTGGCTTTCCGGTGTATATGACTTCACCACTCTGGTCGGGGACCCCTTGAGTCCGATGGACGTGGTATCGATGTTGGGGAATTCATCGAAGGTCAGATACTTGATTTCCGCCTTCTTGGAATGAAGGGCATTGCGGACGCGGGCATAGCGGAGCTCATCCGTTTTGTTGAAAGTGGCCAGGAAAGGCATCTGGGTTTCCACGATCTGGTGGCAGGAATCCAGTTCTCTCTCGATAACAGCCTTGCCGTCCTTGACCTCCACGTTCAGACCATAGGTGATCTGGGGGATGTCCATGTGCTCTGCCAGTTCAGGGCCAACCTGGGCGGTATCGCCGTCGATGGCCTGCTTGCCGCAGAAGATGGCGTCGAAGGGACCGTCTTCTTCCTGAAGCTTTTCAACCGCTTGGGAAAGAATGTAGGAAGTGGCCAGGGTGTCGGATCCACCGAATTTCCGGTCGGTGACCAGATAGGCTTCATCCGCACCGACAGCCAGGCAGTCTCTCAGCATGCCTTCTGCCTGTGGGGGGCCCATGGAAACGACAACCACTTTGGTGTTTTCGGGATCCCGGTCCTTGAGTTGAAGGGCCTGCTCTAAAGCATAGGAATCATAGGTATTTAAGATGCTGGGTACCCCTTTACGGATCAGGGTGTTGGTTTCCGGGTCAATCTTCATTTCAGTTGTATCCGGAACTTGTTTTGCGCAAACAAGAATTTTCATGTTGGCTCCTTCCTCTATTTTGCTCTCGCTAAGACGGAACCGCCGATGACCATTTCCATGACCTCGGATGTTCCTTCGTAGATTTCGGTAATCTTGGCATCACGCATCATGCGCTCAACCTGGTATTCCTGGATATAGCCGTAGCCACCGTGGAGCTGGACGCATTCGGTGGTGACCCACATGGCGGTCCGGGAGGCCTTGAGCTTGGCCATGGCGGCCTCTTCGGAGAAGCGGTCCTGGGTGTCATGGGCAATGGCAGCCTTATAAACCAGGAGGCGGGAGGCTTCAATTTCCGTAGCCATCTTGGCTAACATGAACTGGGTGTTCTGGAACTTGGCCAAGGGGCGACCAAACTGCTCACGCTCTTTGACGTATTGGACAGTCCGGTCGAAGGCGCCCTGGGCAATACCCAAAGCCTGGGCGGCAATCCCGATACGTCCACCGTCCAAGGTCTGCATGGCAATGGGGAAGCCTCTTCCTTCCTTGCCTAAGAGGTTCTCAGCAGGGATGCGGCAGTCGCGGAAGATCAGCTCGCAGGTGGAGGAAGCGTGGATACCCATCTTCTTTTCCACTGTACCGATATCGAATCCGGGGGTTCCCTTTTCCACGATGAAGGCGGAAATGCCGTGGGTTCCCTTGGACCGGTCGGTCATCGCGAAGACGATGAAGGTGTCCGCTGCTCCGGCATTGGTGATAAAGATTTTGGTTCCGTTCAGGATGTATTCATCTCCGTCCTTTACGGCTACGGTCTGCTGACCGGAAGCGTCAGTTCCGGCATTGGGCTCGGTCAAGCCGAAAGCACCCAGCTTTTCACCGGAAGCCAGGGGACGTAAGTATTTTTCTTTCTGCTCCTCATTGGCGAAGCGCATTAACGCACCACCACAGAGAGAGGTATGTGCCGATACGATGACGGAAGTCGAGGCGCAAACCCGGGCCAGTTCTTCCACCAGGATGGCATAGAGCAGTTCAGATCCGCCTTCACCACCTAATTCTTCGGGGAAAGGAATGCCGAAATAACCCAGCTTCTGCATCTTCTTGACGTTTTCCATGGGAAATTCATGGGTCTCATCAATTTCCACGGCCAGGGGTTCCACTTCAGTTTCCGCGAACTTGCGGAACATCTGACGCATCTCCTCCATCTCTTTCATCACATTCAGATCAAATTCCATAGATTCCTCCTATTAGTCATGGACCTACATAATCAAGGATAAAGGGCATAGTTATGCCCTTTATCCTCATTTACTATCATAGACCTTTATTTGCTATAGTCAAAGAAACCTTGACCGGTCTTCCGACCCAGGCGTCCGCCACGGACCATCTTTCTCAGGAGAGGGGCGGGGCGGTACTTGGAGTCGCCGAATTCATTGTAGAGGACTTCCATGATGGCCAGGACGACGTCCAAACCGATGAGGTCACCGAGTTCCAGGGGGCCCATGGGATGGTTGGCACCCAGCTTCATGGCGGTGTCGATGTCTTCCGGCTTAGCCAGTCCGTCTTCCAGGATAGAAATACCTTCGTTGATATAGGGAACCAGGATCCGGTTAACCACGAATCCGGGACCTTCCTTAACCACAACCGGGGTCTTGCCCAATTCTTCAGAAATGGAGACGATCTTGTCTACTGTCTCCTGGGGGGTATTAATTCCGGGGATGACCTCGATTAACTTCATGACCGGGGCGGGGTTGAAGAAGTGCATCCCGATCAAGGGACGAGACAGTCCGGCGCCGATCTCGGTCACGGAAAGAGAAGAGGTGTTGGAAGCAAAGATGCAGTCCTTTTTGACGGTCTCATCCAACTTCTTGAAGGTCTCTTTTTTGATGGCCATGTTTTCGATGGCGGCTTCAACGATGAGGTCGCAGTCGTCCAACTGGTCGTTCAAGCAAGGGGTGATCCGGTTGACGATGGCATCGGCATCCGCCTGGTCCATCTTTCCCTTTTGAACCCGACGGTCCAAACCCTTTTTAATCTTTGCCTTTCCTCCCTCGGAAAATTCAATCTTAATATCCGAGAGCATGATTTCGTGTCCTTTTTGTGCGAAGGCCTGGGCAATTCCAGATCCCATGGTTCCGGCACCAATTACTCCAACTTTCATTCTTCCTCCTTTATTGGCTGAAAGCCATATTTCTCCTTCGAGCAGATCCCCTGCCCATAAGAAGATTTACTTGTTTTGGAAATTCTTTTCTTTCCGCTTTTCCAGGAAGGCGGACATGCCTTCTACCTGGTCCTCCGAATCGAAGCAGTTGCCGAAATAACCGGCTTCCGTTTCTATGGCTTTGTCCATAGGTTCTTCGATTCCTTGCAGGAGGGCGGCTTTGGTATTGCGGACGGCAATGGGGGCATTGCCGGCGATCCGCTGGGCGGTCTTCATGGCTTGGGCCATGAGGTCCTCTTGAGCGAAAACTTCAGAGACCAGGCCGATCTCCTTGGCTTCCTCCGCCTTGATGTTCTTGGCAGTGTAGAGGAGTTCCTTGGCCTTGGACATGGACCCGATCACCCGGGCCAGGCGCTGGGTACCGCCGAAGCCCGCTGTGATGCCCAATCCCACTTCCGGCTGACCGAAGAGGGCGTTCTCCGAGCAATAGCGGATGTCGCAGGACATGGCCAGCTCATTTCCGCCGCCCAAGGCGAAGCCGTTGATGGCGGCGATGACGGGGATAGGGAAGGTTTCGATCTTCCGGAAAATCTTGTTTCCGAGGAGTCCGAAGGCCTTGCCCTCGTCTTCGTTAAAGTCCTTCATCTGGGCGATGTCTGCACCCGCCACGAAGGACTTGTCCCCTGAACCGGTGATGATCAGGCAACGAACCTGACCCTGGTCCACCTGGTCCATGGTCTGGTCCAATTCCTTAAGGACCTGGTCATTCAAGGCGTTGAGGGCCTTGGGCCGGTCAATCGTGATGACCCCGACCTGGCCTTGGACATCATATTTTACAAATTCCATGCTGCCTCCTTACAGTAATGAGGGGAGTGAAGGCTTCACTCCCCTCTTGCTTTCTCAATTAGTCTTCAACTTTCTTGATGGCTGTGGCAACGCCCATTCCACCACCGACGCAGAGGGTGGCCAGGGCTTGCTTGGCGTCCTTCCGGCGGAGGAATTCATAGATCAGGGTGACCAGGATCCGGGCACCGGAGCATCCAACGGGGTGACCGATGGCGATAGCGCCACCGTTAACGTTGGTCTTTTCCGGGTCGAGTCCAAGTTCTTCCATGCAGACCACGGACTGGGCGGCAAAGGCTTCATTGGCTTCCACCAGGTCGAAGGCATTGATGTCGCAATCCAGCTTTTTCATCAGTTTCTTGGTAGCTTCGATTGGGCCGGTTCCCATGATGGCAGGATCAACACCGCCAACGGTTCCGTCAACATACTCCACCTGGGGCTTAACACCCAGTTCCTTCATCTTGGATTCGGAGATCAGGATGACGCAGGCTGCTCCATCGTTGATTCCGGAGGAGTTTCCGGCTGTCACAACGCCACCTTCCTTGAAAGCAGGTCTCAGTCTAGCAACGGATTCCATGGTCTGACCATAGCGGATTCCCTCATCCTTATTGAAGGTGATGGTTTCTTTTCTCTTCTTTACTTCAACAGGAACAATCTCTTCCTGGAAGACGTCTGCCTTTTGTGCTTTTTCTGCCCGGTTCTGGGACATGACAGCATATTCATCCAACTTCTCACGGGAATAGCCCCACTTCTCAGCAATGTTTTCAGCGGTAATGCCCATATGGTAGTTGTTGAAGGCATCAGTTAACGCATCGTTGGTCATGGAGTCGATGATCTTGGCATCGCCCATCCGGTATCCATAGCGGCCATTGGTCAGGAGGTAGGGAGCCATGGACATGTTTTCGGTTCCGCCGCAGACAACGATATCCGCATCGCCGGTTTTGATCATCCGGGCACCGGTGTTGACGGTCTCAAGGCCGGATCCGCAGAGGATGTTCATGGTCACGGCCGGGGTGGTTACGGGGATACCGGCGTTGACGGAAGCCTGACGAGCCACGTTCTGTCCGGCACCGGCCTGGAGGACGTTACCCATGTAGACAAAGTCGACATCTTCAGGCTTGATCCCTGCACGATTTAAGGATTCTTTAATAACAATTTCAGCCAACTTCTTTGCGGGTACGGTAGAAAGTGCCCCACCCATCGTTCCGACTGCTGTTCTGACAGCTCCAGTGATAAAGATTCTTTCAGACATTTTTTACTCCCTTTCCGGACCATGTGGTCCCTGTCCAACATACCCTTTCCGATCTTCCCCTGTGTCCCCTAGCCTGTATTTTCCGGGCTTCTGAAAGGGGATTCCACATGGGATTCACTTGATAAATATTTAACTTAGTCT
>JAQYCE010000077.1 GCA_029003555.1 Bacillota bacterium | reverse complement strand
GTGTCCTATAACACGGGCTTTTTCTTTCAAATTATGAATCCTCCAGTTTTTTATTGGAGGGTCAAGTTTCGTGGGCCCTCCATACACGATTGTTTTTCATATGTGATCACCCCTTTCGTTGGATTTGAATTGGATTATACCGGAGAAAAATGAACATTTCCACCAGCATAAACATCTTTGCAAGAGATCAGCAGTATGCTATCTCTCTTCAGGCGGGCAGATCTTCGGCAGGATTTCAAGGAAGTGCTGGCCGATCTTCTCTGCATCATAGCCGTTGGCCTCGCAGATGAATCGGACGGTATCCGGCAGCAGCACATGACCCTTTGCTTTTTCAGCTTTGTACTTCTGCCACTCTTCGTATTCTTTATTTGTGATTTGCTTCATCGACACTTTCTCCTATAAAAAACAGCCGGGACACCCCGACTTCCACAACTTACCCCTCAAACACCAACTTACCCCTCAAGCGGAAAAATCGGCGAAAGTATTCATAGATTCTTCCAATGATATCTCCCCCGACTTCATCAAGCGCAGAGTTATTAAATATGCGAAGAAGCTCTGACAAAATCTCATCAGAAAAATCCGTATAACTTTTAGGAAGCACACCGACTAATTGCTCACTCTGATCCTCAATGAGCTGCATGGCGTTATTGACCACTTCTCCTAAGCTGTTCATGCTATGACCGTCTTTATTAACAAGTCCGGCAGCGGAAATATCTTCTGGAAGATTTAACAAATAATCATACTGTGCTTCTTTAGGAAGATATAAGGCACTCTTGGCCGCGAAATCACTTGCCTCAACAGGTATCACTCGACCGCCACGAGATGGACGTCCTTTTAAGATTTCTGCTTCAACCGTCTTGTATCGGCTATAGGCGTAACGTAAGAAAATAAGTCCAAGCACAGGCATACAATATTGATTTGAGGTTAACTTGGAACCTGAACGTAATAAATTCGCAGATTCCCATAATTCTGATTCGAGTTTCCTTATATTAATCATTTCAATTTTCCTTCGCTAAAAATTCCAGAATATCATTGGGCATGCAATGTAAGGCCAAGCAATCGTTTCTTTATTATAATATAGCATATCACGTTTCCGTGAATATACCGACGAAACTAGTTGAAGAGCCGAGTGCTAAATCATGGAATCACTTTAGGACAATTAATAGCCCACTCTAAAAATAAGAATCGGCGTAACCGGTATTTTACCGATTACGCCGATAATTTTTTGTAATCAACCCTCCATCATTTCACCGAATATCCCTCCTGAAAACATGTGATGATCTCGGTCTTTTGTCGGAAGAAGTCCTCTTCCAGATCCATCCCCTCCTTCTTGACCAGGTTGGGCCGGAAGCGCCGGCTGATGGTGCCGGGCTTTCCCTGGAGGAGGAGGATCTCATCCGCCAGGAGGAGGGCCTCTTCAATATCGTGGGTGATGAAGAGGGTGGTCAGGTGGAAGTGGTCCTTGGCCTCCCGGTACCAGGTGATCAGGTCCTTTTTCGTGACCCCATCAAGGGCGCTGAAGGGCTCATCCAGGAGCATAATCCGGCCCTCAGCCAGGTAGGTCCGGAGGAAGGCGGCCCGCTGGCGCATGCCTCCCGAAAGCTGGGCGGGGTAAAAGGTCTGGGTCCCCTCCAGGCCGAATTCCCGGAAGTAGGGGTTGGCCTTCTCCCGGGCCTCCTTCTTGGCGATCCCACGAATCCGGAGGGGGAGGCTGACATTGTCCACGATTTTCATGTGGGGAAGGAGGAGGTCCTTTTGGAGCATATAGCTGAAGTGGCCCGTCTGCCCCAGGATGGACCGGCCATCCAGGAGGATGTCCCCCCGGTCGGGCTGGAGGAAGCCGGCGATCACATTGAAGAGGGTGGACTTGCCCACCCCACTGTCCCCCAGGAGGGCCAGGGTCTCCCCTTCCTCCAGGTCCAGGGAGATGTCCCGGATGATGGGCCTCCCCTCAAAGCTCTTCCCCAGGTCCCTGATCTCCAGGAGGCTCATTTCTGGGATCCGGGGAGGTATTCGTTGGTGAAGCCGAAATCGGCCGGAATTTCTTTTTCGATCAACTTCTCCTGGTAGAGCCAGGTGTAGAAGCGGTTCCAACGGTCCTTATCGATTTGACCCCAGTAGGGGGCATCATCAATGTACTTGTCGGCCAGGTATTTCTGACTTTCGACAACCACGTCCTTATCCAGCTCCGGTGCGGCTTCGACAAGGATCTCCGCGGCCTTCTCCGGATTTTCGATGGCATACTTGTAGCCCTTTTCCACCGCCCGGAGGAAGGCCTTGGCGATCTCCGGATTTTCCTTGAGATAGTCGTTGTTGGCGATCAGGGTCGGCGTATAGTAGTCGAAGGTTTCGTTGAAGTCCCGGAAGGGGAAGTAGACGGAGTCAATGTTCTTGACTTTGGCGGCAATCCCGTCCCAGGCATAGAAGACCCAGATGGCCTGATAGTCAGACTCGGCCATGGAGAAAATAGAGGCGGCACTCCCGGTGATGATGTTCAGCTTATCGGGATCGCCCCCGTCCTTCTTGATGACGTCCTTGACCATGGCCTGTTCAATGGGCAGGCCCCAGCTGGCATAGGTCTTGCCTTCCAGATCCTTGGGCCGGTTGACCGGATTTTCCTTTAAGGAAATCAGGCCGGAGGTATTGTGCTGGATTAATGCGGCGATGTTGGTCACGGGCAGGGGGTTCTCCCGGGCAAAGGCCGGGCCGATGGTGTCCTGGTAGTCCACGCCGAACTGGGCATTTCCGGCGGCCACCAGGGCGGGAGCGCCGTCTTCGGGCGGCTGGATGATGTCGACTTCCAGACCCTCGTCCTTGAAATAACCCAGCTTCTGGGCCACATAGATCCCGGTATGGTTGGTGTTGGGGGTGTAGTCCAGAACGAAGGTCAGCTTGGTCATTTCCTTTTCTTCTCCGCTCGTTTCCTCGGATTGGCTGGATTGGCTTTCGCTTTCACCGGAGGAGGCGGGGGTATCCTGGCCCTGCTTGGACCCGCAGGCCGTAAAGACGACCAACATGAGGGCCATGAGGAGGTAGCCCAATTTTTTCTTTGTCATGATGACTTCCTTTCTTTTCCAGGGCATAACAAGCCCTTCCAATAGGTTGACCCCGGCCATCAGGAGAAGGCTGAGGGCGGTGATAAAAATGATGATGGCGAACATCTCATCATAGGAATAGGACTTCCTCGCCCGGGTCATATAGACCCCCAGTCCGTCATTGCCGCCCAACCACTCGGCGATGACCGCCCCGACGATGGAGTAGGTCACAGCGATCCGGAGGCCCGAGAAAAAGTGGCTCTGGGCAAAGGGGAGCTTGATATAGCGGAACATCTGGCCGTGACTGGCCCCCATGGAATCGAGGAGCTGGATGTAGTCCGGGTCGATGGCGTGAAATCCATCCAGTAGGCCGATGGTGATGGGGAAGAGGGTGGAGATCACGACGATGATGACCTTAGGCAGGAGGTCGAAGCCGAACCAAATGACGAGAAGGGGGGCAATGGCCACGGTGGGGATAGTCTGGCTGATGATCAGGACCGGATAGAACATGTCATAGAGAAGGGGGAAACGCTCCATGAGGAGGGCAAAGACAAAGCCCAGGCTGACCCCGATGGCCAGGCCGATGGCGGCCTCCAGAAGGGTGGTTCCCGCATGGTGGCGCATCAGGGGCCAATGGTCCACAAAGGAGCGGAAGACATCGATGGGCCCCGGCAGCATGAATTTCCCCATGGGATGGAGGCTGGAAACCAGCTGCCAAAGGAGGAGGACCAAGACGATCCCCATGACTGATTTGAAATACTTCCCGGTCTTCTTCATCCCTTTCCTCCATAAAAAAAGTCTCCTCCACAGGGAGAAGACGGAAATCCATCCATTTGACGTCGGCCTACGCTGGCATTACCCAGGTCAGGTTGCGGGTCCGGTCCTACCGTTCTCAGCAAAAGCTCCCCTACGCTCATTCAGTTCAACTAAGACTACCATGGTCGGGGGCCCTTGTCAACGCAAGGGGCCGACATGAGCCCCCAAGCCAGCTATTCCCGGTCAAAATCCTCCCCCAGGACAAAGGCCTTAGCCTGTCGGGGGATGCCGATGGGGAGGACCCGGACGGGGACCCCTCGTGAAGCAAGTTTTTCCAACCCTTCCTTCATGCATTCGAAGGTGAGGACGGCGGAGGCCTGGACGTCGGCCCCATAGGACTGGCCGGTGGTGGCATCCAGGCCGGAGGGCATGTCCAGGGAAATGGTGAAGATCCGGGACTCGTTCATGATTTCGATGATGACCGGGGCCATATCCCGGAGGGGGCGGTTGAGGCCGGTGCCGAAGAGGGCGTCGATCAGGGTGTTGAAGTCCTGGAGCTCCCGGGGAAGGTCTTGGACCTGGCCCAGGGTTTCCAGGAAGCGAAGGTCAGCCCCCATGTGCTGGAGGATCCGGTAGTTGGTCATGAAGTCAGGGCTGGCCTTTTCCAGAGACCCCACCAGGTAGAAGCGGACCCGCTTGCCCCGGCTCATGAGGTTTCGGCCCATGGCCAAGCCGTCGCCCCCGTTGTTCCCCATCCCGCAAAAGATGGCGAAAGAATGCCGGCGGTCCAGGTCCACCTGGTCCATGGCCGCTCGTGCTGCATTTTCCATGAGGACAATGGAGGGGATTTCCAGCTGCTCGATGGCATAGTGGTCAATCCGCCGCATTTCCTCTCCGCTTACCGCCCGCATGCTTCCTCCCTTCTAGGCCTTCCGGCCCGGGTTTCCCCGCAAATCGGATCCATAAACCTCATAAAGGATGTATTCGTTCCCGATCCGGGAAAAGATTCGGTCATCGTAGCGCTTGCCCAACTCATAGGGTTGGAGGTTGGAGGAGATAATGGTCGGCTTCTGACGAATCATCCGGCCATTGATCACCTCAAAGAGAGCCGACTTGGTCATGGAGTTGATGTTCTCCGTCCCCAGGTCGTCGATGACCAAAAGGTCTGCATCAAAGATATAGTCCCGTTTTTCCTTCAAGCCCCCCCGGTCTTCCTGGCGGGTGAAGGAATAGTCCACCATAAATTCCAGGAGGTCATAGGAGGTTTGGTAGAAGACGGTCTTTCCCTGGTCCAGGAGGGCCTTGGCGATAGCGTTGACCAGGTAGGTCTTGCCCGTCCCCACCCGGCCGAAGAAATAAAGGGAAGGCGATTTATCCCCAAAATAGGGGATGTAGTCCTCCCGGATGTCCTTGAGGATGGCCTTCATATTCTCATAGGGAGAAAGGTCCTCCCCCTCCTGGCGGTCTTTCCGGAAAAGGTCCAGGTCGAAGTGGTCGAAGTTCTGACGGCGGAGGAGGTCGCCGATGGAGGATTTCTCATAAAGCTTGTTGAGGACCAAGAGGTTCCGGCAGTGGCAGGACACCCCGTCCACAAAGCCCGTATCCTGACAGTCAGGGCAGGCATAGTGGACCTCCAGATAGTCAGCCGGGAGGCGGAGGGCTTGGAGGGCCCGGTCAAAGGCCTTGCCCACCTCCTCCATCTTCTCCCGGTCCTCCCCTGCTCTCTCCTTATCTCCGGCAAGAACAGCCTGGACCATATCCTTGCCCAGCCGGATTTTTTCCTCCTGGAGGTCCGCCAGGTCCGGGTGGTCACGATAGAGGGCCCGGACTCGCTCCTCCCGGTCCCCCTCCGCCCTCTTCCGCCGGGCAGCTAAAATCTCATGTACATCCATCACTCATTCCCCCTTAGCGAACGCCGCCTGGACTTCTCCATGGCCTCCTTGACCCATTCCTCCCGGTCCTTCCGGGACATCTTCTTGCTTTGGGAGGTGTTCTCCGCCCCCTCTTTCTTCGGGCCGGGTCGCCGGCCTTCCTTGCCCTCCTTGTCCCGGGCTTCCTTGTCCAGGAATTTATCCAGAGCCTCCTTGTCGGTAATCCCTTCAAAGCGAACCCAATTCTCCACGATAACGGTCACATAGTTGAAGGACCGGGATGAGGCTTCGGCATGGTTGACCGCTTTTTTATAGGCATAGAGATAAAAATCCGGGCTCAGCTGGTAGTTGTTCAGAACCTGGTGGATGGCCTGGATTTCATTGGCCTTGAGCCGGACCCGGTAGGTATGGCCTTCTGAAAGGAAGTCCTCCAGGTCGTCCATCATGGTCTTCCGGGCCCGGTCGTCCGGGGTCAGGAAGGCGGCCGGATCCGGATCTTCGGCGGGAAGGGGGGCAGGGTCAGACTCCTCTTCCCTGGCCTCATCAATCCCCGCATAAAGGAGGAGGATGGACTTGAAGCGGAAGACGGGGTGGCCCTCCTGGCGATCCTCCTCCACCAGGCCCTGGTCGATCCAGTAGTTGAGGGCGTCGACCACCTCCTCGTCCGTCATGGACAGGGCCTGGGCAATATCCCCGTCGGAGAGGGTGGGCCGCTCCGCCTGGTAGGCGGCCTTCCATCCATAGAGGTAGACCTTGAGGGCATTGCCATCGGCTAAAGGAAGATAGGTTTGTAGAAAAAGATTTTCAACCGGCGTGACCCGGAAGTCCACCGAAGACAAATCAAATTGAAGTTTCATGGCAAGCCTTTCTGCTTGGCCGGCCCACTAGGCGTCCGGCCCCTCTTTATAGTCCACCGAATAGAACATGGTCTGCTCTTTCTTGAAGTAGAGGTTGACCTTGCCCGTCGGTCCGTTCCGGTGCTTGGCGATGGTCAGCTCGGTGATATTGGGGTGGTCGGTGTCGGGATTGTAGTAGTCTTCCCGGTAGAGGAGGAGAACCACGTCAGCATCCTGCTCGATGGCCCCCGACTCTCTCATATCCGACATGACCGGCCGGGAACCTTCCCGGGACTCCGTCTTACGGGAGAGCTGGGAGAGGGCCAGGACCGGGCAGTCCATCTCCTTGGCCAGGGCCTTGAGCCCCCGGGAGATGGTGGTGATCTCCTGTTGACGGTTCTCATTCCGCCGTCCGTCATCCACGGTCATGAGCTGGAGGTAGTCGATGACCACCAGGTCCAGCCCGGTTTCCATCTTGAGCCGCCGGCACTTGGACCGGAGGGCCTGGACCGAAAGGGAGGAGGTGTCATCAATATAGATGGACAGGTCCTTAAGCTGGTCCACCCCCCGGGTCAGGATGTCGAAATCCCTGTCGGCCTCCAGGTCGCCGGAGATAATCTTCTTGAGGTTGATTCCCGTAGCCATGGAGAGGAGGCGCTGGGAGAGCTGGAGCTTGGACATTTCCAGGGAAAAAACCGCCACCTTATAGGGATGGATCCCTTCCTTGTCCTGGAAGCGGGCCGCATGGTAGGCCATGTTCAGGCCTAAGGAAGTCTTTCCCATGGAAGGCCGGGCAGCCAGGAGGATGAGGTCGGAGGCCTGGAAGCCCGACAGGGTCTCATCCAAATCCCGGTAGCCGGTCGTGATCCCCGTCAGATCCCCCTTGTGGAGGGAGAGGTCGAAGACCTTGGCCAGGGTGGCGTCCATGGTCTCGCTCAAGGGGGTCAATCCGGTGTAGAGCCGATCCTCATTGATCTCCAGAAGTCGGCTTTCCGCAGACTCCAGGATGGCATCGGGGCCCTCCGACCCGTCAAAGGACCGGCGGCGGATGTCCTCTCCGAAAGCAATTAGAGCCCGGAGGTTGGCGTTTTTCTTGACGATATCGATGTAGCTGTTGATCCGGGAAGAATAGTAGTTGGGCGAGCCCAGGGAGAGGAGGAGGTTGAGAATTTCCTCTTCGCTCAGGGTCTTCCGCTTGGTCAATTCTTCTTTAAGGGTGGTGTAGTCGATGGGCTCATGGGCACCCGAAAGTGCCAGCATGGCCTCATAGACCTCAACATGCTGGGGGTGGTAGAAATCTTCAGGAAGGAGCTTTTGGCTGACAATATTGATATCGGGGTTGTTGTAAAAAATACAGCCCAGAACCGCACGCTCGGCGTCCAGGTTCGCAGGCTGTGTAAGCTTCTTCTCTTGGTCGGCCATCTTATGCCTCTTCGATAAAGACCTGGAGCTGGGAGACCATTTCCGGGTAAATCCGGATGCCCACCTTGTGGCTGCCCAAAGTTTTCAGGGGGTCGGCAATCTCGATCTTTCTCTTGTCCATCTCAATCCCCACCTGTTTCTTCAAAGCATCCGCAATGTCCTGGGTGGTGACGGCGCCGAAGAGCTTGCCCCCCTCGCCGGCCCTGGCCTTGATGGTAACCTTGGATTGGCCGATTTTTTCGTCCAATTTCAGGGCCTCCTGGCGGCGGGCTTCCTCTTCCTTGGCCTTCTGGGCTTCCGCCTGTTTCCATTTTTTGATCACAGCCGGGGTGGCCTGGAGGGCCAGGCCCTGCTTGGCCAGAAAGTTATTGAAATAACCGGGCTTGACGTCGACAAGCTCGCCTGCCTTCCCGGTTCCCTCTACGTCTTTAAGCAAAATGGCTTTCATCGTCTTCCTCCTTAAAATAGTTATGGATGGCTTCTTTGAGCTTTTCTTCCGCCTCATCCATCGTGGCTTCAACTTGGGTGGCAGCTGCGGTCAGGTGTCCGCCCCCGCCTAGGGCTTCCATGATGAGCTGGACGGAAACGTCCCCGAAGGACCGGGCGGAAATATGGACCTTATCCCCCACATAGCAGAGGACAAAGGAGGCTTCCACCCCCCGGATCCCCATGAGTTCGTCAGCCGCCTGGGAAGCCACCAGGGTGGTCCCCTCCAGCTTCCGCTCGAAGCGCCCGATCATGGTCTGGTGTTCAAATTGGATGGCGCTGGCCAAGATCTCCGACCGGTACTGGGTCAGGGTGAAATCATCCTGGAAGAGCTGTTTAATGACAATGGAGTCGGCCCCCTGGCGCTTGAGATAGGCAGCGGCCTCGAAGGTCCGGGTCCCGGTCTGGTAGTAGAAATCCTTGGTATCCACGGTGATCCCAGCCAAAAGTCCCTCAGCAACGACCCTGGGAAGCTTGGGACTGGTGTCCAAGTAGGAAATGAGCTCGGTGACCATCTCGGAGGCTGATGAGGCATAGGGCTCAATGTAGGAAATCTCCGCATCGTGGATGTAGTCGGCCCCTCTCCGGTGGTGGTCGATGATGATGATCCGATTGCCCTGGTCCAGGAGGGCCGGGGCGGCGGTGGAATCGTGGCGGTGGTTGTCGACCACGATGATGATGGAGGAGTCGGTCCGCCGGTCCATGGCCTCTTCCGGGCTGATGATGAGTTCATCCGCTTCCGGGAGCTCCTCCATGACCTTCTTATAGAGATTCTCCACTGCCGGCGACACCTCACCCAGGACGATATAGGGCTTGCCACCCACCGAATTGGCGAAGGCCGCCATGCCCAGGCAGGCGCCCAGGGAGTCCATGTCGGGGTTTTCGTGGCCCATGATGAAGGTCCGGTCAGAGTTGAGGATAAAGGACCGGATGGTGTTGGACATGACCCGGGCCTTGACCTTGGTGAAGCGCTGGGTGGCCTGGTTCTTCCCCCCATAGTAGTCCAGCTGGTCCCCCGACTTGAGAACGGCCTGGTCCCCGCCCCGGGATAGGGCAATGTCCATGGCCTGGCGGGATTCGGTCCAAATCTCCTGGGGGGTCAGCTCCCCGTAGGCAATGCCCAGGGACAGGGTGGGGGTGATTCCCGTGCCTTCGATGGTCTTGATGTCGTCCAGGATGTGGAAGTTCTCCTTCCTGGCCTTGTCCAGCATAGCCTGGCTGGTGATGAGGATGTAGCGGTCGTTCTCATATTTGATGCAGACGGCTTCGAGTTCGCCGGCATAGGCATTCATGAGCCGGTCGACCTGGGCCGTCAGCAAGGGACGGTCCTGCTCGGAGGTCTTGGACCGGACCTCATCATAGTTATCAAAGAAGATGGAGAAGATGACCAGCTTGTTGTCTTCGTACTTGGTCTCCATGGCCTTCTCGTGGGTATCGTCCACGCCGTAAAGAAGGTAGAGGCAATCCTCCTTATCCTCCGAGGTCACATTGTGGTAGAAGCGGTAGTGGGAGGATCCCACAGTCAGTGGGAAGGCTTCCTTGTTTTGGCCCAGGCCCTCCAGGGAGATCTCCCCCATAGCCTTTCGGTAGGATTGGCCTAAAAGGGAGGTCTGAATCTGAAAAACTTCCTTGAAAAGGGAGTTATACCAAAGGAAGGATCCTTCTTCATTAAGGACGGCCATGGGGAAGGGCATCCGGAAGATGGCGTTTTTGGTGATTTCATCGAAATTCTTGTCCATGTTCTCGACGGCCACCCGGGCCCTCTGCCGGCTCTCTTCTTCCATCCGGGAGGCGGCCAGGTAGGAAAAGACCGTCAAGACCAGGCCGAAAATCCCGGCCAGGGGGTGGAGGATGAAGAGGAGGAGGGACAGGACCAGGGTCGCCAGAGGGGCTAAAATCAGCTTGGACTGAGCCATCTGGATCGCCTGGTGGTTTTTATTCGTTGGAGTTTTGTCCATGGTTTTGGCCTCTCTCTCTGAATTTCATCCGAAGGCCCAAAAGACCGTCCCCTATGCCCAAAAAGAGGGCCAGAAAACCGGGAAGGACCAGGAAAATGAAAAAGAAGTATAGGATCAGACGACCCATCCAATGGATCATCCGCCATTGAAAACGAAAGTCGATGTAGCCCATCCCGTTCAGGAGAAGGAGGGAGAGGGCGACAACGACGGCATTTCCGTAGTAGGGGTTTCCCGAAAAAACAGAGCCCAGGGCCAGGGCCCCAAGCAGGACCAGGGTCCAAAAACGGGAAAGTTCAAAGTCCGCCAGGGCAAAGGGACGGACGTCCAGGTGGCTGGACAGGGAAATAAAGTGAGAAAGGAGGCCGGTCACCAGGGCGGTGATCAGGCTGGAAACATAAAGGATGCCGGGGATGGAATGGACCAGAATATCCATGGCGACGGAGACCTGGTACTGGAGGGCCGGCAGGTCGGCTTCCTCCACCTGGCTCCCCAGGTTGGCCAGTTGGCCTTCGACCCCTGCCTGGATCCCCTGTCGAACCGACTCAAACCAGGAGGTCCCGGCGATTTTGTCAGCCAGAAAGAGTTGACCCAAAACGGCGGCAAAAATGACCAGGGAGGTCAAAAGAACCTCATCCCGGGGCTCGCTTTTCCGGTGGATCATCTCCCCCATGCAGAGGCTGGCCGGGATAAAGTAGATGGCCTGAACCAGGGTCTCCTCCCAACCCACCAGGATCCCCCCGGCGACCAGGGTCAGGACCATGGAGAGGCCCGTCCACTTGGGCCCTTCCGACACATAAAGCGTCACGAAGGGAAAGAGAAGAAGGACATGGAGAAAGGGCATGACGGTGGTTGTAAAATAGAACAAGGCAACCGTCAGGCCGGCCGCGAGCAGGGCGTTGAGCAGACTGGATTGTTTGGCTTCCTTCATTTCCATAAATGACTCCTTTTCAACATTCTAACATAAAAGGGGACCGGATCCTTCCCAAATTGGGTAGAAAGAAGGGGAGAAAGTTCCAGAAAAAAAGAGGGCCCGGGGCCGGGCCGGAAAGGATGAGATTGCCGTGTATACCAATCCTCTGATTGACCAGATGCTGAACCACCGGAGCTACCGGGAGTTTAAGGACCTTGCGGTGGAGGAAGAGAAGATCCAGGCCCTCCTAGAGGTGGCCCGACACACCGCCACTTCCATCGGCCTCCAATGGGCCTCCCTGATCCGGGTCAAGGACCCGGAGAAAAAACGGGCCTTGGCCGATATCGGCCAGCAGGACTACATCGCCCGTGCTCCTGAGGTCTGGGTCTTTGTGGCGGATGCCTACCGGAATGCGAAAATTGCCGAAGAAAAGGGAGCTCCCTCCCCCTATGCCTGGGACGTCAACTTCTTCGCCCAAGCCCTGACGGATGCCGCCCTCATGGCCCAAAACGTCATGGTGGCCCTGGAGTCCATGGACCTGGGTGGGGTCTTCCTGGGATCCATCCTCAATGACCCCGACCGCCTGGTCAAAGTCCTGGACCTCCCCCAAGGGACCTTCCCCGTGTTGGGCATGCTCTTTGGTTACCCCAACCAGGCCCCCCAGAAAAAGCCAAGGATGGACATGGCCTTCCGGACCTTCGTCGACGGCTATGAGGACCGGTCCCCCTATTTGGAGGCCTTGGCCGACTACGATGAGGAAATGCAGTCCTACTATGACCTCCGGGATGCCAACCGCCGGGTGGACTGCTTCAGCGACCAGGTGGTCAAGAAAATCGGGACCATGAACCTTAAGCGAAACCGCCTGACCAAGGTTGCAAAAGATCAGGGCTTCCGCCTCTATGAGGAGGGGCCGGACCCCTCGGCCAAGGCCGACTAGAGTTCGGCGGTATCCAGCCAGATGGTGAAGGGGCCGTCGTTAACCAGGTGGACCTTCATGTCGGCGCCGAATTCGCCGGATTCCACCCGGTCCAGGTCCTGCTTGGCCCGGGCGACGAAATCCAGATAGAGCTTTTCGCCCAGGGCGGGAGGAGCGGCCTTGGTAAAGGAGGGGCGGTTTCCCTTCCGGAAATCTCCATATAGGGTGAACTGGGAGACGATCAGGCAGGACCCCCCTACTTTTTCCAAATTCCAGTTGGTCTTGCCCTGGTCGTCCATGAAGACCCGGAGGCGGTAGATCTTGTTCCAAAGCTTCTCCACCTCCTCGGGACCGTCCTCCGGGCCCACTCCCAAAAGGACCAGGTAGCCCTTTCCGATTTCTCCGATGGTTTTTCCTTCGACCTCCACGGAAGCCTGGCTGACGCATTGGACGAGTGCTCTCATCTTTCCTCTCCTTCCTCTTCGGGCCTCGGCCGGATTGCCGGTCAATGAGACCCTCCTGCAAAAAAAGATTCTTTTTTTTCTCATTCCATGTAAGATAATAATAGAAGTGACTTCAAGTAGAAAGTACTACCATAGTAAGCGAACGAATAGGGGTTGTAAATGTCAAATCTACATGTGGACCAACAAGAGATGGTGATCAATGAGAACCTGGCCCGCTTCTTCTTTGTCCTGGGCGATCCTACCCGCCTCCGGATCCTCTATGAGCTGGGGGAAAGCGAAAAAAATGTGAGCGAGCTTTCGGAGCGGCTGGGCCTGACGGTGTCCGCCATTTCCCACCAATTGAAAATCCTCCGGGATAAGGACCTGGTCCGGTCCCGCCGGGATGGGAAGTTCATCTACTACCGGATGTCGGATGACCATGTTCGCGACATCATCCGGATCTCCCGGGCCCACCTCTGTGAGGACCATGTCCCGGAAAACTAGCCTTCCTTTTATCGAAGGCATCCAGGTAAAGAAACCCCCGACTGAGCCAGGGCCCGGTCGGGGGTTTTATCTTCCGAATGATGGATTATTTTCTCAAGGCTTCAATGACCTTCCGAAGGGCCTGGGCCGCTTCGTCGGGGAGCTGGTTGAAGTCGTCCAGGTTCTCGATGTAGTCGAGTTTGACTTCGAAGGAGTGGGTGGCCTTTTCCTTGTAGCCGTCTTCCTGCTTGTCCGGTTCGAAGCCTTCCACCGGCATGTAGTCGAATTCTTCCAGACCCAGCCAAGGCTTCCACTGGTCCTTCTTCTCGACCAGGTTTTCGATGACGCCCAGGGTGACTTCCTTGGGGATCTTCTTGTCCATATAGAAGCCGGTGTTGAGGATGTAGCAGGCTGTGTCGTTTTCGATGAGCTCCAGGAACTTCCGGTAGTCATTGGCCAAGGGGTAGGTCCGGAAGGGGTTGGCGTAGGGCTCGATGACCAAAGCGGTGGGGTCCACGCCCTTGGCCAGGCGTTCAGCGGAGGTTCTCTTGGTGGAGAGGGTGGCCCCCATGAGGGTGCCCATGACCTTGGAGTTGACCCGGAGGAGGGGCGGCAGGGTGGGGTCCTTCATGATCCAGAAGATGGCGTCGATGGGGTCGGACAGGCGGTCAACCCGGTTGGGGGACCAGAGCTTGGACTTGATGGCCCGGCCGTTGCCGTTGCGGATGTCCTGGGTGATGGGGACAATCTTGCCCTCATCATCCACGGTGGCTCCGCAGTTCTGGAGGCTCAAGAGGTAGGTGTTGTCCGGGGAGTCGGTGGGATAGTCCTGGGTCTTGTCGAAGTAGGTGGGCTCCATGGCAATCCCGTATTTTTCCGCCACGTTGATGACAAAGGCGTCGTCGTGGAGGATCTTGATCTCATACTTATCGCCATGCTTGGCATGGGTGATGGTGGATTTCCCGGAACCGGACAGGCCGAAGACGGCCATGGTGTAGGGGTCGTCCCCTTCGTGGAGGATAGTCTTGGCCCCGCCGTGACAGGAGGCATAGCCGTTCCGGTTGGCGATGGACCAGGCCAGGGTCAGGGTCCCCTTCTTGTGCTCGCCGAAATACTTCATGCCCAAGAGGGCGGCGCAGTTATGTTCGCTGTCGAAATAGGTCAGGCCCATGGGATGGTCGGGGTGGGACCATTGGGGATCAGAGAAGACGAAAATGTCGGTCTCTTCGATCTTCTTGGATTCCTTATACATCTCGGCGTACTTGGTGTTTAGGGGCTGGAAGTTCAGCATCCAGTTGTAGAGGAGGTTTTCCTCGCCTTCAGGGAGAAGGAGGTGGGCCCGGACCATGAAGTCCTCATCCAAACCGATGACGGTCTGGGCATGGTAGAGGGTGCCCCAGCGGGAATCGTAGATGGCGTCCATGACCTTCTTGTTGAGGTCGTCTTCATCCACGCCCTTGAAGCCCTGGATCCGGCGGGCAGCTGCCGCTCTCCCGGTGACCGAGCCGTCGTTGAAGAGCAAGACCTTGGAGTCCTTCCGCAGGCCCATCACCTCAGGCTTATAGATGGGCAAATCCGTGACAATGGTCCCCGGGGACTTGACTGCCAGGTCGTAGGCCGTCTGAATATCATTCACTTCAATGACATTGTTCCCATAGAATGGGGTCATGACCAGGGACCGGAGTCTGGAAATATCCTTGTTGTCCGCATTAATCTGGGACCGGTTAAAACCAAGAATCGTTGACATCGCATATCCTCCTTTTAAGAAACCGTTTGGCAAAGTTCTGCTTGCATCATATTTATCATACCCGATTTTATCCATCCGGAAGAAAAAATATTGTCCTCCTTCTTTTTTCCTCCACCAGTCCCCCTTCTCTTTTGCGTTATAATGAAGAAAATGACTCCACCAAAGGAGAAAGGAGGCCCCCATGGACCAAGCCCAACGACAAGACCCCATCCAAGAAGCTCAACGAAAAATGCGACTCAAACTGGAAATCCTCAATTCCGTCACCCACGGCATCGGTGTCCCCCTGGGCATCCTCTTCCTCGTCGTCCTTATCTTAACCCAAGTCCGCCGCCAGTCCATCCCCGGTATCGTTGCCTACGCCATATATGGCGGCTGCTTCATCTGGCTCTTCCTCTGCTCCACTGTCTACCATGCGGTCCAGCCCCCCAAGGCCAAAGCCATCCTCCGGATCTTTGACCACACGGCCATCTACCTCTTCATCGCCGGGTCCTTCACGCCTCCCATCTTCTTCCTGACTAAAGGCCTCCCCCGGATCCTCTTCATGGTCCTCATCTGGACCATCGCCATCGCCGGAACCCTCTTCAAAATCGTCACCTACAAGAACTACGACAAGTGGATCCGGGTCACGGTCTTCATTTATATTGCCATGGGCTGGTTGGGTCTCCTCTTCCTCAAGCCCATCATCCAATACGGGCTCTGGAAATTCTTCTTCCTCATCGCCCTGGGCGGCGTCCTCTACACCGTCGGCACCTACTTCTACCGGAAGACCGAGTGGAAGTGGCACCACGTCATCTGGCACCTCTTCGTCCTGGCCGCTGCCGTCACCCAATTCTTCGGCTTTTACCTTTACCTGTCTTAGGAGGATTCTATGAGGAAAAATATTGTCTTTTTGCTAGCCCTGATGATGGTAGTCCTTTCCGCCTGTAGCGGGCCGGATGCCCCTGGAGGCCAAAGCTCGGAAAAGCAAAGCGAGCCGGTGGAATCCGGTGCAGTGGAAGCTGAGGCAGATGCCCGCCCCATGGTCAAGGTCGACGGCGTGGTTTATGCGGACACGGGCTATAAAAACGCCATGGTCACCTGCGGCACGCCCGATGGGGAAATCAAAAGCGCGGTGGAAGAAGGCAAAATCCCGGCCAATGATGATGAATCCAACTTCGGCAAGGGCTTTGCCTACCAAAACTGGGAAAAGGGCTATCTCAATGTCCGGACGGACAATGGCTGGACCCTATTCCGGGATATCAAGCTCAAAGAAGAAAGCGACCAAATCCCAAAATGGGTCGGCCACTTCACCGCCAAGGTCATCCAGGTCGAAGACCATGCCCTCATGGTCGAAGCGACGGAGGTTGATGAGGCCTTTTCTTTCAAGGACCTCCTGACCAAGCCCATCTCCCTGCCGACGGACCATTTGGAAAATGGCGGAGGCGGCGAGTCAACCACTCAAGACCTTGAGGGAAAATCGGTCGAAGTTTATTTCGGCGGAGAAATCAAAAACACCCAGCCCGAAAGCTCCATCCCCATCTCGCTCGAAGAAATTTACCGCATCTCTGTGAAATAAAAGTTGAAAAAAGCCTTTCGGCTCATGCATGGCCCCCGAAGACCGGATCTCCCCATCCGGTTTTTGGGGGCCATGTGTTTTTTCCCGACCGGGTGGATCCTTGGAGCTCACGGTGGCCCCCCTTTCTCCTGGTTTCGCCAAATGAGGGGGCTCATCACTCCGGTCCAGCCGACCTTGCAGGAGAAGCTGGCGGCCTGGAAAAACAGGAGTTATCAGGGGCGGTCCTTCCGCCAGGATGATCCCCGGATTTATACGAATAACCATGAGCGGGTCCGGTCAAAGACGGAGAAGATTATTGCGGACGCCTTGGAAAAAGCCGGGGTGACTTATAAATATGAGGCCCCACTCCTCATGGAGGACGGGGCCACGGTTTATCCGGATTTTACTTTCTTTGATCCGAGCACGGAAAAGGAAATCTATTGGGAGCATTTTGGGCTGATCGGCGACAGCAATTATATGGTGAATGCGGTCAAAAAAATCCGTGCCTATGAGCGGAACGGATTTCGACTGGGCTACCGGCTCTTCGCCACTTTTGAAGGAGGGGGCCTGAGTCCGGATTATGAGCGGATCGATGACCTGATCGAGACGATTTTCATCCCCATGATCCCTCCCCAGGCCCGGACCCCCTCCTGACTTTACATGTCCTTTTTCACGGCCACGGCCACCATCTTGGCCTTGGCCCGGGGCTGGCCGGCGGCCTCCATCTCCATGGTGATGACGGCCTTGCGGTCGGTGAGCTCTTCCAGGCGGCTGGTCACGGTGACCGGCTCATTCATGGGCACCGGGCGGAGGAAGTCGACCTCCAGGTGGGCGGTGATAAAACGGCCGATGACGGTGTCCGGAGTCAGGTCCAGGCCCTTTTTCTTATGGGCGAACCAGGCGGCTGAGGCAGTCCCATGGCAGTCGAAGATCATGGCGATCATGCCGCCAAAGAGGTTGGCCGGGACGCCGCCGGTAAACCGGTCATCCGGCGTGACTTGGCAAATACAGGTCTCCCCATCTTCGCTAGGGTAGGATTGGAGGTGGAGCCCACCCTCATTCTTGGGCCCACAACCCCAGCAATGCTGGAATCTTTCCCCATAAGTGTCTTGAATGGCAATCTTTTTATTCATCTTTTTTTCTCCTTCTTTTTTTCATTCATCGCTCAGCATCATGGCCCAAAACCGGCTTGGGGATATAGCGGACTTCGGTCACGTTGTAAATGGTGACGAAGGCCTGGGGATCCGTTTTTTCCAGGAAGGTCATGAGCTGCTGGTATTCCTGCTTATTGACAATGGTGATAATCTCTCGCCTAGGCTGGAGGTCAAATCCGCCAATCGCCTCATAAATCGTAGCCCCACTCCGGAGGTTCTGGAGGATGAACTGACGGACCACCTCCTCCTGGGAGGTCATGATGCAGACCCGCTTCTTCCCCGTCTGGCCGAAGATATAGTGGTCGAGGACGATCCCGTTGAGATAGGTCCCCAAGAGGGAAAGAGCCACGGTCTTGGTGTCATAGACCAGGGCCGAGGAGAGGGCGATGACAATGCCCGCCAAGGAGAGGGCCTGGCCGATCTCCATATGGAGGAAGCGCTGGAGGATCTTGGCCACGATATCCAGGCCCCCGGATGAGGCATTGTCATTGAAGAGCATGGAGAGGCCGATGGAGACCACAAAGATATAGCAGGCCACATCCAAAGTGGCATCCCCGGTCAGAGATCCATTGTTGGGAAGGAGGACCTCATAAAAGCGGAGGAGCAAGGGGAGGAGGATCGAGGTGTAGACGGTTTTTCCGCCGAACTCCCGGCCAAAAAGGATAAAGCCAATGATCAATAGCCCCACATTCATGACCATGGTAATTTGGGCGACCGACAGGGGAATAAAGTGGGTCAGAACAATGGACAGGCCCGTGATGCTGGATACAGAAGCCTTGCTGGGCATGAGAAAAAAGAAAATAGCAGTAGCGATGATAAAGGTGGCCACGCTAAGATAGAGAATGTTGCCGACCAGGTCCAGCATCCGATTCGACCTCCCGGTGGGGACCTTCCATGATTTCGGTTTCAAATCGTTTTCCTCCCTCCTGAAGATGAGTGCTTGTTATCTTTCTACCTCCTGTATTGTACCTCAAAATAATAAAGAAGGACCGGCGGATGACATTTGACAGAAGGAGGCCGAACAAATAGACTAATACTACAAAAATACTGTAATCATTGGGAGTCCAGTCCATCGGGTCCAAGGAGAAACTATGCCTATTTTTAAAGCTGTTTTTTATATCCTCTTCGTCCTTGTCAACCTCTATGGACTCTATTTTTTTGTCATCGGCTTGAACTTTTTCCGTCGAGAAAAAACCTATCCCGAGTCCAAGGTCTTCCACAAATTTGCCATCCTTATCCCGGCAAGGAATGAGGAGGCGGTCATCCGCCAATGCGTAGAATCCCTGGGCAAGCTTGACTATCCGGATGAGGCCTATGAGGTCTTTGTCCTGGCCAACAATTGCACGGACCGGACGGTTGAGGAGGCGAAAAAGACAAGGGCCACCGTCCTTGAATACAATGAGAATATCCGGAACAAGGGCGACGTCCTCCACCAGACCTTCATCGACCTCCATGACCGTGATTTTGATGCCTACCTTCTTTTCGATGCCGATAATACCGTCGACCCGGGTTTTCTTGCCGAGATGAACCGGGCTTTGGATGCCGGCTTTGAGGCTTGCCAGGGCTTCCGGGAGGGGCAGAACCCCTCCGCCACCTGTGTTTCCAGCGCCCACTCCATCTATTTGCTGCTTGTGGATCTTTTTTATAATCATTCACGGTCCGTTTTGGGCATGAATGCCATCATCACCGGGACCGGCTTTATGGTCAGCAAGGCCCTCCTGGATGAGTCCGGAGGCTGGAACACCTCGACCCTGACTGAGGATATCGAATTTACCGTCCAAAATTCCCTTTCCGGAAACCACATTGCCTATGCCCCGAAAGCCATTTTTTATGATGAACAGGTGATTACCCTGTCCCAATCCCTTGTCCAACGGTCCCGCTGGGCCAAAGGGGCCAAACAGGTCTTTGAAAAAATGGGCCGGTCAACGATCAAATCCATTTTCACAGATCAAGGGAAAAATCCCTTTGATTCCCTGATGATGATGACAGGGACCTATATGGGGAACGTCAGCCTAATTTTACCCATCCTGACCCTCCTCCTGGTCGGTTTCGTCAATACCACAACGGTCATCCGCCTCCACTTTACCCTGGTGAACCTTTTCTTCATGGTTCTTCCGCCCACCCTCCTTGCCCTTTTCATCACGATCTACTGTAAGAAGGGCCTGCGAGACTACTGGAAGGGAATCCTCTTTTTCTGGTTCTTCCTCCTGACCTGGATACCGGTTAATCTCTATGCCCTCTTTTCCAAGAGCATGGACTGGAAGGAAATCAAACACGGACTCAAGGCCTAAGGAATCGGAATCCAGGGCCCCGGTCGGC
Source organism: Bacillota bacterium (assembly GCA_029003555.1). Lineage (GTDB taxonomy): Bacteria > Bacillota > Clostridia > Tissierellales > Peptoniphilaceae > Kallipyga. Next base: position 14,971 of record JAQYCE010000077.1, on the reverse strand, counting down.
TCATCGGCAATGAGGATGTCCGGGCGGGCAATCAAGGCGCGGACGGCCCTAGTCAACCTTCCCCCACTCCCTTTCCAAGGATTTCCACTTCTTTCAGCTGGTCAATGGGGATTTCCTCCCCATCCTCGAAGAGGAGGACCCGTCGAAAGGCCCGGATCTCGGCAACCCGCCCTTCTTTGACAAGGTAGGCTCCGCCTTCTTTTCGCTCATCCTTCTGAAAATAGCGGATCCGGATGCGGGGATGGCCCCCAGCCCGGCCCCCGGCTCCTTCCACCAACCAGTCGGTCAGGTAGGACAGGGACCGGTTGATCTCATCCGCCTCATCTTGGGAGACTTGAGCCCTCTCCCGGGTCGGCCGCCCCGCTTCTTGAATGGCCATCTCATAGCCCGTCAGGGCCTGGAAAGGAGAGAACTGGGCAGCCCGGTTTTTCCAGGACATCCGGGGGTGGTTTTTGGGCTCCCATGGGCCCAGGTGGGCGATCTTTTTGTATGCGTCTTTCATGCCTTATGCCCCCCAATCCGGTCATTCCGGTCCTTGGCCGTGGCACCTTCTTCCAAGTTCATCCCACGAAGGACCGCATTCTTCCCATACTTCCTTTTAATCGCCACCAGGGCTTCCTGGACCCGACGCTCCTTGTCCAGGTCCTTCTTCTGGCCCTCGTCCCCACTTCGGCCACCCGGGCCCTCTTCCCTGACCTCATCCATCTGCCCAAAGAAATCCATCTGGGAGGCCTGGTCCTTCCTGACTTCCCCCCCGGCCATGACCCGGTCGGCCACGACATACAACCGCCGGATATAGAGGCGGGGGTCCACCACCTGGTCGAAAATCCGGGTCAGGGCCTCCATGATGACCGAGGATGCGGCCGTCTCCATCCCCAAGGGGAGGGACTTGTGGGCCTCCTTTGGCAGTCGGCGGCCATACATATCCTTCTTGACTTCTCCATGGTAAGCCTGGGCCAAGTGGGGATCCCGGAGGTTGACCACGTCATAGCCCACCGTCAGGGAAACCTGGTCCGTCACCAGACCCTTGGCCACCAGGTCCAGGGCCAGGAGGTCAGCCATCTCCCGCATGACCAGGCGGGCCTTGTCAAAGGGATAGGGGGTGGAGAGGACCTGGCCCCGGGAGAGGGACTTGGACTTGGGAATATAGGCCTTGATGTCCGAAATTCGGCAGGGTTCGTAGCCCCAGGCATGGTCGATGAGGAGCTCCGCATTGACCCCAAAGAGGTCATAGAGGAGATCCTCATTGTAGGCGTGGCCCGGCTCCCCCACCGAGCAGAGGGCGATATCCCCCATGGTGTGGAGGCCGTACTTGGCCAGGCGTTGGGCCGTCCCCTTCCCCACCCGCCAAAAATCCGTGATGGGCCGGTGGTCCCAATAGTGTTCCCGGTAGCTGGCCAAATCCAAGCGGGCCATCCGGACCCCATTCTCATCCGTCGGCATCTTCTTGGCCTCCAGGTCCATGGCAATTTTGGCCAGGAAGAGGTTGGGGCCGATCCCGGCCGTAGCCGTGATCCCGGTAGTGTCCAGGACATCCCGAACCATCCTCATGGCCAGGTCCTCAGCGGTCAGTTTGTAGTGGTCCAGGTAGTCGGTCACATCCATGAAGACCTCATCAATGGAGTAGACCACAATATCCTCCGGAGCGATGTACTTGAGGTAGATTTGGTAGATCCGGGCGGAGAAGTCGATGTAGTGGGCCATCCGGGGCGGGGCGACGATGAAGTCAACGGCGAGGGAGGGGTCCTCTTTCAGGGCCGGGAGGAAAAAGGAGGAGGCCAGGACCGGATTGCCCGCTTTCCGGGCTATGGCCCTGCGGAGGCGGTTGGCCTCATCCACCCGGGCCTTGGCCTCATAAAGCCGGACCCGTCCGGGCAGGCCGAAAGTCTTCAGGGCCGGCGATACGGCCAGGCAGATGGTCTTGTCCGTCCGGGAAGTGTCGGCGACCAAAAGGTTGGTGGTCAGGGGGTCCATCCCCCTCTCCACGCACTCCACCGAGGCATAAAATGATTTTAAGTCGATTGAAAGATACGTTCGCTCCGCCATGGTCCCCTCCTTTCTTCTTTCCCCTTTATTGTACATGAGGGGGCAAAGAAGGAGAAAAAACTATTCTTTTCCCCTTTCGAGTTCATGCGAAAAATGAATATGCCGGGGCATTGTCTACAAACCTTTTCAGGAGTAGACTACAAGAGCGCTAAAAAATCCAATTCAGGAGGTAATGATGAAAAAAAATAATGAAGTAATTCTCTATGAGCGTCAAGGCAAATACATTCCCAGAGTTGCGGCCGTCCACGACCTCTGCGGCTATGGGAAATGCTCCCTTGGAGTGGCTATCCCCCTCCTATCCGCTGCTGGCGTTGATGTCTGTCCCTTGCCCACCTCGCTTTTCTCCACCCATACTCTCTATCCGGACTTCGTCATGCATGATACGACGGACTTCCTGCCCAAGGTATTGAGCCACTGGAAGAACGGGGCCAATATGGCCCTGGATGGGGTATATTCCGGCTTCCTAGGTTCTGCCGAACAGGTGGAAATCATCCAATCCATCTACCAGGACTACCCTCATGCCCTCCGTTTCGTTGACCCCGTCATGGGCGATGGTGGACAGCGGTATCCGACGTACACGGAAGAGATGTGTGAAAAGATGAAAGACCTGGTGGATGGAGCTGACCTTCTCCTTCCTAATCTGACAGAAGCCGGTCTTTTAACCGGGATGGACTACCCCGGTCAAAGTCCCGATGAAAAACAGGTCCACCTCATTCTGGATGCTTTGCTGGAAATGGGGGCTAAAGTTGTTGTTCTAAAAGGGATCCAAAAAGAAGGGAAGATCATCAACTACATCCAAGGCCAGGACAGCGAAATGACCGCCGTTTCGGAAGATCTCCTGGATTTCTTTATCCACGGGACCGGGGACCTCTATGCTTCCTCCCTGATCGCCGCCCTCTATACCGGAAAGGACCTGGAAAGTGCCGTCCACTTTGCTTCCAAGTTCGTTCATGATGCCATGCTCAACACCCGCTACCAACCCGACTATCTCCAGCGGGGTGTCTCCTTTGAGCTCAACCTCGGTCAAGTCACCGATCTATTAAAATAAGAAAAGAATAAGAAAAGCCTCCCATCCTGGTGGACGGGAGGCTTTTTTTGTGAAAGAAGGGGTTTATTCTGCGACAGGGATCCCCTTGATATTGGGGCCATGCTCATAGCCCTCCAGGCGGAAGGAGTCGGCATCGAAGGCATAGAAGTCGGTGATGGACTCATCGATAACCAGCTTGGGGGCCGGGAAATCTTCCTGGTCCAGGAGCTTCTCCACGATGGGGATGTGGCGGTCGTAGATGTGGGCATCGGCGATGACGTGGACCAGCTCGCCGGCCTTGAGGCCCGAAACCTGAGCGAACATATGGACCAGGAGGGCATACTGGGAGACGTTCCAGGAATTGGCCACCAACATATCCTGGGACCGCTGGTTCAGGATGGCGTTTAGGGTATCGCCGGAGACGTTGAAGGTCATGGAATAGGCACAGGGGTAGAGGGCCATCTCATGGAGGTCTTCAAAGTTGAAGATGTTGGTCAGGATCCGCCGGGAAGCGGGGTTGTTCTTAAGGTTAAAGAGGACCCGGTCCACCTGGTCCATCTCTCCTTCGGGATACTTGTGCTTTAGGCCCAATTGGTAGCCATAGGCCTTGCCGATGGTCCCCTTTTCATCGGCCCACTGGTCCCAAATCTTGGACCCCAGGTCCTTGACGTTATTGGACTTCTTCTGCCAGATCCAAAGCAGCTCATCATAGAGGGCCTTGAAGTTAATCTTTCGGATGGTCTGGATGGGGAATTCCTCGGACAGGTCGTAGCGGTTGACCAGGCCGAATTTTTTGATGGTGTGGGCGGGACTTCCGTCCTGCCAACGGGGGCGGACCTCCATCCCCTCATCCGATACGCCATGGTTGAGGATTTCACGACAATTCTCTTTAAAAATTTGGTCTGCGCGGCTCATGTCCGGCTCCTTTCATTCAATACACAGGTTGAGAGACAACATTTTTTATAGGGGACGACGGTATGGGTCATCCCCGGAATTCGGCCCTTTCCCGCGGGTGACGGAGAGGGCGTATAAAACAAAGCCATGGAAGATCACTTCGGCCAGGGCCATGGTCCGATTAAAAGAAGAGTCGCCGGAAAAGAGGAAGCCGATGATGGCAAAAACCAGGAGGATGCCGGCAAATTGCTGGAGTCGGTCAGCCTTCATGGGGAGGGTTTGGGCAGACCGACCCGCCATCCAAAAGAGGAAGACCCGGATCCCGAAAAGAATGAGGATGATGGGGATGGCAAGGACAGCCATAACCCCGGCGATGGGAAGGAAAAGGCCGAAGGAGACGATGGTCCCAACCAGGCCAATCCCCAATACGGAAAGAATCTTCAGGACCATCCCGATGCCGGAAATCACGGCCAGGATCTTATAGATGAGGGCGACCTTGTCAAAAATTTTCTCCTGATGGTCTTGAATCCATGTTTTCATCATGCTTTGGTGGCCGGGCCACCTTCCCCCCTTCTCTCTTTATCTTGCCGCATTCTTTCCGCCTCATGAGCCCGACGGGCTTGGTAGGAAAAAAGGCAGCCACAGTAATCCTGCCGGTACATCCCATATTCATCCGTCATTTTCTTGGACCGCTTGAAGCCGTTTCTCTTCTTGAAGTCTGAGTAGAGATAGGCCACCCCATATTCTTCTTCCAGGTTCCTCCCGATGGCGTTGAGCCTTTGGGCGTCCTTGTGGGGCGAAAGGGTCAGGGTGGTGGTGAAGTAGTCGTAGCCCCCCTCTTTGGCCCACCGGGCGGCTTCTTCCAGGCGGAGCCGGTAGCAAAGGCTGCACCGGTCTCCCCTCTCGGGGTCCCCCTCATGGCCTCGGATCTTTTGGTAGTAGTCCTCCGGGTCGTAAGTTGCCCGCTGAAAGTGAATGGGGTACTTGCTGGGCAGGCGGCGGATGAGGTCCTCCTGCTCGACCTCCCGAAAGTCATACTCCTCCTTGGGGTAGATGTTGGGATTATAGTAGTAGACCGTGATTTCAAAATAGTCGGACAGGTAGTCCAGGACATAGGTGGAGCAGGGTCCACAGCAGGAATGGAGGAGGAGGCGGGGAGTCCGCCCCTCTGCTTGAATGTCTTCGAGGATCTGGTCCAAGACCAATTGGTAGTTTTCCCTCATTCTTCCCTCCTTACCGGTCCATGTCACTCCATTTTACCATAGAAAAAAGCCCGGCTGATTCCTTTTGCCGGGCCCTTTTTTAGGCTTCTTTTTTCATTAGTCGAATTGGCCGGTGGGCTCTTCGCCGTCACTGTAGGACCAGTTGTAGGGCTTACCCTTGAAGGTCGCATCGGTTCCGGAGAAGTTGACGCCGGTGGGGGTCGGATGGTCGTCGGAGAAGTCGTAGTCCTTGCCGGGGAGGAGGGCATTCAGGAGGATGCCGACCAGGGCGGCAATGGCCAGTCCGGACAGGGTGATGGTGGTGCCGAAAACATCGAAGGAAAGTCCGGATACGCTACCGGTGAAGCCCAGGGCGGAGACGAAGATGGCCGCCGCAACGATGAGGTTCCGGGACTTGGTGAAGTCCACCTGGTTCTCGACCAGGTTCCGGACGCCGACAGCGGAGATCATCCCGTAGAGGATGAGGGAAACGCCGCCAATGATGGCCATGGGGATGGACCGGATGAAGCCGGAGACCACGGGGAAGAAGGAGAGGATGATGGCGAAGACGGCAGCCAGGCGCATGACGGCGGGGTCATAGACCCGGGTCAGGACCAGGACGCCGGTGTTTTCTCCATAGGTGGTGTTGGCCGGGGCGCCGAAGGCCGAGGCTAATGAGGTGGCCAGGCCGTCGCCCAGGAGGGTCCGGTGGAGGCCGGGATCCTTGAGGTAGTTTTTCTTGACGGTGGCGGAGATGGCCGTGATGTCACCGATGTGTTCCATCATGGTGGCCAGGGCGATGGGGGTGATGGAGATGATGGCGGAGGGGTCCAGCTTCATGAACCGGCTGGGGTCAAGCGGGAGGGCCACCGCCTGGGCCGCCTGCATGGAGGAAAAGTCCACCCGGTTCAGAAGGAGGGCGACCACATAGGAGCCAACGATGGCCAAAATGATGGGGATGATCCGGGCCATGCCCTTACCCCAGATGTTGAAGTAGACGATGATCGCAATAGCGACGGCAGCCAGGAGCCAGTCGGTGGAGGCGTTCCCCACGGCAGAGGGAGCCAGGGTCAAGCCGATGGAGATGATGATGGGCCCGGTGACCACAGGGGGAAAGTACTTCATGACCCGGGAAACCCCGAAGGCCTTCACTAATCCCGCAATGACTACATAGACCAGACCGGCAAAAAAAACACCCCCACACGCATAGGGGAGCATATCCAGGTTGGGCGCATCGTTGATCATTGGCGCTACGGCCGCGTAGCCACCGATAAAAGCGAATGAGGATCCGAGAAATGCAGGAACCTTGCCCTTGGTTAAGAAATGAAATAATAAAGTGCCTAGACCCGCCATAAATAAGGTGGTCGAAATATCCAAACCAGTCAACAGAGGAACTAAGATGGTCGCCCCAAACATGGCGAACATATGTTGAAGTCCCAAGAGACCCCGGGTCCCGATGGAGAGGGACCGGACATCCCAAATGGCTTCCTTTCCGAGTTCTACTTTCTTCGATGGTTCTTTCAAGATCCTACTCCTCTCGATTTATGCAATTGCACCCAAAATTTCAACTAGTATAGCAAAAAAGGAGGCCCCTTGTCCAATCTTTCGGCGGGCTTTTTTGGGGGGGCTAGCATGAGCACTAGAGTATCCATCGCTTACCCCATACCAATATGAGAGAAGAGTTCTGTAATAAAGGGTGCGAACAAAAGTGCGGGTAGGCAATTTGCAACCTTGTAGTCTGTGATGCCCATAACATTCATTCCCAGGACAATAATCATGAGAGAGCCGACACAAGTCATTTCAGCAATCATCGCAGAGGTTAGCACGGGTGCCAGAAATCCGGCTAACATGGCAATTCCTCCCTCAAAGATCAGAATACAGGCGGCCGATGCAAGGACACCTGCACCCAAGGTAGCGGCCAACATCACTGAACTTACACCATCCAATACAGATTTAGCAAATAAAGTCGAGTTATCACCTCTCATACCCGCCTGAATGGATCCGACAATAGCCATGGCTCCTATGCAAAATAGTAGGGTAGCTGTTACAAAGCCCTGAGTGAATCCATCTGCTCCTGTACCGATCTTTGTTTCAATCCGCTTGCCTAGTTTTGTGACTCTTGTGTCAATATCGACCAACTCACCCACAATAGTGCCCAATACAATGGACACGAGAAGAACCAGAGAGTTTTCTCCTTTAAAAATTCCTGTAATGCCCATGCTCAATACTACTGCACCCATCATTTTCATCACAGAGTCGATAATCCTGGTTGGAATGCCTTTTTTGAATAACAATCCGATGCCGCCGCCTATTAGCACCGCCACCGTATTCATGATTACTCCCATCATATATATTGGCCTCTTTCAAGCTTTGCAATTGTTTTCCAGCTCTTTTCTTTTTTTTTGGGGCTATCACATCAGTCTTACTATATTACATTTTTTTTACATTAGGGATAAAATATAAAAATACCGAAATACCTATCACCATGGGTTCATGCCCCATGATTTCTATCCATCCACATAATCAGGGAGGAAGCGATAATGATTAAAACAGAAAGACTTATTCTTAGAAAGCTTCAGGAAAGCGACTTAGATGCCTTTTTCGCCTGGGCATCCGATGAAGAGGTGTCGAAATATGTTACCTTCCCTACTCATCAAACAAAAGAGGATACTAGAAGAATTTTAAACCTCTGGTTACGCCAATATGAAGATGAAGATACGGTCCGATTTGCCATCGAGAATAAAGACAGCGCTGAAGTGATGGGAATGATCGATGTACCCAGAATTACTCCCGAGGGATATCCCGAAATCGGATATTGTTCAGCAAAAAAATATTGGGGAAAGGGCTACATGACAGAAGCTTGTAAAGCCATGGTTGACTATCTCTTTGAGCGGGGTTATCAAAAGATACTCATCAGGGCAAGGATTGAAAATATCGGCTCAAACCGTGTAATTGAAAAAACCGGATTTGTCTTTATCAAAAGAGAAGAGGTCCATCTGGAAAAGTTGGATAAGATGGTGACCTTGAATTTCTATGAGATGGAGAGATGAGGAATTGATCTAGGGATATTGGGGGAAATGAGGTGCCCTCCTACGACTAGGGCACCCTGCCCTCCTCATAGCAAATAATGTTGTAAGTCCTGGTAGTTGACGTATTCCACTCCATTAAATATGGGATAGGACTTTCCGGTATAAATAACCTTCGGGTTGAGTGCCGTCTCTTCCGCTTCCACAAAAGATAATAGATTCTTAGAGAAAGAGCGGTTGGGTGTCATGGCGGTCTTGATTTCGCAGGGATAAAGCTTCTCTTCTTTTTTCATAATGACATCCACTTCCACCCCTTTTGCCGTTCTCATATAGAAAATATTCGGATTTTGATTCTGATTGCGTCTGGATTTTAGAAATTCTGAAACGATCAGATTTTCAAATAAATTTCCACGCAGGGGATCTCGACTTGCCTGGTTCTCCGTTTCTATTCCTAAAAGATAGGAAGCGAGGCCGATTTCCGTAAAGTAAATCTTTGGAGATTTGATGATTTGCTTTGTGATGTTGGAAAAATAAGGTTTTAAGCGGAATATGATATAGGAGGCTTCAAGGACAGAAAGCCACTCCGACAAGCTTGTGGATGATACGCCGACTTCCCCGGACAGCCCGGACAAGTTGACCACCTGGCCCACCCTTCCGGCCAAGAGCGTAAGAAATCGTAGGAATTTATCTAAATTCCTAATTTCCAACATTTCACGTAAGTCCTTTTCAACATAGGTGTTCAAATAGTCACGATAATATACACTAGGCTCTCTGGTTCCCTCTCGATATAATTCGGGCATAAGACCATTGATCAACAGCTGGTCTGTAGATAACTTTTCCAGTTCTTCTTCCTGGGCAAGTTCACGCATGCTTAGAGGCAGTAAGGAAAGAATCCCGGTTCTTCCGGCAAGGGATTGGGCGATTCCCTTCTGCAAGCTGGGTTGATGACTTCCGGTCAAGATAAAGCGGCCATTCTTCCCCCTGTCCTCATCAACCATAACCTGTAGTGCTGAAAGGAGTTCCGGAACCCTTTGAACTTCATCAATGATTAGAGGTTCTCCATAGGTGTGAAAAAATCCCCGATAATCCTCTTTTGCTAAAATCCGATTGACGGGATCCTCCAGGTTTACATAGTTATATTCGGGAAAGCTTGATTTCACCAAGGTTGTCTTCCCCGATTGCCTGGGACCGATAACGGTAACGACAGGTACTTGATCAGCTAATTTCAATAATTCCTTTGTCATTTCCCTATGGATCATTTCACCACCCCCTTATCGGTTTTATCCTAACAAGTTTGGGCACAATTTTAAAGTTGTACGTGAAAATAGTGCCCAAACTTCATTTTTCTATTCGTTTTCCCCTTCTTATGACTCACCGGGGAGGCCGGTCTCTGAACTCAGCCAAGATTTGCTTCCTCGGCGTCCTTGTCCCCTGATATTCTTGCAAAGTAGCTAAATGTCAGGGTTTTTGACCCTGATATTTTTGCGATAAGTCAAAATATCAGGGTGTTTTTTCCCCCTGATATTTTTTTGATTTGGCAAATTGGCAGGGGTTTTCCCCTGACATTCTTTCCGTTTGCTCAATAATCAGGGTATTTTTCGGCCCTGATTATATTGTGATTGAGCGAATTGTCAGGGTTTCTCGCCCTGATATTCGTGCAATTGAGCCAATTATCAGGGTTCCCGGCTCGGGTGGAATGGCGAGCCAGGGCGATCCCGCGGGAATCAACTCTCTCTATGATAAAATGAGTCCAGCCAAATCACACAAGATCACGACCACAACAAAAAGGAGGTTGGCATGATAGAAATCTATGGAACCCTGGGCCCGGCTTGTGCCCGGGTGTCCTGTCTGAAAGAGATGATCGATGCCGGGATGACCGGAATCCGCCTCAACCTATCCCACACCGGCCTGGCCCAGGCAGAGCCATGGATCCGGGTCCTTCATCAGGCAGAGAGGGAAGCCGGGCGGGCGGTGTCGCTCCTGGTTGACCTCCAGGGACCGGAACTTCGGACCGGGATCCGGACCCAGCCTCTTTCTTTGGAAAAGGGCCAGGACCTCCCCCTCTATTTTTCGGGGGATAGCCCGGCCCAGGAGGGTGAGGCGGATGGCCCGGTCCTTCCCAAAGAATGCAAGGACTTCCTCCGACCGGGCCAGGAGATCCGCTTGGATGACGGGAAGATCCTCCTGGAAGTCCTCCCCGGGGAGGGGCGGCTCATGGCCCGGGTCCGCCAAGCCGGTATCCTGGGCGGGCGGAAGAGCCTGGCTCTGCCAGGTTGCCGGGTCCCCATGCCGGCCCTAACACAGGCGGATCGGGAGAATATAGCCCTCTTTTCCGACATGGGGGTGGACGAGGTCATGCTTCCCTTTGTCCGGTCGGCCCGGGACCTCTTGGACCTGAGGGAAGCCCTGGACAAGTCGGGGAACCCGGAGGTCCGGATCCTGGCCAAGCTAGAGAACCGCCAGGGTCTCGATGCCCTCGACGACCTCATCCCCCTGGCCGACACCATGGTCATCGCCCGAGGGGACCTGGGCACGGCCCTCCCCCTCTGGGAGCTTCCCTGGGTCCAAAAGATGGTGGCTCGACAATGCCAAAAGGCGGGCCGCCCCTTCATGGTCGTCACCCAGATGCTGGATTCCATGATGACCCGCCCCCTCCCCACTCGAGCAGAAGTTTCTGACATCGCCAATGCCGTTTGGGACGGGGCGAGTGCCGTCATGATCACTGGCGAAACCGCCGCCGGGTCCTATCCGGTGGAGGCTATGGAATACCTGGTTAAAACCGTTCGTTTCGCTGAAGACCACATTCCCACACGCTAGAGATCTTCCCCCATGACTTCTTTCAGCTCTTCAATGATGGGACGGGTCCCCTCCAGCCAGGCCGAGGGATCCAGTTCTTCTCCGGTCAGCCACCGGCCCTGGCTGGCCTCCACCAAGGTCATTTCTCCCAAAGGCCTGGCCCAATAGAGGGAAAGTCGGACCCGGTATTCCGGGTAGTCATGGACCGCCTTCCGGTAGAGGCCCAGGATTTCCATATCCACGTCCAGCTCCTCCCGGATCTCCCGCCGGAGAGCCTCCTCCGGCTCCTCCCCCGGCTTGACTTTCCCGCCCGGAAATTCCCAGTAGCCTTTATAGGGGCCATAGCCCTTCTCCGTCCCGAAGATCCGTCCGGGCCTTTCCGGCCGGTCGCAGAAGACGGCCACCACCACATCAATATCCATCAGATCTTCTTTCTTTCCTTGAGCAGGGCCTGGACCTTATTCATAAAGCGGGGGTAAAGGTCATCAAAGCGGGGGATGTCCTCTTCCTTGGGATCGTCCAGGAAGGCCTCCATCTCCTTGGCCAGGGCCATGAGCTCCTCATCCGCCTCCTCCTCATGGAGGGCCTGGGCAACGACCAGCCCCTTCTGAGCCAGGGTCATCCGCTTCATAAATTCATGCTCCTGAGCATTTTCCTGAACCAGCTTGGCATAGGGCCACTTCCGGTTGGTTTCGGTCAGGCCGGCCTTGAGGGGGATGTAGAAGTCCTCTTCCTGGCAGAGGTCCAGGAAGTCCGACAAAGCCTCTCCCCCCATGCCCACAAAGAGCTCATGCTCCAGGTCCCGCTCCGCCACGGGCTCCTGGACCCGGTCGTTGTTAATGGGGCCATCCACCATGAGGTCCTCCACGGTCATGGAAAATTCCTCATCCGACACCGGCCGGAGGCCGAAGCCCGACCGTGTGGCCAGGTCTTTTAACTTCTCAAAGCGGTCGCCGCGAAAACCATAGCAAATAATATAAGGTGTTTTCATTCTTTTTCTCCTCATTTGTTTTATTTATTCATTCCGAATGGGTAATAATAAAGAACTAAAGACCATCAGGAGGAAAATTATGCAGAAAAAGACCCCCAAGCCCCATAGACCCTCCGCCCGGTCCAGCCGGCGGAGGAGGCCCGACCCCCTCAAGCGGTCAAGGGCCCCCTTCTACCTCCTCCTGGTCCTGATCTTGGCCATGGCCTTCTTCTATTACCTGGTCAATTGGGGGCCCCTGGCCTACCGGAAGCATACCGTTTCCGACCTCCCCTACCACGACCTCTTCATCCCCAAGGCCCAAGAATATGGCCTCTCCCCCTACCTGGTGGCCGGGGTCATCCAGCAGGAATCCGCCTTCAAGCCCAAGGCCGAATCCTCGGTTGGCGCCCGGGGGCTCATGCAGGTCATGCCCGATACCGGCCGCTTCATCGCAAGAAAAAGGGGACTGGACTTCGACCCCGATGACCTCTACCGACCGGAAACCAACATCGACTACGGCTGTTGGTACCTCTCCTATCTGATGAAGCGCTTTGACGGGGTCATCCCCACCGTCCTGGCCGCCTACAATGCCGGCCCCAACATCACCCAAAAATGGCTGGAGGATCCGGAGTATTCCAAGGATGGCCGGACCCTCTACCGGATCCCCTATGGAGAGACGGACCGGTATGTGGTCAAGGTTATGGGCTATATGGAGGACTTCCGGGAGAAATCCAATACTAGCGATCAATGACAAAACCCTGGTCAGGAAATTGGCCAGGGTCTTTTTTTGTCCTATTCTTCCGCCAAAAATTCCATCCGGGGAAGGCGGACCGACTTGACCGGCCCATAAACCTGGACCTGGAGGATAGCCCCATTCTGGGGAGCCAGGCCCTTGAGGGACTGGGTGGTCCCCATGACCCAGCCCAGGGCTGAGGAAAGGACATTGTAGTGGCAGACCAGGAGGTAGTTTTCATTGAAAGCCGGATCCGGCCTCATCCCATAGGGGGTGGCCACAAAGGAGGCCCGCTCCTTGGCCGACAGCTCGTCCAAAACCGACCAAACCCGCTGGCAGACCTCCTCATAGGTCTCCCCCTCCGGAGCCGCATAGGTAACAGGGTTAGCACAGAGGGCGGCATAGTCCGCCTGGTACTTGTCCCAAACCTGGGTCGGCGTCAGGCCCTCGAAGACCCCGAAGGACCGCTCCCGAAGGCGGGGCTCACGAACCGCATCCGGATAGCCCAAGGCCTCGGCCGTCTGGATGCAGCGGGTGTAGTCGGAGGTGAAAACCCCATCAAAATGGATTTTATTCAAATAGGCCTTGGCCGGCTTGAGTTCATCCAGACACTGAGGATCCAGCTCTGTGGACCCGTCGCTGTAGGTGTTGGCCATATTGGACAGGGACCTGCCATGGCGGACAAGATAGATGTTCAAATTGCTGCTCGCTTTCTATTACAGGACCCGGCTTTGGACGGGCCGGCCCTCCAGGAAGTCTTGGGCATTCTTCAGGACGATGTCGGCCCGCTTGGCCATGGCCTCTTGGGTGAAGTAGGCCACATGGGGGGTCAGGAGGACATTGGGGGCGGTCAACAAGGGCTCGGACTCATCCAAGGGGGGCTCCCGGTCAAAGACATCCACCCCGGCCCCGGCGATCTTCCCCTCGGCCAAGGCACGGGACAGGTCCTTGCTGTTGACGATGGGTCCCCGGGCGCAGTTGATGAGGATGGCCGTCTCCTTCATGAGGGCCAGCTCCTTGGCCGTGATCGTGTTCCGGGTCTCCTCGTTTTGGGGGAGGTGGACCGTGACGATGTCTGACTGGCGGAGGAGGTCCTCCAGGCTCAGGTAGTCCATCCCCATATCCACCAGGTCCTGGTGGACGGACCGGTTGTAGCCGACCAGGCGGGCGCCTAGGGCTTGAAAGACCTGGGCCACCCGGGTCCCGATCTTCCCGGTCCCGATGATCCCCACCGTCCGACCGGCAACCTCACCGCCCAGGAAGTCCGCCGCTTTTCCTCCCCGGCAGATGGCCCGGTCGGCCTCTTTGATTTGCCGGAGGAGGGAGATGGTCATGCCGACAACCAGCTCCGCCACCCCTTCATCCGAATAGCCGGCGGCATTGGACACCTGGATCCCCTTGGCCTTGCAGGCCGCCAGGGGGATATGGTCCAATCCCGTAAAGGCCACGTTGATGTATTTGAGATTCTTGGCCGACTCCACCACTTCCTCCGGCATGGGGGAATTGGCCAGGATGACCTGGTCGGCATCCCCCACCCGGTCCAACCAATCCCGGGTGGAGGCAGGCTTGGTCTCATAGGCGGTAAAAGAATTCCCATTCTGTCCCAAAGCCTCCCGGAAAGAGTCCATGATGTCTTGGCTGATGGTCAATGGTTCCACGAGTACGGTTCTCATATCAATTCTCCTTCTGGTCATTATTCGGGTAGGAGGCCGAAGCCAGGCTGAGGCCATAAATGGGGATCCCTCGTTCCAGCAGGGGACCCGCCCCCTCCACCATGGTCCGGCCGGTCGTCACCAAATCATCCACCAGGATCCCTTCCCGGTCCATCAGGTCCTCTACCCGGACCCTGCCGGTGACCATTTCCTTCCCTTGATAAAATTCAGCGGATAAAAAGCCGTCCTCCTCGTCCAGGATATAGGATCCCCGGACATTGTCCATCCGGTCCCGGCGGGAGAGGGTGTGTTGTTCTTTAGATTCCCGGACCTTCCTTAGGGCATGGACCAGGACCAGCCCCCTCCTCATGGCCAGGCCACGGGCGAAGTTCAGGGCCGGATTGTAGGCTCGGAGGGTCTCCCGCCGCCGCCTCATGGGAAGGTAGGTCAGCCAGTCGGCCCGGGAGAGGATGGGATGGTCTTTTAAATAGTCATCCAAAATCGAGACGAAAATCTCTTCCTTATAGCTCTTCCCCGAAAACTTGTAGTCCGCGAATTGGTCCCGGAGGAAATGGTTGTAGAAGGAAGCGGAAAAGACCGTAAGATCCGCTTCCTCCGTCAGCTT
>JAQYCE010000076.1 GCA_029003555.1 Bacillota bacterium | reverse complement strand
AAAAACAAGAAAAAAACCACTATAGGTGGTATCATGGCTGTATCGTATTTTTTTGACTCCATTGATTCACCTGAAGAAAACCAAGAGAAAGGACCCCTATGCGCGCCTATCGAACGATCTTTCCCTTTCTAAAAAAGAATTACTGGCATTATATTATCGGCATTGTGGTATTGATGGTCGTTGACTTTGCCAACTTGCTCATCCCGCAAATCTTCCGGTCTTTCGCTGACCTGACCACCACCGGCCAGCTGACGGAGGAGAGCCTCATGGCCCTCATCCTCCGCCTCATCCTCATCGGCGCCGTTATGGTGGTGGGTCGCTTCATCTGGCGGACCCAGATTTTCGGGACAGCCCGGAGGATGGACTATTGGCTCCGGGACAAGCTCTTCCAAAAGTACCTCAGCCTTGATACCGATTACTTCAATAAGAACCGGACCGGTGACCTCATGGCCCGGGCAACCAACGACATCTCTGCCGTCCGGGACTCCATGGGCGGGGGCGTCATGATGGTCATCGACTCCCTCTTTATGACGATTTTTACCGTGGTCATGATGGTCTCAACGGCGGGCCTGCTGACGACCGCTGTTGCCCTGGTTTCCCTGCCTTTTTTGGTGGTGGCTGTGGCGAAAATTATTCGCCCCCTCAACCGCCGGTCCCGGGTTGTCCAGGACACCTTCGGTGAGCTGACTACCGAAGTCCAGGAGAACCTCTCCGGCATCCGGGTCATTAAAGCCTTTGCTATCGAAGACAACCGGTCCCGGTCCTTTGAGGCCATCAATGAAAAATATTCCGACAAGGTCATGGACCTCAACCGTGTCGATGGTCTTTTCGACCCCATGATTACCTTGATCTCCGGTTTTTCCTTTTTCGTCTTTATTATTTACGGGGCAAAGGGGGCCCTCTCCGGGACCATCACCGTGGGATCCTTTGTTGCCATCATCCAGTACCTGGACCTGATCATCTGGCCCCTGATTGCCATGGGCCTGGTCATCTCCCAGTTCCAAAGAGGAGTCACCTCATTGGAAAGGCTTAATGAGATCTTCCGGACCCGGCCCAAGGTCCGGGAAAATGAATTTGCTACAGAACTCAAGGACCCCAAAGGGAGAGTGGAATTCAAAAAGGTCTCCTTCCGCTATGGCCCGGACAGCCCCTGGATCCTACAGGATGTTTCCTTCACTTTGGAGCCGGGTCATAGCCTGGCTATCCTTGGTAGGACCGGGTCCGGGAAGTCCACATTAATCAACCTCCTCCTCCGCCGTTTTGATGTGACGGAGGGAGAAATTTTAGTCGATGGGGTGGATATCCGAAACTTGACCTTCGAATCCCTCTATCGGGTCTTCGGGGTGGTGGCCCAGGAGTCCTTTCTTTTCTCCCGGCCCATCGACGCCAATATCGCCTTTTCTTCGGATGATTTGGATGAGGACCGGGTCCGTCGGGCGGCGGAATTTGCCCAGGTTGATAAAGACATCGAAGCTATGCCCATGGGCTATGAATCCATGGTCGGGGAGAGGGGGGTTACCCTGTCCGGCGGCCAGCAACAGAGGGTTTCCATCGCTCGGGCCTACTACAAGGATGCCCCTGTCTTGATTATGGATGACTCTCTTTCTGCGGTGGATACGGAAACGGAATCCCGAATTCTGGGCCAACTTGCCCAGCACAAGAAGGGGCTGATTATGGTCTCCCAGCGGATTTCTACGGTGGAGAGCCTGGAAGAAATCATCGTCATCGAGGACGGGAGAATCAGCCAGCGAGGCAGCCATGCCGACCTGGTCAGCCAGGAGGGCTTCTACAAGGAACTCTACCACCTCCAACTTCTGGAATCCCGCGCTCGCACCTACGGAAAGGAGGAAGCCCATGCCTGAAATGGAAAAAGAACAGGATTGGGAAAAAACGGATAATCATGCTTTCAAACGGCTCATGGCCTATGCCAAGCCCTATTGGGCCTGGTTCCTCCTGGTTTTCAGTCTGATCTTCGTTGCCATTGCCATGCGCCTGGTCCAGCCCCGGATTATCCAAACCCTCATCGACCAGGACCTCTCCGTCCTTGCTAGTCCGGGGGCGGATGCCCCGGCTAAGGACCTGGCCATGGAAGGGGCCATCAGAAAAGCCCTGATCTACCTGGCTATGGTTCTGGGGATGTTCGTCATCAACTACGTGGGCTTCATCCTGACCCAGAAGACTGCCCAGCGGATCATCCGGGAGATTCGTTCGGATATTTATAACCACATCCTGGGCCTGTCCATGAAGTTTTTCGACGACCATGCCATCGGATCTCTGGTCACCCGGGCAACCAATGACCCAGAAGCCATCAATGAGATGTTCACCTATGTCCTGGTTTCCCTTTTTCAGTCCATCTTTACATTTGTTGGCATTGTCATCATCATGTACTCCATGGATGCCCGCCTGGCTACCTTTGTGGTCCTCCTGACCCCTTTCATTGTGGCCATATCGGTCATCTTCCGGCGGAAGATCCGGGTCGTTTACAAAAAAGAAAGAGAAACCCTCTCCCTTCTTAACACCAAGCTGTCTGAGAACCTGTCCGGAATCTTTGAAATCCAGACCTTCAGCGAAGAAGAGGGAATTTACCGAGAATTTGATGAGATCAACCAAAAGTACTACCGGCTGGGACGGACGGAAGTTTTCGGTTTTGCCATCTACCGGCCGGCTATCGAAATCGTCCGGACAACGGGACTGGCCCTCCTCCTTTGGTTCGGGGGTCTGGCTCAAATGAAGGGCCTGATCACTTTCGGTCTGGTCTATGCCTTCATTGACTACATCCAGCAATTCTTCCGGCCCATCCTGGAGATGGCCATGACCTTTAACGTCATCCAATATGCCATGACATCAGCTAACCGGGTCTTCCACCTCTTGGACCAGGAGGCGGATATTGAGTCGGGGGACCGCCCCCTTCCCCGGGAATCCATTCGTGGGGCTATCGAATTCGACCATGTATGGTTCCGCTACGATGAGGAGGGGGAGTGGATCCTCAAGGATGTCTCCTTTACCGTGGAGCCCGGTCAATTTGTCGCCTTTGTAGGGGCTACCGGTGCCGGGAAGTCCACCATCATGAGCCTGATTTCCCGGTTCTATGACGTTCAAAAAGGAAGAATCCTCTTGGACGGTGTAGATGTCAAGGAATATCAATTAACCGACCTCCGACGGGCTGTGGGATTGGTCCAGCAGGATGTCTTCCTCTTTACCGGGGATATTATCGGAAATATCCGGGTGGGTAGGGAAAGCGTGGACCGGGAGGCGGCTTATGAAGCGGCCAAGCTGGTCCGGGCCGATGAATTTATCAAGAAGCTGCCCAAGACCTATGATGAGCCGGTTACCGAGAGGGGGTCCACCCTGTCCGCCGGCCAGCGCCAGCTCCTCTCCTTTGCCCGGACCGTTGCCGACCGTCCCCCTGTTTTGATTCTTGATGAAGCCACCTCTAATATCGATACGGAAACGGAAACCCTGATCCAGGAGGCCATCCAAAACATGTCCACCGATCGGACCATGTTGGCTGTGGCCCACCGAATTTCCACCATTGCCGGTGCGGATAAGATCATCGTCATGCACCATGGCAAAATTGCCGAAGAGGGGACCAGGGAGGAACTGATCGAGAAAAACGGTCTTTTCCGGGTCCTTTATGACCTCCAATATGCCGAAAGGGTATAAGCGAACTGGGAAATTCATGTATAATATAAATAATGATTGATGATGATTAGTGAGGAGGGACATCAGATGGCAAACGATGGACAAGGTCGAAATCACCCGTTTTCTCGAAAATTGAGGAACTTAGCCTACCAGGCAGCCTTCCAACATTGCCACCAGGAGATCCTGGCGGAGGAGGCTGCTCACCATACGCTTCAACAAGTCAGCCGGAAGGAGACCTGGTTCTCCAGCCAGACGCCCCTGGACCAAAAGGGCTTCATTGGCCTGGTTGCCACTTATTATGCGCTGAAGGATAAGGCGGAGGAGACGCCCATCGAGGATGGAGAGAAAGAGGAATCGGAAGAGCTGGAAAAAGCGGATCCCGATAAGCTGATTTCCACCTACCAGATGGCCCTCCAGGAGATGCCGGCTAGGGAAAAAGCTCTTTTCCTCTTGGCTGTTCACTTCCGTCTTTCCGATGAAGAAATCGCCAAGCTAGTCGCCCAATCCACCGGACAGATTTCCCGGGAAATCGAAAGAATTTCCGAGCAGCTGTCCAATCGGGTCCAAGACGACGAGGTGGAACCCACCCTTCGGCGGACCTCCATGCAGAAAGCCTGTGCCTTCCAGGTCAAGAGCCTGGTGGACCGTTTAGAAGCTTTTGCCTCCTTGAATGAACATACCTTCCCTTCGGATGTGGTTCCGGGCCCCCAGGCACCGGTTTACCGTTCTGTAGACCGGCCGGTCTCCAGACAGGACCACCCTCAAAGGAGGGAGAAGGGTAGAGGCGATTCCTTGACCAACTGGACCTTGTCGCCCAAGGCCAAGCCGGCCTCCTCTCCTCGGTCCAAGGACCAGACCAAGGTGGCTACCAAGTCCGCCTACTATATTTCCGGTATCCTTGCCATCCTGGTCCTCCTGGTCTTAGCCCGTTTCACCATATTAAAGCCCAAGGACCAGGGAAGACCGGCTTCTTCAGACCAAAGCTCCGCCAGTGAAGAAGTGGTCCAATCCTCCTCCGAGGAGGCACCGGTCACCCGTGAAACCCGTTCCGTCCCCAGCCGCTACTATGGAGCCTACAACAACACCATCCTCTTCGTCGATCCTGAAGACAATACGGTTTTCGAATATCCCAAGGGAGGGGAAGTCAAGAAGATCCTGAACATTGATGAGGCGGCTTCCCAGCATGGCGGCATCCACCACATCGGAAAGGTGGATGACACCATCTACCTGGCCTTTATGGATGGAAAAGCCGGCCATATTTCCGGAGAACCGGCAGAATTAACCTTGGAACCCTATTGGCAGAAAGCTTGGTTTGAAGGACAGCTTGACGGCAAGCCCCAGCTGGATGAGCCCTTGATTTACGATGGGGTGGCCTATCAGTTTGAAGAAAAAGAGGACTAATTCTCCTTAATCCAAGAGTTTTCATATAAACACCTGACCACCCCCGTCCTTCTTTGGGCGGGAGGTGGCTTTTTTGGAAGGGTTGTTCACCTTAATGGAGTATTCATTATGAAAATCGATAGTGGGTTGCTAACCGATTTTATTATTTCCATTCCATTTATTGTCTATTTCCTTCATCAGATACGCTCTAAATCGAAGTACTATATTTTCAAGTGTGCTGTTATAACTCTTTTGTGTTTTTATACCATTCTACTCGTGAAATACGCCGTTTTTCCGATTTATATCAGCGGATCCATTAAGGAAATGATGCAGGAAGAATTATCATTCTCTGAAAGTCTAGCTGAAAACATAAATTTAATACCCTTTATTAGGGGTTGGTATCCTAAAGATTTTATATTAAATATTATCATGACCCTACCATTAGGTGTTTTATTACCCTGCCTAATTAAAGGGATGACGAAGAAATCAATGACAATAGCTGGCTTAGGGGTTGGTATCGCTATTGAACTGGTTCAGTTTTTGATATTCCTATTTCAGGGTTTCACATTTAGAGACATCAATATTAACGATAGTTTTGCCAATGCAATTGGAGTGATTATCGGATTCGTCATTTATACTTTCGCAGTCAGAATATTCATAGAGGAAACAAAAAGCACGAAAATAAAGACTTTGCACATGTTCAGAAGTTTTTTAATTGATCAAGATCAATATATGGATTGATCGGCCATGTAAAAATGACTTGAAAGGGAAGTACTAATAGTGTAAACTATACAAGTCTGAATCATCCATGCGGTAGTAGCTCAGTTGGTAGAGCATCAGCTTCCCAAGCTGGGGGTCGCGAGTTCGAGCCTCGTCTACCGCTCTGTATCATGGCGAAGTAGCCAAGTGGTAAGGCAAAGGTCTGCAACACCTCTACCACCGGTTCGAATCCGGTCTTCGCCTTCATCAAGACCTGTGAGGAAGCTTCACAGGTTTTTTTATGCTTTTGGGCCATGGAAGCCGTCGGCATGCCCCTTCTTCCTATGGGCCAACTTTTTTTTTGAAGGCAGCTTTGGTATAATTTAGCCATCGATTGGGAGGAAAACTTTTTATTGAAAAAGGCGGTCCGTCGCCTTTTCCTAGATGGGAGATGAGTATGGATATTATTCAACCGAGTATTCTTTCCGGGTTCATGGAGCTTCTTCCGGAGGACCAGGTTCGCTTCAACCGGATGAAGGCCATTGTCGAGAAGAACTTTCAGGCCTTCGGCTTTTGGCCCCTGGATACCCCGGCTATTGAAAAAACGGAGATTCTCTTTTCAAAGGGCGGGGGAGAGACGGCCAAGCAGGTCTTCCGCATTGAAAGGGATGACCACTCTCAGGACCAGGCCCTCCGTTTTGACCTTACCGTCCCCCTGGCCCGGTATGTGGCCCAGCACAATGCGGACCTGGCCTTCCCCTTCCGCCGCTATCAGATTTCCAAGGTTTGGCGGGGAGAGCGGTCCCAGAAGGGTCGCTACCGGGAGTTCTACCAGGCTGACATCGACATCATCGGACGCCAGACCCTTTCCCTCTGGAACGACGCTGAGGTTCCGGCGGTCATCTACAATATCTTCAAGGATATGGGCTTGACCCAGGCCTGCTTCCACATCAACAACCGGAGGCTCTTAAATGGCTTCTTCCTCTCCATTGGGGTGGAGGACCTGGAGGAGACCCTCCGGGCCGTGGATAAGCTGGGCAAGATTGGGAAAGAAGGGGTTCAGGAGATCCTGGAGGATCTAGGACAAACCTCGGACCAGATCGACCGGATCTTCCACTTCATCGAGGATGCCGGGTCCAACGAAAAGACCATCGATAAGCTCCGGGCCATGAATGAATCCGGAGAAATGAAGGAGGAGTTCAGCCGGGGCTTTGAGGACTTCGTTGAAGTCTACAGCCACATGCAGGCCCTGGGCATTCCCACAGACAACATCAAAATCGACCTCTCCATTACCCGAGGACTGGATTATTATACGGGCATGGTTTATGAGACCTTTATTAAGGACCATGAATCCATCGGTTCGGTTTGTTCGGGGGGACGCTATGACAACCTCTCTTCCAACTTCTCCAATGAGAACTTCCCGGGGGTGGGCATATCGATCGGCTTGACCCGGCTCTTCTACCAGCTCAGCCAGGCCAATCTGGTGAACTGGGGAGAGGATCAATTCATCCGGGCCCTCATCCTTCCCATGTCGGAAGAAGACGGAGATTTTGCCGTCTCGGTCCTAAACCAACTCCGGGCGGAGGGGGTGACCTGCCAGCTCTATACGGAAAGCGGGAAGATGAAGAAAAAATTCTCCTATGCGGATAAGCTGGGTGCCGGCTATGCCATCATCATCGGTGAAGCGGAGAGGGAATCCGGAAAGATCTCCATGAAAAACCTGACGACGGGGGACCAATCCACCTACAGCATTGAAGAAGCTGTCCGGCTTTTGGCGGATCTGGACTAGGCTTAGGGGCAATCCGGAAAGAATCATTTCAAGAAATCTTGTCAAGCCCTGGCCAAATGAGTATAATAGCAATATCTGAATATGGTGAGTTGACGAGAAGAGTAAGCACCAGGAGCGGAAAAACAGAGAGATGGGCCAAGGCTGAGAGTCCTATCCAAAGTTCGGTGTCTGAAGACCACCTCCGATCACCGCTGGAATGAAGAATAAAGTAGGGTGGAACCACGATGACGATCGTCCCTATACGACCGTCATCGTGTTTTTTTTATGGACTGAATGGCTCCCCGACCCATCTAGTCCCCTTACCGATGAATCGGGAATTTTCGGAAAGGAAGCGCCATGAAAATTATTTGCAAGGATGGATCAGAATTAGAACTTCAGGAAGGAGCTTCGGCTCTGGATGGCGCCAAGGCCATTTCCGAGGGCCTGGCCCGGAATGCCCTGGCGGCAAAAATCAATGGGGAAGATGCCGATATTCGCGACGTCTTATCTGACGGAGACCGGCTGGAAATAGCCACTTTTGACGATGACCTGGGCAAACACGCCTTCCGCCATTCCTCCTCCCACCTTCTGGCCCAAGCGGTTACCCGCCTCTATCCCAAGGCACAATTTGCCATTGGACCGGCCATTAAAGACGGCTTTTATTATGACATCGACTTCGGCGAGGATGTTCTGACGGAAGAGGACCTGGCCAAGATTGAAGAAGAAATGCAGAAGATTGTCCGGGAAAAGCTGGACATCGTCCGCTTCTCCAAACCCCGCCAGGAAGCCATCGACTATTGGAAAGAACATAACCAGCCCTACAAGGTAGAGCTGATTGAAGACCTGCCGGAGGAGGAAGAAGTTTCCTTCTACCAGCAGGGGGACTTTATCGACCTCTGCGCCGGCCCCCATATCCAGAACACCGGAGAAATCAAGGCATTCAAGTTGACTTCGCTGGCCGGTGCATATTGGAGGGGCGATGAGCACAACAAGATGCTGACCCGGATCTACGGCGTCTCCTTCCCCAAGAAGAAGCTCCTGGATGAATACCTGGAACGCCTGGAAGAAGCCAAAAAGCGTGATCACCGGAAGATCGGCAAGGAAATGGAACTCTTCACCTTCATGGAAGAGGGTCCCGGCTTCCCCTTCTTCCTCCCCAACGGCATGGTTATTAAAAATGAGCTGATTGACTACTGGAGAGAGATCCATAGAAAAGCGGATTACCTGGAAATCTCCACCCCCCAGATCCTCAACCGCAAGCTCTGGGAGACTTCAGGTCACTGGGACCATTATCGGGAGAATATGTATACCACCAAGATTGATGAGGAAGACTACGCCATCAAACCCATGAACTGCCCGGGTTCCGTTTTGGTTTACAATTCCCAGCCCCACTCCTACCGTGACCTACCCCTTCGCTTGGCGGAGTTGGGCAATGTCTACCGCCATGAGCTTTCCGGCGCCCTCCACGGCCTTTTCCGGGTCCGGAACTTCACCCAGGACGATGCCCATATCTTCCTGGCTATGGATCAAATTGAAGATGAGGTTAAGCGGATTTGCGACCTGATCGATATGGTCTACAAAAAGATGGGCTTCAAGTACACCATCGAGCTTTCCACCCGTCCGGAGGATTCCATGGGAACCGATGAGGAGTGGGAAGGAGCTACCAACGCCCTGAAGGGGGCCTTGGAGCACATGGGCAAGGAGTACACCATCAACGAGGGCGATGGCGCCTTCTATGGTCCTAAGATCGACTTCCAGTTGGAGGATACCATCGGAAGAACCTGGCAGTGCGGAACGGTCCAGCTGGACTTCCAGTTGCCCCAGCGTTTTGAAGCCGAATATATCGGACAAGATGGCGAGAAGCACCGTCCTGTCCTTATCCACCGGGTCGTCTTGGGCTCCATCGAGCGCTTCATCGGGATCCTGATTGAAGAGTATGCGGGGAACTTCCCCCTCTGGCTGGCCCCGGTTCAAGTGGAGCTGATTCCGGTCAATAACAAGGCCCACGGCGACTATGCCAAGAAGATGAAAGAAGAGCTTGAGGCCGTTGGCGGCCGGGTCAACCTGGACCTCCGTGAGGAGACCCTGGGCAAGAAGATCCGCGACGCCCAGCTGGCTAAGACTTCTTTCCAGATCGTGGTGGGGGATGATGAGGTGAAAAACAAGACCGTCTCCATCCGTCGTCACGGGGAAAAAGACAGCGAAACCATTCCCTTTGAAGAATTCAAGGCCTGGCTGAAGGAGCAGATTACCCAGCGAATCTAAGACCCTGAATGGGCGTGTACGATGAAGATTTTACTCTATGCCAGGGACTACGAAACGGTCAAGCAATCCGGGGTGGGCAAGGCGATCGATCATCAGAAAAAGGCTTTAAGCCGGGTCGGCTGCGATTTTACCACCGATGAGACGGAAGACTTCGACCTGGTTCATATCAATACGGTTTTTCCTGCCTCTGTGCGCTTTGCCCGAAAAGCCCACCGGATGGGCAAAAAAGTGGTCTACCATGCCCACTCCACCAAGGAGGATTTTAAAAACTCCTTTATTTTCAGCAATCAGCTGGCCCCGCTATTTAAACGGTGGTTGATCCATTGTTATAAGCGGGGTGATGTGGTTCTAACCCCTACGACCTATTCTAGGGGGATCCTATCAACCTACGGATTGGACCGCCCTATTAAAGTGGTCTCCAACGGGATTGATCTTTCCTTTTGGCGGGCAAGAGGGGGAGAGCGGAGCGCTTTTTACAAACGCTATCAGCTTGACCCCAGTAAAAAGTCGATCCTATCCGTGGGCCTGCCGATCAAGCGCAAGGGCATGGATGATTTCATCACGCTGGCTCAAAGACTGCCCCAGTACGAATTTGTCTGGTTTGGCAAGCTGGATCGCGCCCTGATGAGCCCGGAGATCAAGCGGATGCTGGAAGAGAAGACGCCAAACCTTCATTGTCCAGGGTATATTTCAAGTGACCTCCTTCGGGAAGCCTACTGTGGAGCCGACCTTTATACCTTCTTAACCCGAGAAGAGACGGAAGGGATCGTCCTTTTGGAGGCCCTGGCTTGCAGAAGTCCGATTTTAGTGCGGGATATTCCTATTTTTGAGGAGGACTATCAAGCAGGGGTCCAGCTTTACAAGGGGCGTAGTGTGGACGATTTTGAAGAAAAAATCAAAGCGATCCTGGAGGGGCAAGTACCCAGCTTGATAGAAGCAGGTTACCAGGTAGCGGCGTCCAAGTCGATCGAAGAGACGGGTCGCAAGCTGGTTCAAATTTATGAGGCCCTATTGAAATAACATGAATAAGGAAAGTCTTAAAAAAAGAAGTCCCGGCGTTCGGCCGGGACTTCTTTTTGATCGATTGGAATGAAGCTTTATTTTACTTGATCCACCAGGGCCTTGAAGTCCTCGGGTTGGTGGATGGCCATCTCGGAGAGCATCTTCCGGTTGATCTCAATGTTGTTCTTCTTGAGGCCGGCCATGAAGCGGGAGTAGTTGGTTCCGTTGGACCGGCAAGCGGCATTGATCCGGGCGATCCAGAGCTGGCGGAACTGACGCTTGCGGAGTTTCCGTCCCACATAGGCATACTGCATGGACTTGATGACGGCCTGGTTGGCTGTCCTGTAAAGGGTATGCTTGGAACCGAAGTAACCCTTGGCCTGCTTTAATACATTTTTATGATTCTTTTTGGCGTTAACGCCACCTTTAACTCTTGCCATTTTCGACCTCCATCCTAACGGGGCAACATATCATCGATGCGCTTCATATCCGACTTATGGACCATCTTGGAATGACGAAGCTTGCGAACCGTCTTCTGGGGGTAATGGCCAGTAATATGGTTCATGCCTGAGGACCAGCGTTTGAGCTTGCCGGAACCGGTTCTCTTGAAACGCTTAGCGGAGGCTCTATGGGTTTTTCTTTTAATTTTCTTGACTGCCATTGTTTTCTCCTATCTACTCTTTATCAGGGTTGGGTTCGAGGAACATCACCATGTTGCGACCTTCCATGGTCGGCTTCTTGTCAATAACCCCGCTATCACCAACCAAGTTGACAAACTGGTCCAGGACCTCACGACCTAAGTCCTTATGACCCAGCTCACGTCCCCGGAAGCGGACGGAGATCTTGCAGGCATCTCCACCCTCCAGGAAGCCCTTGACCTTAGCGGCCTTGGTTTCCAGGTCATGCTGCTCGATCCGTGGGGAGAGGCGCATTTCCTTGGTTTCCTTGGTCTTTTGGTTTTTCTTCTGTTCCTTGAGCTTCTTAATCGAGTCGTAACGGAACTTGCCGTAATCCATGAGCTTGGCCACCGGAGGTTTGGCTTGGGGGGACATGAGTACCAGGTCCAAATGTGCCTCTTCCGCCCTCTGTTGGGCCTCTTCAATGGGGATGATGCCGATCTGCTCGCCGTCATCACCGATCAAGCGGACTTCCTGGGCGCGAATCTGCTCATTGATGATTAATTCCTTAATGGTGCACCTCCTAAAAATAAAAAAATAGCGGACAAAGTGCCCACTATACTCATCACCACCGGAAAAGACCTTGAATGGGTCAAGGTGGAAGTTTTCTCGAGTAACCGAACGAGCCCTGGCTGTCGGTGAGAGTGGGAACCCTGCTTCAACGGTCTTATTGTAAAGGCCTCGCGGCCATCTGTCAAGGTCTCCACCTATGATTTCGTTGTAATAGACCCCGCTATCTATTAAAATAGACTTGCTTTAAGGTGAAAGAAAGGAAGTTATCGATGAAAAAGAAACCCCTCATTGGGATTGCCGGCCACTACCTGCCGGAGGACGAATTGGGTTCCATGCTCCACATCGGAGTCTCCCGCCAAACCTATGATATCATCAACCACGATTTTGTGGCCGGTATAGAAAGAGCCGGCGGAATTCCCCTGGTTCTGCCTTATGTCAGCGATCCTGATCTTCGAAAGACCTATGTTGACCTGGTGGACGGCCTCATCTTCACGGGAGGAACGGATCCCTTGCCCTCCCTCTATGGTGAGGACAGCCGAAAAGAGCTGGGCCCTACCGTTCCCAAAAGGGACCTCCAGGAATTGGATATGGCCCGTTATGCCTACGTTCAAGAAGGGCTTCCTATTTTAGGCATCTGCCGGGGGATCCAGGTCTTCAATATTTCCCGGGGAGGAACCCTTTACCAAGACCTTCCCAGCCAGTATGAGAGTCAAATTGCCCATAGCAATGAGTCCATCCCGAGATTTTATGGGAGCCACCAGGTCAGTGTGGAAGAGGGCTCCATCCTTGAAGGGATTGTGGATAGCCGGGAGCTTTGGGTCAATTCCTTCCACCACCAGGCGGTAAAGAAGGTGGGGGAGGGCTTGAAGGTGGTTGCCAGAAGCCGGGACGGCTTGGTGGAAGCCCTGGAAGGCGAGGAACGTCAGGACCTTCTCTTGGTCCAGTGGCATCCGGAGATGATGGCTGCCAAGAATGAGACCCAGCAGGCCATCCTGAATTGGTTGGTGGCCCGTGCCAGGGAGTGGGAGAAAAAGTGAACTTTCAAAAACGCTTGTTCAAGAGGATTCAAAAGTCCCCTCCTCTTTTCTTTCTCCTGGCCTACCTGACCGTTATCCTGATCGGGACCCTCCTTCTCTGCCTGCCCTTTTCGTCAGCGGAGGGGAGTTTTACTCCGCCTGTTGATGCCTTCTTTGTTTCGACTTCCGCCGTTTGTGTCACCGGCCTGACTCCGGTTACCACGGCCTCCTTTTGGTCCCCCTTGGGCCAAGCCATCATCCTCCTCTTAATCCAACTTGGAGGACTGGGGGTCATGACGGCGGTCGGTGCCCTGGCCCTTTTGACGGGGAGGAAGCTGGGGATGAGCCAGCGGGTCATTTTTATGGAGGAAAAAAATGAGGATGAGCTAACAGGCCTGGTTCGTTTTTTGAAATTTATCCTCAAGGCCACCTTCCTGATCGAAGGGATAGGGGCCCTTATCCTGGCCAGTCAGATGGTCCCCCAATTTGGCCCGGTCAAAGGCCTTCTTTACGCCATTTTCCTGTCCATATCCGCCTTTTGCAACGCCGGATTTGACCCCCTGGGGCCGGTATCTCTATCGGACTATTCGGCCAACCCCGTGGTCCTCCTGACCATAGCGGGCCTCATCATCGTTGACGGTTTGGGCTATGTCGTCTACATCGACTTCTTCTTCCGGAAGACCAAGAGGATCCGCCTCCAAACCAAAATGGTCACCGCTATGACCCTTCTCCTCCTGACCCTAGGTACCCTGGGCATTTTCCTCATGGAATATGGGAATCCTTCCACCATCGGGGGGATGGGTTTGGGAGAGAAGACCCTGAATGCCTTTTTCCAGTCGGCCAGCCTCCGGACTGCCGGATTCTTTTCCTTCGACCAGGCGGCCATGACCAGGCCTTCCTCCCTTTTTTTCTGCTTCCTCATGTTTATCGGAGGTTCACCCGGAGGAACCGCCGGCGGTCTTAAGACGACAACTATGGCAGTCCTGGTCCTGGGCCTGATTGCCCGTGTCCGCCATACCCGGGACCTGCCTGTTTTTCACCGGAACTGCACCCAGGAAAACTTCCAACAGGCCCTGATCCTTTTTACGGCCTCCATCTTTTGGATTACCATCGTCGGTTTTCTTATCCAGCTGGTGGAAGCCGATAAGGAATTTTTGGACCTCTTTTTTGAAGTGATTTCAGCCTATGGGACAGTGGGCTTGAGCCGCGGGATTACCGGAAACCTCCACGCCCTGTCCAAGATCCTGGTAGCCATCACCATGGTCTTTGGGAAGATCGGTCCGGTAACCATGTTGGGGGCCCTCTTGCGGCCGGCCAAGTATCGGGGACACCGGGTGGCGGAAGAGTCCGTCATGATCGGATAAGGAGAGTATGATGAAAAATTTTGATAGCTTTGCGGTTTTGGGATTGGGACGGTTCGGGAGCAATGTGGCCAAGGAGTTGGCCTCCCTGGGCAAGGAAGTCCTCGTGGTGGATTATGATGAGGACAAGGTCAATGAGATGGCCGAATTTGTCACCTATGGGGTGACGGCGGATGTGGGCCAGGAAGGGACCCTGGACGGCATCGGGATATCCAATGTGGACTGCGCCATCATCTCCCTGACCGAAGACTTCGAGGCCGCCCTCATGGCGGTCACCATCTGCAAGGAGAAGGAAGTCCCCTACATCATCGCCAAGGCCATGTCCGAGCGCCATGCCCGGATCCTCCTAAGAGTAGGGGCCAACAAGGTCATCCTTCCGGAAAAGGAGATGGGCTCCCGCCTGGCCCATAAGCTGGCCGGCGGCTCCCTCTTTGATGCCCTCGGTGAATCCTCCGACTACTCGGTCTCCAACCTCCCGGTTCCGGACAGCTGGATCGGCAAGAGCCTGGGTGATATTGGTGTCCGGATGGTTTACAACGTGACCATCATTGCTGTCCAGAGGGAAGAAGACCTCATGCTCAACCCTGCTACAGATTTGACTTTTGAAGTGGGGGACCGGGTCTATGTCCTGGGCAAGCAGGAGGACATCCTTAACTTGGACCACCGAGCTAAGGAAGAAGAGGAATAGGAGGAAGAGATGGACCGGATCGATTCAGCCGGCAACGGTCGCTACAAGGCCTGGAAAAAATTGAAGACGGTCCATGGCCGGAAGAAGCAGGAAGCTTTCCTGGTGGAGAGCCATAAATTGGTGGTGGAGGCCCTTCTTTCGGGCATGGATATGGAAGCCCTGGTCATTGACCGGGATAAGATGGACCGGACCCTGCCGCTTTTTATTGCCAATCTCAAGGAACGCCACCGGGAAAAAGCTCAGTTTGAAGAAGATATTTCCATAAAGGTGGAAAATGAGTTAAAGGCGATCCTGGATTCCGGGGGAGGAGACTACATCAGTCAGGAAATCGCCGGCTGGGTGAAGGACCGGGCCGTCCTCCTGCCCCATGCCCTCTTTGAAGACCTCTCTTCGATGGAAAACTCGGATGGGATTTTAGCAGTCATCCGAGAACCGGGATCCGGCTCGGGTTTTTCCGGTTTTCGTCAACCGGGCCTCTACATGGTCCTTGACGGCATTCAGGATCCGGGAAATCTGGGCACCCTCCTCCGGACAGGAGATGCCCTGGGCTTCCACCGGGCCTTGTTGGTGGATTCCTGTGACCCCTCCAATGAAAAGGTCATTCGGGCTTCCATGGGGGCCTCCTTCCGCCTGGAAATATGCCGGTCCAGTGAAAAAGAGGCCCTGGTATGGAAGGAAGAATCCGGGATCCCATGGTTGGGAGCGGATATGGAGGGGGAGGACTACCGGCTCTTTCCTAAAAAGGATCCCCCCCTGGCCCTGGTGGTAGGATCGGAGGGTCAGGGAATCCGACCAAGCTTTATGGAGATCTTGGATGGAAAACTCTCTATTCCCATGGCCCCCCAGGTGGAATCCCTAAATGCCGCTGTTTCGGGAGCCATCCTCATGGCCTACTTTTCAACTATCTGATGGGTCTGGGGGCTGGGAAGGATGAAGGATTCCCTCTTTTACGATATAATTAATTTTTAGTTACCAAGCATCATTGTCGATGGTCGGCGTCCGAATCCGGGCCCTGCCTTCGCTTTACCGATGAGGAGGAAATATGATCGAAGAAGTCAGAGCATTAGTGGCGGAGGCCCAGGAAGCCATCCAATCGGCCGACCGTTTGGAGGACCTGGAAGACCTCCGGGTCAAGGTTCTGGGAAAAAAGGGAAGCTTGACCGAGGTCTTAAAAGGGATTAAAGACCTCAAGGGGGAGGAAAAGAAGGCCCTGGGGAAGGAAGCCAACTTGTCCAAGCAGGCCCTTTACCGGGCAATTGAAGACCGGAAAACGGAAATTATAGCCAACTCATCCGTAGTGGATGGGGCCCTGGACCTTTCCCGTCCGGGCAAGGCCTTGGAGACCGGCGCCCTCCATCCGATCACCCAGATGATGTACGACCTCAACGACGCCTTCCTTTCTTTGGGGTTCGAGATTTTCTCCGAGGATGATATCTCTTCGGAAAAGTATGCCTTCGACAATTTGAATTTCCCTCCCAACCATCCTGCCCGTGAGACCATGGATACCTATTGGCTGGAGGGAACAGAAGACAAGCAGGGCTATGAGCGCCTGGCCCTCCGACCCCATTTGACCGGGGCGTCTGTCCGCTATCTTAAGAAGCACGGAGCGCCGGCTCGTTTCGTCTACCCCGGCCAGGTTTTCCGGAATGAGACGACCGACGCCAACCATGAGCGGGCCTTCTCCCAATATGAAGCCCTCATTGTCGACAAGAACTTCTCCTTTGCTTCCGGCCAGCTCCTCATCGACACGATTTTAGAGAAAGTCTTCGGTCACCCGGTCAAAACCCGGATGAGGGCCGGCTTCTTCCCCTTTGTGGAGCCGGGCTTTGAAATTGACATGGAATGCCAGGTCTGCATGGGCAAGGGCTGCCGAACCTGCCACCACAGCGGATGGCTGGAAGTCATGCCGGGCGGGTCCCCCCATCCCAATGTCTTGAAGGCAGCGGGCCTGGATCCTGAGGTCTGGTCCGGCTTCTATATCAACATCGGCCTGGACCGCCTGGTCATGATGCGCTATGGGGTGGATGATGTCCGTCTCTTCCACTCAGGCGACCTGCGTTTCCTGAAACAGTTCCGTTAGGAGGAAGTATGCTCATATCCTACAAATGGTTAAATACTTATGTTGACCTGCCCCAAGACCTGACCATGGAAGACCTGGCCTATGACCTGACCATGCGGACGGTGGAGGTGGAATCCACCACGGACCTCCGTGAAAAATACCAAAATATTGTGGTCGGGATCATCCGGAAGGTTAGTCCCCACCCGGATGCTGACCGCCTTAGGGTTTGCCTGGTGGATATCGGCAGGGGAGAGGATGTCCAAATCGTCTGCGGAGGCAGCAACTTAACCGAAGGCCATGCGGTCATTTGCTCCCTGCCCGGAGCCCGGGTTGTCTGGCATGGGGAAGGGGAACCCGTCAAGATCAGCGAAAGCAAGCTCCGCGGAGTCGACTCCTACGGAATGATCTGCGGAGCCAGTGAAGTGGGCTTGTCCGACCTTTTCCCTGCCCCGGAAGACCACCACATCGTCGACCTCACCGAATCCCTGCCCGGGATGACCTTCCGGGCCGGGGACAATATTGCCGACCTTCTCGGCCTGGATGATTTCATCATCGAAATTGAAAACAAGTCCTTGACCAACCGGCCCGACCTTTGGGGTCACTACGGGATTGCCCGGGAGCTGGCGGCCATCTACCACCGTCCATTGAAGGCCCTCCCGGATGCCGGGGACTTCTTCGACAAAGATCAGTTGGAGGATTTCCCCCTTTCCATCGAAGACCCGGAGATCTGCCACCGCTTCCTGGCCCTCCACCTGACCGGGGTGGATGACCGGAAGTCCCCCCTCTGGCTCCAAATTTCCCTGATGAAGGTGGGTATACGCCCCATCAACGCCCTGGTCGACTGGACCAACTACATGATGATGGTGACGGGAGTGCCCACCCACGCCTACGATGAGGACCACATTGTCGGGGGCCTGAAGGCCCGTCGGGCCGAGGAAGGGGAGGACCTGACCCTTTTGGATGGAAAAGAACTCCGCCTGACCAACAAGGATATTGTCATCGCCGATGAGGATAAGGCCCTGGGCCTGGCCGGCTGCATGGGCGGGGCCCATGATTCCATCCAGGCTTCCACCAAGGAAACGGTCCTTGAAATCGCCAACTTCAAGCCCCAGATGATCCGGAAGACCGCCCAGCGCTATGGGATCCGGACGGAAGCCTCCCAGCGCCATGAAAAAGGCCTGGATACCCAGCGGATGGACCAGACCCTGGGGGTGGCCATGGCCCTTTTCCGTGAGCTTTTCCCGGAAGCCAAGGCCCTGGCTTATGCTGACCTGACCCTGGAAGAGACCTGTCCGGAGGAAGTGGAGATTTCCATGACCTGGCTCTCCGACCGCCTGGGACGGGAAGTGGATGGGGAAGAAGTCGAGGCCCTTCTCCACCCCTTGGGCTTCTCCCTGGAGAAAGAAGAGGACGACCATTACCGGGTTTTGGTCCCCAGCTGGCGGTCCACCGGGGATGTTTCCCTCCCTGACGATATCCTGGAAGAAGTGGCCCGGATGATTGGCTATGAGAACTTTGACCTGAAAGCCCCCCGGATTGCCCTGACCAAGGCTGTCAACCAAAGAAAGCAGGATTTGGACCGGGCTATCCGTGAATTCCTGGCCTTCCAGGCCGGGGTCTATGAGATCATGACCTATCCCTGGTCTCGGGAGGAGAGCCTTTCCGCCATGGGGATGGCTGAGGAAAAGTGCTTGACCCTGGCCCAACCCCCGGCCCCCAATCAGGCCAAGCTCCGCCGGAGCCTGGCCGCCAACCTCATGGATGCCGTCGTATCCAATGTCCGTTTCTATGACCGGTTCAAGATCTTTGAGTTGGCCCAGGTCTATGAGCCGGGAGAGAGCCATCCATCGGAAGAGGCGGAGACCCTTCCCCTCATGCACCATGAGCTCTGCCTGGCCCTGGTCGGCCAGGATGCCAAGGAACTCTTTTATGAAGGCAAGGGGATCCTGGAAGCTATGCCCCGGGCCGTGCAGATCGACCCCCTGATCTTCCGCCAGGAAAGCAAACCTTCCTGGGCGGACAATAACGCCTGGGTCAACATTTTCTACCGGGGCAAATCCATCGGGTCCATGGGCCTGGTATCCAACATGGTCAAGCGGGATATGGACTTGAAATACCATGATTCCTGCCTGGTTTGTCTGAATGTGGAGGTTCTGACCCCCTTTGATTCCCGAAGCAACCGCTATCAAAGCCTCCCCCTTTATCCCCATGTTTTCCAGGATATTTCCCTAGTCTTTGATGAGGGTATGGCTTGGTCTGATATTATTCAGCCTATCGTCGGAAAGGTAGAGTCGGTCTCCTTCGTGGATGAATACCGTGGAGACCAGATCCCCCAAGGAAAGAAGTCCATCACACTCCGGGTAGAGTTGGCTTCAGAGGAGGGCACCTTGACCAATGCCCAGATCAATGAAAAGATGAAGGAAATTCGGGAGAGCCTGGAAGAAGTGGGCGGGTCCAACCGATTCTAAAAGTCAGATTTATCCAGTGGAGGAGAGGAGGAAGCCATGTCGGGCCAAGACAGGGAAGTCAACCGGATGCAGGTCACCATCAATGGGGACCGGTATGTCTTAAAGAGCAAGAAAAATAAGGAAGAGATGGAGCGGGTGACGGACTATGTCAACCGGAAGATCGGAGAAATTAACCGGTCCGACCTCCGCTTCAACAAGACCATGCAGACCACCCTGGCCATGATGAACATGACCGATGACCTCTTCCTGGCCCAGGATGAATTGAAGGAGACGGAGGAGGAGAAAGCGGGCCTCGAGGAAGAGGTCCGGGCTCTCCAGGTAGAGAATAAGGAACTCAAGGACCGGATCCACCGCCAGGAAGAAGCCTCCATCGACCGGGAGGAAGACCTCAAGGCTCTCCGGGAAAACCTCAAGGCATCCGAGGACAAGATTCTCCTCCTGTCCAAGCAGTTTCAAGAGTACCAGCGGACCCACCGGTAAAGGAGCCCCCGATTGGTCAATATATCCAAGGATAAAAAAAGGAAGGAGCCCTTCCTTCCTGAAATCTTAGCGCCGGTTGGCAATGATGACATGGCCCGGGCTGCCTTTGCAGCCGGGGCTGATGCCATCTATCTGGCCGGCCTTTCTTTTGGAGCCAGGGCCTATGCCCAAAACTTTACGGAAGAGGGGCTCAAGGCGACCATCCGCACGGCCCATCTGTCCGGGATCAAGGTCTATGTGACGGTGAATACGGCCCTAAAAGAGGAGGAGGTGGACCGGGCCTTTGGCCTCCTGGTCGACCTCTATGAGCTGGGGGCGGATGCCATCATCATCCAGGACCCCGGTTTGATCGCCCTGGCACGGGTCCTCCTTCCCGACCTCCCCCTCCATGGGTCCACCCAGCTTTCCGTTAATGCTCTCTCCGGGGCCCGCCTGGCCCGGCAAAGAGGGCTGGACCGCCTGGTTATGGGGCGTGAAATGACCAAAGAAGAGGTAGCCTTGGTCCTGGAAGAGACCGACCTGGAAGTGGAGGTCTTTGTCCATGGTTCCCTCTGCGTCGCCCAATCGGGTCAGTGCCTCCTCTCCTCCTTTGCCGGTGGCCGGTCGGGCAATCGGGGGCGTTGCGCCCAGCCCTGCCGGAAGACCTACCTTCTAAAGAGGGGGGATGGCCGGGTCCTTGGGCCTGGAGACAGCTACCTTTCTCCCCGGGATCTCATGACCCTGGACCGGGTGGAGACCTACCGGGACATGGGGGTCCATTCGCTTAAAATTGAAGGGCGGATGAAAAAGCCGGAATACGTCTATGCGGCGGTGAGGGCCTACCGGGAGGCTCTAAGGGGGAAAAATCCTGATCCCGCCCCCCTGGCTCTCATGACCAACCGGCCTTTCACCCCAGGCTATTTCTTCGGTGATTTCGGCCGGAGGGTCGCCTATCCCAAAGATGACCCGAATGGGATCTACCTGGGTAAAATGGACCGCAAAGGGGATACGCCTTTCTTCCGGCCCAAGCGTGACCTCCACGAGGGGGACCAAATCCGGGTTGAAGGAAGCCGGTCAACCTTCCCCCTTAGCTTGACGGAGGAGATCCGCCAGGGTCAAGCTCTCTTTTTTCCTGACTATCCTGACTTGGTCGAAGGGGCTCCGGTTTATGCCATATATACCGGCCTGGTCCGGTCTGCCCTAGAGGAAGATCTTAAGGAGGGTGGTCCGGAAAAGATCCCCTTGAATATCGACCTTTCCTTTCGAGTAGGCCGGCCCTTAACCGCCTCCTTTACCGGCGGGGGTCGGACCATCCGACTGGAGGGGGACCGGGTGGATCCGGCCAAAAATCGACCCCTTTCTCGGGAGGACCTGGCCAAGTCCCTGGCCAAATTGGGCAATACCCCCTTCATCCTGGATGATCTCCGGATTGATATGGAGGGGGAGGGCTTCCTCCCCATGGGGGCCATCAACGCCTTCCGCCGGAAGGGGGTTGACCTCCTATTGGGAGAGATGACCTCTCCTTCCCGTCCTGACCTGGACCGGTCCACCCTTCGAAAGCGCCTGGCTCTACTGAAGGAGGACCGGGACCGGGCCTCCTGGCCCCTGGATGAAGGGGACGGAACCAGCCTATACTTTTGGACCAACCAGGGACCTTCTTCCTATTCTTCTTCTGAAAAGGAGGGGATGGACATCCTCATCACCGAAGTTCCTGACCTGGTATCCGATTGGACAGAGGCCGGAAAGGAAGTCTTCCTGGTCATCCCGGAACTCCTGGAAAGCCGGCATTTCCAAGACTTTCTGGACCGGGCCGGGGAGGCCTTGAAAATAGCCCAGGGAGTCTACCTTCCGACCATCAACGAATGGGGGAGGGTGGGAGATCTTCCGGAAGATCAGGATCTCATCCTCGGTTTCGGCCTCCAGGTCTTCAATGCCTGGGCGGCCCATGCCCTCCGGAAGGAGGGGGAGACCCTCCTTGGCGAGGGAGCCTTCCTCCACCGGGTCCGGGCCGTCATCCCCTCGACGGAGCTCACGGCTGAGGAATATGAGGGGCTGTTTACCTATCCCATGCCCTGGCTCCTCCCCGTCTATGGACGGTTGACGGGGATGGTCCTTCGGCATTGTCCTGCATCGACCATCAAGGGCTGTCGTAATGACCGGGATTGTGAAACCTGCCCATTTCGCAAGGACCTCTATTTGGAGGATGACTTCGGGGCCAGAGAGCTTATCCGGACAGGCCGGTTCAGCCGCCTTCTATTACCCGACCTCATGGACCTCCGGATAAAACCGGACCTGGTCCAGGGGCTGACCTCCCGCTTCCTGGTCATCGACCGGGGAGAGGGGGAAGCCGGATCCGTCGCCGCCCAATGGAAGAATGGAAATCTTTATTCGCCAAAGGGACCCGGACAAAAAGGAGGGCAGCACTTTCCAAGGGGACTGGGCCACTATACGATGAAGATGGAATAAGATTAAAGATGACAGTTAAGGAAAAGGAAGTTACCCTGAAAGTAGGATAAAAATGGACCAGATCGTGCTTGAAAGTTTGGAATTTGATAAGGTCTTGGACCGCTTGGCCCATTTTGCGGCCTCCCCTTTGGGAAAGGAAGCGGTGAAAAAGATCAGGCCCCTATCCGACCCTAACTACCTGAACCAAATCCAGGAGGAGACCCAAAATGCCGTCGACCTCCTCCTGGCCTATTCCAACCCTCCTCTCTTCGGGATTTATCCGGTCCGCCCTGCAGTGAAGCGGGCCAGCTTGGGCGGCATCCTTTCCATGGGCCAGCTTTTGGAAATTGCCGAAGGCCTCCGGTTAGCCCGGGCCCTCATCGACTACTGTAAGGAAGCGGAGGCCAGCCATTTTGTGGGTGAAATCCGGTCGCTCTTTGTCCAAAAGGGCCTGGAGGAAGCCATCACTTCCGCCATTGAAGCTGAAGGGGTCATGAACGATTCCGCCTCTCCGGCCCTCTTCCGGATCCGTCGGGCCATCAAGGCCAAGCAGGATTCGGTCAAGGGAAAACTGAACGACATTATGATTTCCGCCGGTCAGGCGGGTCATTTGAGCGAAAATATCATCACCATGCGAGATGGCCGCTATGTCCTCCCGGTCAAGGCCAAGTCCCGGGGATCCTTCCGGGGCCTGGTCCATGACCAATCCGCGTCCGGGGCTACGGTTTTCATGGAGCCCCTGGCCATTGTGGAGCTCAACAACGAAATCCGGGAACTGGAAGGGGAGGAAAAGGAAGAAATCCAGCGGATCCTGGCGGATTTCTCCATGGAAGTGGCCGACTTTGCGGATGAAATTTCCGGAAACGAAGGCAAGCTCCAATACATCGACAAGACCTTTGCCAAGGCCAAGTATGCCCTGGAGATCCGGGGATCCCGACCCGTCTTTACCGAAGATCGGTCTATTGATCTCAAGGAAGCCCGCCACCCCCTCCTGGGCAAGGGAGTGGTCCCCATCGACTTCTCATTGGGAAAGGACTTCACCACTTTAATTATCACCGGACCCAACACGGGGGGAAAGACGGTTACCCTAAAAACGGTCGGCCTCCTCCAGGTCATGGGCCAATCCGGCCTCCAAATTCCCTGCAGGTTCAATTCCAAGCTGGGAGTATTCAAGTCCATCTACGCCGACATTGGGGACAAGCAGTCCATCGAGCTTTCTCTCTCCACCTTCTCGGCCTCCATGGACAATATCATCAAAATCCTGGCCAATGCGGATTCCCGGTCCCTCCTCCTCTTTGATGAGATCGGTTCGGGAACAGATCCGGTGGAAGGGGCTGCCCTGGCTATGGCTATTTTAACTCGCCTGACCCGGCGAGGAATCCGGACCGTGGCCACCACCCATTACAGTGAGCTCAAGCTCTTCGCCATCCGGTCTCCCGGAGTCCAGAATGCCTCGGTGGAATTCGATGTTCAAACCCTTTCACCCACCTACCGCCTCCAAATCGGCCTTCCCGGCCGGTCCAACGCTTTTGAGATTACCAAGCGCCTGGGTATGCCGGAAGACCTCTTGAATGAAGCCAAGAACCTGGTGGATTCCGACTCCGTCCAATTTGAAGATGTCCTTCAGGACATTGAAAAGAGCCGGGAGGAAACCCGACTGGCCCGAGAGACCATGGAAAGGGAAAAGCAAGACTACCAGGCCAAGCTCACCGCCATGAAAGCGGACCTCGACCGGTCCAAGGCCGACTATGAGAAAAAGTTGGAGTCGGCCAAGAAGGAGGCCAGGGCCCTGGTCCAGGAGGCTCGTGACCAGGCCCAGCGGATGCTTCGGGAGGCCAAGAAGGCCATTGACCAGGTAGAGGACACCCGGGGACTGGACCGGGCCCTGACTTCGGTCAATGACCAAGCCAAGGCCATGGAGGGACGCCTGGGCGGACCGGCCCTGTCAAAGAGGAAGAAGGCCCCCCACCAAGCCCCACAAGGGCTCAAGTCGGGGGAGGCTGTGGAAATCCTCACTATTGGAGATGAGGGCAGGATCGTGGAGGGCCCGGATAAAAACGGGGATGTCATGGTCCAGGTAGGGATCCTCAAGGTCAAGGCCAATGTCAAGGACCTGAGGAGGATTGAAGATGACCGGGACTCCTCGTCCAACCAGGCCCAAACCCGGTTGATCATCCAGCGCAGGAAGGATGCCGGCATATCTTTGGAACTGGACCTCCGGGGCGAGCGCTATGAGTCGGCCTTGGACCGGGTGGACCGGTATTTGGATGATGCGGTCTTGGCCGGGATGGAAAAGGTCCGGATCATTCACGGCAAGGGGACGGGAGCCCTGAGACAAGGGGTTCAGGACCTTCTCGCCAGGGACCGCCGGGTCAAGTCCTATGCTTTTGCCAAACCTGACCAGGGTGGGACCGGTGTGACCGAAGTGGAACTCAAGTAGAGGGAGGAAGGATGAAAGATTTTCAACTGGTTTATCGAAGATTGTTTAAGGATATTAAAGACCACATCAGAGGCCTGCCGGTCCTGATTTTAGCCTTTATTTTATATTTGACGGTGACCAACCTGGTCAACATGATCTTTGCACAGATGGGCAATTCCTTCCTGAGTGGATTTATCCGCTGGTTCATCCACCTGGCCATCCTGACCCACCTGGCCGGCCTCATGACCCGCCTTCTCCGCCGGGGGAGCTTGAGCCAGGAGGATTTAATCGAATACGACCACGGCTACCTTGCCCCCTTAAGCCAGGTCTACTTCGTCTTTTACCTGGTGGAAATGGCAGCCACCAGCCTGGGTCGTCCCCTCATGGCCTCGACCGGCTATCTTGTTCTTTTCCTGGTCTGGTCGGTCTTTACCAGCCCGGCCTACGAAGGGGTTTACCAGTCCGGGGAAACCATGAACACCATCTTCCCCTCCCTCCTGAGTTTTTGGAAGGAGAATTTCCTTCTCATCCTTCCCTATGCCTTGGTGGCTATTCTCATCTACCGGGGACTGGGAATGGCTTGGTCCATCCTGGCTTCGATTCCGGGGACGGCATCCTTCCCCTACATCCTGGGATTGGCCATCCTTAAGGCCATCTACTTCTATACCAAGGGGCTCCTTTATCGGATCCTATCCGAGACCTCCAAGAGGTCCCGGGCCTACCATGAAAGGAGCCGGTCTTGAGACTTGAGGATTATTTCATCCAATTTACCAAGGACCTGGCCTACCTGGACTTGAAGGAAGAAGCCCAAAAGAAGTGGGGGATTGGTCCCCTTCCTATGCCCATCCGGGTTCAAGACTTTCTGGGAGGAATCCAAGAAGGACAACTGGACCGGGAGATTGACTATTCCTATTTTGTGAAGGGAATGATTTGGAACCTGGGGATCGATCCTGACTTTATCCATGCCAAGGATTATTTGGATCTTTTGAAAAGAACGGTCAAAGAAGCGGACCGTTTTGCCCTGAATATGGGCCTGAAGGCAGCGAGTGAGGGGAAAACTCGGGAGGCCCTGATTGCCTTTCGAGCCGCCGGGATCATCAACCCGGACAATATAAACGCCCAGGTCCACTTCGGAGACCTCCTTTGGCGGATCCCCTCTTTGAGCGAAGAGGACCAGGCGGACATGGTCCACCAAGCTTCCCACATATTGGAAAGGGCCTTGGATTGGGACGACCGTTCTCCCCTGGCCAACACCGCCTTAGGACAAATTAATGAGGGGATGGGTCATTTTTCCAAGGCAACAGCCTATTATCAGCGAGCCTTGGAGTGGGCGGAGGATCCCGAGGTCAAGGAAGAAGTTCGCCGGGCCTTGGAGAGGATCGAACCGGAGACGGAGATTGAATCCGCCCTCTATTTCATGCGTCGGGCCGATTACGGCCAGGCGGTGGACATCCTCAGCAAGCTGGGCAAAAAAACCAGACGCTACGATGTTTTCTATTATCTGGGTCTCTCCTATCAAAATATGTCCGCCTATGACCTGGCGGCCGGTGCCTTCCAGGAGGCCCTGGACCGGGGTGGAGACTTCGAAGACCTCTATAATGGTTGGGTCTATGCCTTGACTGCCTGGGGGAAGAGGGACCAGGCTCTGGCTGCGGCAAATAAGGGTTTGGACCACTATCCTTCCGCCCTCCGCCTCCGCTATAACCGGGCTATCCTCCTTTTCCTTGCCGGAAAAAAAGACAAGGCCATGGAGGATATCAATGAACTCCTATCCTATGATGACCTTTCGGATGAGTTCTTCAACGAAATCATGTCCCTAAGGGAGGAAATTTCCCAATAAATAAGCCCCCTGTCCGATGCCACTCTTCAAAGAGTAGCCTTGGACAGGGGGCTTATTTTCATTCCTCTTATTTTCCTTGAGCAACCAGGAGCTTGGCGATTTCATCGGCCTTTCCGCAGCCGGTGGTCAGGATCAGGTCATCGGGAGTCACCTTATTTTTTAGGTAGTCCACCACATCTTGGTAGGTCTCCTGGTAGACCGCCCGGTCGCCGTGAGCCTGGACCTTCTCCACCAACTCCTCCGACCGGACAGACCCGTCGTCTTCTTCCCGGGCTCCATATATTTTGGTGATGACTGCCTCATCGCAGTCCCCGAAGGTCTTGGCAAAGTCGGCCATCAGGGTCCGGGTTCGGGAATAGGTATGGGGTTCAAAGACACAGTAGAAGCGACCCTTGACATGGGGGTGGATGGTTTCCAGGGTGGCTTGGATTTCCGCCGGGTGGTGGCCATAGTCAGTCAAGACCCGGGCACCGTGGAAGGTGCCCATATTCTCCATCCGGCGGTGGAGGGACCGGTAGGCTTCCAAACCCTTCTTAATGATGTCCAGGGAAAGGCCGGCTTCCCGGGCAGCCAAGCTGGCCGCCATGGCATGACGAATATTAAAGTCACCGAGGACACCCAATTGGATATCCAAACGAGTCCCGTCCTTGAAAACCAGGCTGAAGGAGGGCTGGCCCAGATCGCTATAGACGATGTTTTCCACATGGACGTCGGCTTCCGGATTGGTCATGGAGAAGAAGGCCACCCGACCCTTGACGAAGTCCTTTAGGGTCCGGGAATAGGGATCATCCAGGTTGAGGATGGCCAGGCCGTCCTGGGGGATGTTTTCCATATAACGCTCAAAGGTGTGGATGATATCGTCTAAATCCTTAAAGTAATCCAGGTGGTCGACATCGATGTTGAGGATGACGGCGATGGAGGGATAATAGAATAAAATATTACCCTTATATTCGCAGCCCTCGGCCAGGAAGATATTGCCATCTCCGGTCCGGCAGTTACCGCCCATCTCATCCAAGGCTCCGCCAATCAGGATGGTGGGGTCCCGGTCCTCCGCTGCCATGAGGATTTCCGCCATCATAGAGGTGGTGGTGGACTTCCCATGGGCCCCGGAGATGGCGATGGAGTGGGTGTAATTTCTCATGATGGCTCCCAGGACCCGACCTCGGGAAACAACAGGTCGGCCGGTTGCCCGGGCAGCCATAAGCTCGGGGTTGGTTTCCGGGATGGCATCGGTATAGACAAAGAGGTCCTGGTCTTTGATATTTTCGGCCTTCTGCCCAAAGACGATGGGGATTCCCTTATTTATTAAGTGTTGGGTGTAGGATCCTTCCTCCCGGTCAGACCCGGTAACGGTGAACCCTTTATCGAATAAAAGTTCGGCAATTCCGGACATGGAGGTGCCTCCGATGCCGATAAAGTGTATACTCTTTATTTGGGACCTTTTGGGGTCCAGATCAATCGTGAACATGTTTCCTCCTTCACATGAAATCAACTCATGATAACACAAAAAGGGACCTCATGGGACAGCCGCCCCTTTTGAGAGGGAGGAATGTGTATAATGAAAAAGAAAAACCCCCGGATTGCCGGTCGGGGCAGAAATTTATGATTGAAACTATTTTAGAACCCTATGGGGAGGACTTGGATGAAAGCTGTTATTTTGGACAATATATTTACCAAAGGCCTGAAGGAGGAGGGGGGAGAGGACCTTCTTTCTCTAATGAATCATCCTCTGAGAGAATTAGTGGAAACCGCCTGTCGGGAAGGGGGCCTGGACCCCACTCCTCTATCGGACTTGTCGGTGGATGAAAAGGAAGTGTTTTTTATCTCTGTCGGCTTTCCCCTCCCGCTGGGGGAGGCGGTCCGCGAGTTTCTCGACTCCGGGAGCACGGTCTTTCTCTCCGATGAGGAGGATATTCTAGCCTATCGATGGGTGAAAGAGGAAGATAATGGCGACCTCCTTGCCCAACTGAAGGGCCAAAACCCTGTCTTTGAAGACCTGGTTCCCTTGCTTGATCTTGATCACAAGGATGGCGAATTCTCCGGTTATGACCTGGGCCTTCCCCATATTACCGATTTTGCCAGCCTGCCCATTGCTGCCCATGCCATCCATGGAGCGATTAACTACCGATTCATGAAGGCCGGAGTTCGGATTGACCGCCCCTTCGACACGGTGATTGATCCGGATGCAAAAATCGGGAAAGGGACCTGGATTCAAGGGGCCGTTCGGATCACCGGGAAGACGATCATCGGGGAAAATTGCCGGATTACCGATGGCAGCGACATCGATAACTCAAGGATCGGAAATCATGTGGTCATCAAATCCTCGGTCATCGAATCTTCCGTTATGGAAGAGGGATCCAATATCGGCCCCTTCTCCCACCTCCGCCCCCAAGCCCATATCGGGGAAAATGTCCATATTGGAAATTTTGTCGAGGTGAAAAAGGCCAGCCTGGGCCGGGGAACCAAGGCCGGCCACCTGGCCTACATTGGGGATGCCCAGGTAGGGGAGGAGGTCAACATCTCCTGCGGGGTCATCTTCTGCAATTATGATGGAAAAAACAAACACCAGGCCATTGTGGGTGATGGTGCCTTTATTGGGTCCAATGCTAACCTGGTTGCCCCGGTCGAGGTGGAAAAAGAAGGCTTTATTGCGGCCGGATCCACCATCAGCTCAAAGGTTGAGGAGGGGGCCCTGGTTGTTGAAAGGGCAGAGGTAAAAAAGATTCCCGGCTATGTGGCCAGGAGGAAGGCAAAAGGGACGCTTTAAAGGGGACCATTTTCCATGAGATCCTGGGGGAGAAAAGCACCCGCCCAAGATTCCTTGGTATATAATAGATAAGGATTTGTCGCTCATAACGTTAGGAGGAAGCATGGATGCACGTGGAATGAAGATCTTTTCCGGATCTTCGAACCGAAAGTTGGCGGAGGAAATTTGCTCCATTCTAAAGAAGCGTTTAGGAGATATGGAGCTCAACCACTTTGCGGATGGTGAAATTCAGGTCAAAATCAATGAAACGGTTCGTGGGTACGATGTCTTTTTGATCCAGCCCACTTCCTATCCGGTCAATGAGCACTTGATGGAAGTCCT
Source organism: Bacillota bacterium (assembly GCA_029003555.1). Classification (GTDB taxonomy): domain Bacteria; phylum Bacillota; class Clostridia; order Tissierellales; family Peptoniphilaceae; genus Kallipyga. The sequence continues at coordinate 8,182 of JAQYCE010000076.1, read as the reverse complement.
CATCATCTGCGATGCCCTGAAGAGGGCTTCAGCCAACCGGATCAATGTCGTGATGCCCTACTATGGATATGCCCGCCAGGACCGGAAGACAGCCGGCCGGGAGCCCATTACGGCAAAATTGGTGGCCGATCTTCTGGAATCCGCCGGTGTGGACCGGGTAATCACGATTGACCTTCATGCCGGCCAGATCCAGGGTTACTTCGATATTCCCCTGGACCACTTAGCCGCAGGCCACCTCCTGGCCCGTTACTTCAAGCCCCTTGTTGATGAAGCTCCCGAAGATTGGGTGGTTGTTTCTCCTGACTTGGGCGGGGTTACCCGGGCCCGGAAGTTCTCCCATGACCTGGACCTCCCCATCGCCATCATTGAAAAAACCCGTCCCCGGCCCAATGAGTCCGTCGTGGAAAACATCATTGGCGATGTTCAGGGAAAGAACTGCATCATCATTGATGACATTATTGACACGGCCGGAACCATTACCAATGCGGCCAACTTCCTGGCTGAAGAAGCAGGGGCAAAAGACGTTTATATTACCGCTTCCCATGCCCTCCTCTCCGGCCCCGCTGTTGACCGGATTGAAGCTTCTGCAGTGAAGAAGTGCGTGGTGACCAACTCCGTCCACCTGCCGGAGAGCAAGGAATGCTCCAAAATTGAAGTGGTTTCCATCGGCCCTCAACTGGCCGAAGCCATCCGCCGGATCTACAATTACGAATCGGTAAGTGAGCTGTTCTAATGAGCGAACTTTATGTCATTGTCGGCCTGGGAAATCCCGGGAACCACTATGAAAAGACCCGCCACAATATGGGCTTCCGGGTGGTTGACCGCCTGGCTAGGGACTGGTCGATCTCCGTTAATCAGGTCAAGTGGAAGGCCCTGGTTGGACAGGGACAACGGGAGGGCCAAAAGGTCCTCCTGGTCAAGCCCCAGACCTATATGAACCTGTCGGGTCAAGCGGTCCAGGCCATTCAAAACTTTTATAAGCTGGATCCCGGTCACCTGATTGTCGTCTATGACGATATCGATATTGAACTGGGCACCATCCGGGTCAAGGGCCATGGGTCTGCCGGGTCCCACAATGGGATGAAGTCCATCGTCTCCTCCCTTTCTACAACGGACTTCCCCCGAATCCGCCTGGCTGTGGGTCGGAGGATGGCCAGCCAGGACCTGGCTGACTTTGTCCTTTCCACTTTCACGCCGGAGGAGGAGAAGGTGGTGGAGGATGAGGTCGATATGGCCTGCCGGGCCATTGAAACCATCCTTGACCAGGGGGTGGAAGCCGCCATGAACCAGGTCAACGGTTGGGTCTCCGACCGCCTTCCCAAGCCAACAAATGAGGAAGAGAAGGAAAAAGACCGCCAAGAAGAAGCTCGTAGAAACCAGGAGGCCTTTATCAAAGAGGCCAAGCGGTGTGGAGAGAAATAATCGATAGAATGAATGTTATTACGAATTTACTGAAATCGGATCGCTATGTCAGCCGCTTCCTCCAGGCACTGGAAGGAGGAGCGAAGAGGATCTACCTCCATGGCCTCCTTCCGGAGTCAACAGGTCATTTTTTAGTCTTCCTTGCGGAAGCTATCAAGCGACCTGTTTTTCTTGTGACTTCAAACGAGAAAAGGGCGATGGAATTGACGGAAGGGCTGGAGTCCATCTCGGGAGGGAAGGCTTTTTACTTTCCTAATGAGGAGGTCAACTTTTTCCGAGCGGATTCCGTCATCTCCTCCAACCGGCAAAGACGGATGGAGGTCATGGAGAGGCTGGTCTCCGGAGGCCCCATGGTCGTCACCACCACCCTCCAGGCTCTTTCCCGGCCGGTTAGCCCTCCGGAGATCCGACTGGCCAACCGATTTAGCTTGGAGTTGGGCCGGGAATACCCGATCGAGGAAGTCCTTGAAAAACTGGTGACCATGGGCTATGAGCGGGTCATGACGGTGGAACACCGGGGGCAATTTGCCCTAAGGGGTGGAATCATCGATATTTTCCCACCCTCGGAAAAAAAAGCCTACCGGATCGAATTTTTTGATGTGGAGGTTGATTCCATCCGGGCTTTTTCCGTAGAGGACCAGAGGTCGACGGATAGCCTTGATCGGATTGAAGTGGGACCGGCGGAGGAAGTCCTCCTCCATCCCCGGGATATCCGGGAGGCTCTGAAAAGCCTGAAAAAAGAAGCGGATTCCCTATCTAAGAAGATGGGGGATAGGGAAGGGGGCCACCTGGAAGAAGTTCTCAACCAGCTGATTGAAGACTATGAAGAGGGAGGAAAGACGGGGCCCAGCGACTTCCTCCTTCCTTTCCTTCCTTCCGAGACCCTCTCCTCTCTCGCTGATTATCTTCCGGAAGAGGGCGTGGTGGTCTTTGAGGACCTGGACCGGATCCTGGAGAAGGAGGAGGACCGGATCCGGATGGAGGCGGAGGACCTGGTCCACCAGATGGACCGGGGGGACATCCTCCCCTCCCATATGAATTTTATTAAGGAGAAGGAGGAGGTCCTGGACGATTTCCGGGACCGGGCCCAGGTCAACCTTTCCCAGATCCTCAAGCAATCTCCCCACTTCCGGGCGGACCAGCTCATCCAGATCCGGTCCATGGGGGTGGAATCCTTCAAAAACCGCTGGGATGACCTGGTGACCACCCTAAGAAGGCGGCTAGGACAGGGCTACCGGATCCTCTTTATGGCCGGATCCTCAGCTCCGGGGATTGCCGACCAGTTCCGCGAATCCGGCCTGGACAACCAACTTGTCCTCCTTCCGGAATCGACCGGGATCGATGACCAAGGGGAATTGGATCCGGGTCGGCTCTATGTAGTCAACCGGTCCTACCCACAGGGCTTCCGCTATCCGGATTCCAAGTTGGCTGTCCTGACCATGACGGAGCTTTCCGGAGCAAAAAAGCGGAAGAGAATCCGTCCCAAGAAGAAGGCCGGGAACTTCCTTAATTATCAGGACCTGGATGTGGGAGACTTTGTCGTCCATGAGCTTTACGGGGTGGGCCAATTTAAGGGGACGGAAACCATGTCCATCGGGGGAATCACCAAGGATTTTCTCAAGATTTCCTACCGGGCCTCGGACATTCTTTATGTGCCCACGGATGAGATGGGGATGGTGTCCAAGTACATCTCTAAAGAATCCAAGGCACCCAAATTAAACAGTCTGGGCACAGCGGATTGGAAGAAGTCCAAGGCCAGGGTAAAAAAAGCCCTGGATGCCATCGCTGAGGACTTGGTGGCCCTCTATGCGGAAAGGGCCAAGGTCCATGGCCATGCCTTTGGACCGGACACCCCCTGGCAGGCCAAATTCGAGGAGGACTTCCCCTATGAGGAAACGCCCTCCCAGCTCAGAGCTACAGCTGAAATTAAGGAGGATATGGAATCCATCAAGCCCATGGACCGCCTCCTTTGCGGGGACGTGGGCTATGGAAAAACGGAAGTCGCCCTCCGTGCGGCCTTTAAGGCCATTATGGACGGGAAACAGGTAGCCTTCCTCTGCCCGACCACCATCCTGACCCAGCAGCACTACCAGACGATCAAAGACCGCTTCCGGAACTTCCCGGCCCGGGTGGAATTCCTCTCCCGCTTCAAGACGACAAGCCAACAAAAGGAAGTGATTAAGCAGGTTGAGAAGGGAAGTGTGGATATTGTGGTGGGCACCCACCGCCTCCTCTCCAAGGATATTCATTTTCGGGACCTGGGCCTCCTCATTGTGGATGAGGAGCAGCGATTCGGGGTCAAGGACAAGGAAAAAATCAAGAAGCGGTGGAAGAATGTGGATGTCCTCACCCTCTCCGCCACCCCCATCCCCAGGACCCTCCAGCTCTCTTTAACGGGGATCCGGGATATGTCCCTCTTGGAGGAACCGCCGGAGGAGCGCTATCCCACGACTTCCTATGTCATGGAATACGATCCGGGGGTGGTCCAGGATGCCATTGAGCGTGAACTGGACCGGGATGGCCAGGTCTATATCATCCACAACCGGGTCTATGATATCAATAAAGTGGCCGGCCATATCCAAAGTCTAGTCCCCGAGGCTAGCCTGGCCGTGGCTCATGGCCAGATGACGACCAACCAGTTGGAAGGGGTCATGGAATCCTTTGTGTCAGGGCAAGTGGACATCCTCCTGGCCACAGCCATTGTGGAGACGGGGATGGATATCCCCAATGTCAACACCCTGGTCGTTCTCAGGGCTGACCGGATGGGCCTCTCCCAGCTCTACCAGCTCAAGGGGAGGATTGGCCGGGCCGACCGGAGGTCCTATGCTTACTTCACCTACCAGCGGGACAAGGTCCTGTCGGAGGACAGCGAGAAGAGGCTCAAGGCCATCCGGGACTTCACGGAATTCGGGTCAGGCTATAAGATTGCCATGAGGGACCTTGAACTTCGGGGGGCCGGAAATATTCTCGGCGAATCCCAGTCGGGCCATATCGAATCCATCGGCTATGATCTCTATGTGAAAATGCTGGAGGAGGCCGTTTCTCGGGTTAAGGGGGAGGAAGCCGAAGAGAAGATCCGTGAGATCAATGTGGATATTAAAGCCTCCGCCTATATTCCGGATTCCTATATTGGCCAGTCAACGGAAAAAATAATGATGTATCGACAAATTGCCTCCATAGATGATGAGGAGGATTATAGTACAATCATTGAGGAACTCATTGACCGTTTTGGCGACCCGCCCAAGTCCGTCATCAACCTGATGGATATCGTCCTGATCAAACGATGGGCTTCCCAGGTGGGCTTCAGCCAGGTCAAAGAAATCGACGATTTCGTCGAATTGAGGTATGATAGTTTTGATTTGTTTAGTGTTGAGGAATTGAAAGAGATTGCGGAGACCTTCCAAGGCCCCCTTTCTTTTGATTTTCAAGCTCAACCCAAGTTCAAGGTGAAGTCCTCTCCCAACAAAATCAGGGAGTTGACCAACCTGGTGAACTTTGTACGAAAGCTAAAAGCGAAAACGAACTAATGGAGGAATGAATGAAAAAGCAAGTGAAGAAAATCCTAGCGGGAGGTTTGGCCCTCTCCCTACTCTTAACCGGATGCGGTGCCGGGGGAAGCACCTTCGCCACCGTTAATGGGGAGAAGATCGCCCAGGAACGCTATGATGTCCAGTTGGATGTTATCAAGTCCATGATTGCTGCTCAATACCAACTTCCCGAATCGATTAAAAAACAGCTGGTCCAGGAAGTCGTCATGCGCCAGGACCTGGAGAAAAACGAGGTCAAACTGACGGATGAAGACTACAAGGAAGACTTCGATAAGGCTGTTGAGGCTTATGGCGGGGCAGAAGGCTACCGGAGAACTTTGGAAGTACTGAAGATCTCTGACGACCAGATGAAGGAGATGCTCAAGTTTGAGACCATCTCCCGTAAGCACAAGGAGATGTATGCCCAAAAGAATGCGCCTTCTGAAGAAGAAATCAAGAAGTATTTCGAAGACAACAAGGACAGTCTGGTGAAGGTGGACGCCTCCCATATCCTGGTTCCCACGGAAGAAGAAGCCAAGGAAGCCAAGAAGAGGATCGACGGTGGTGAATCCTTTGAAGATGTGGCCAAGGCGGTTTCAAAAGACGGATCTGCTCAGGCAGGGGGAAGCTTAGGCATCCAGAACCCCGGCAAGTATGACCCGGTCTTTGCCAAGGCTCTTTTAGCTTTGAAGGAGGGGGAGATTTCCGATCCGGTACAAACCCAGTTTGGTTACCATATCATCCGCCTCAACAAAAACTATAATACCGCCGATTCTGTAAAGGATGAGATTCTGACGGCCCTGACGGCTGATGCCTACCAGGAATACCTCCAGAAGCTGGTTGACGAAGCCAAGGTGGAATTCCCCGGTGAGAAGAAGGAAGAGGAATCCAGTCAGGCTTCCGACCAATCCGAGGCAGAGTCCGGTGAATCCAAGGAAGAACCCGGCCAGGAGAGCCAATCTTCTTCCGCTGAAGAATCCAAGTAAGCAGGAAGAAGGATCTTCGGAAAAGCTATTTTCCATTCCGGCTTTATAGGAAGAAAATGATAAAAAACGACCAAGCTTTTATTGGCTTGGTCGTTTTTATTTCCCACTTTGGGTATAATAAATGATGAATGTAAAAAATGAATGGTATGGAAAACAAGAACATTTAGGAGGTTTACTTATGGCAACAAAAGTAGCAATTAACGGTTTTGGACGTATCGGGCGTCTGGCTCTTCGTCGTATTCAGACCCTCAACGATATTGATGTCGTCGCCATCAACGACCTGGTGGACAAGAAGTTTTTAACCTACCTCTTTAAGTATGACACCATGCAAGGAACCTTTGATGGGGAGATTAAAGAGACAGAAGAAGGCTTCGAGGTCAATGGCGACCACATCAAAGTCTTTGCTGAGCCGGATGCCTCCAAGCTTCCTTGGAAGGATTTAGATGTCGATGTGGTTCTGGAGTGCACCGGTTTCTATACGTCCAAAGAAAAAGCCCAGGCCCATATCGATGCCGGGGCCAAGAAGGTCCTGATCTCTGCCCCTGTTAAGGGTGACGGTGTAAAGATGATCGTCTACGGTGTCAATGAAGATGTTATCAATGCCGATGATGTCATCGTCTCCGGTGCTTCCTGCACCACCAACTGCCTCTCTCCCATGGTCAAGGTTCTGAAGGAAAACTTCGGTATCAAGGTTGCCCAGATGTCCACCATCCACGGTTACACCGGAAACCAGGCCATCCAGGACTCCCCCAACAAAGCCAACAACTTCCGCAGAGGCCGTGCCGGTGCCCAGAACATCGTTCCTACCACCACCGGTGCTGCTAAGGCAGTCGGAAAAGTTATTCCCGAAGTCGAAGGGATCATCGACGGTACCGCCCTCCGCGTTCCTGTTGCCACCGGCTCCATCACCGAGCTCTACACCGTTCTTGAAAAGAAGGTGACGGCGGAAGAGGTCAACGCCGCCATGAAGAAGGCCGCTAACCCCTCCTTTGCTTACAACGAAGACGAAATTGTTTCTTCCGATGTGATCGGGACAACAGCCGGCTCCATCTTCGACTCTACCTTAACTAAGGTCGTTGAAACCGGAGACAACCAGCTTGTCAAGACCGTTGCCTGGTATGATAATGAGTACGGATATACCTGCCAGCTGGTCCGGACCCTGGAATACATCACCAAACTTTCTAAGTAATTTGCCCCAAAGGCGGAAGAGGTTAGGCCTTTTCCGCCTTTTTCTCTGTACCTATCGGACAAGAGATGTCCAGAAAGCTTCAGATGAAGCTTGTGAAAGGAGATTCTATGGCAAAAAAAACCTTAGATGATATGAATTTTAAAAACCAAAGAGTCCTGGTCCGGGTGGATTTTAACGTCCCCATGGCCAAGGACGGTTCCGGAAAGATCATGGATGATGCCCGGATTCGAGCAGCTTTACCCACAATCAACTACCTCATGGACCAGGGAGCCAAGGTCATCTTGCTCTCCCACCTCGGCCGTCCTAAAGGGGAGCCCTCGGAGGCCTTCTCCCTGGCTCCTGTTGCAGCCCACCTCTCCAGTCTCCTGGGTCAGGAAGTCCTTTTTTCCGCTTCCGACCGTGTAGTGGATGATGGAGTGGTGAAAGAGCTGGAAGGCTTGGAGGCCGGTCATGTGGCCCTCCTCCAAAACACCCGCTTCCGGGCGGAGGAAAAGAAGAACGACCCCGATTTCGCCAAGGATTTGGCCGCCCTGGGTGACCTCTTTGTCAATGATGCTTTCGGGACCTGCCACCGGGCCCATGCCTCCAACGTTGGCCTGGCCAGCCTTTTGCCCTCCTGCTTGGGCCGTCTGGTTCAAAAGGAAGTGGAGGTTATGGGCAAGGCCCTGGACAATCCCGCCCGCCCCTTTGTTGCTATCCTGGGAGGGGCTAAGGTATCCGACAAGATCGGTGTCATCGAAAATCTTTTGGATAAGGTGGACACCATCCTGATTGGCGGAGGCATGGCCTACACCTTCTTAAAGAGTCAGGGACTGGAGATCGGGACTTCCCTTCTTGAGGAAGATAAGATCGACCTGGCCCGGGACCTTCTGAAAAAGGCTCAGGAGAAGGGCGTCCAATTCCTCCTTCCTCTGGATGGCGTCATTGCCGACCAGGTGGCGGAAGGCCAGGAAACCCAAGTGGTCAAGATCGACCGGATTCCTTCCGACAAGATGTCCCTGGATATCGGTCCGGAAACCGCCAAGCTCTTTGCGGATGCGGTCAAGGATGCCGGAACC
>JAQYCE010000075.1 GCA_029003555.1 Bacillota bacterium | reverse complement strand
GTCCTTCATGTTCATGATGGAGATGATGACCTGGTAGGGGGCGGTCAGGAGGGGCCAGATGATTCCCTTGTCATCGTGGTTCTGCTCCACGATGGCGGAGATGGACCGGGTGACCCCGATTCCATAGGATCCCATGATGATGGGCTGGGACTTCCCATTCTCATCCAGGAAGCTGGCCCCCATGGATTCGGAGTACTTAGTTCCCAGCTGGAAGATGTTCCCCACTTCGATTCCCCGGGCAAAGTGGAGGGGGGCGCCGCACTTAGGACACCGGTCCCCTTCTCTGACCATCCGGAGGTCATCCACCACTTCCCCATCGAAGTCCCGGCCGAAATTGACGTTCTTCAAATGGAAGCCCGTTTCGTTAGCCCCACAGACCAGGTTGGGCCGTTCGGTCACCGTCCGGTCGACCAGGACCCGGACCGACTCATCCAAACCGATAGGCCCGGTGAAGCCTGCCTGGGCTCCGGTCAGCTTTTCGATGGTCTCATCATCCATCATCTCGACTTCGTGTTCAGGGACCTGGAGGTAGGCCACCAATTTGGCCATATTGAGCTCCCTTTCCGCAGGAAGGAAGACCATGACGGGGTCTCCGCTAGCCTTAAGACAGATGGCCTTGACCATCTTGGCGGCATCCACCCCCAGGAAGTCCACCAGGTCCTCGATGGTGGTCACATGGGGGGTGGAGATTTTCTCCACCTGGCCGGCCTCTTCGGTCGGAGCTTCCTCCCCGGCCATCCCGGCTTTTTCATCCGTGGCCGCATAGTCGCAGTCGGGGCAGTAGACAATCACGCCTTCCCCCACTTCGGAGAGGGCCGTGAACTCATGGGAGAGGTTCCCTCCCATGGCCCCGCTGTCCCCCAGGACTACCCGGTAATCCAGGCCCAGGCGGTCAAAGACCCGGACGTAGGCATCCCACATGTTTTGGTAGGCGGCTTCCATGGATTCCCGGTCCACATCAAAGGTGTAGGCATCTTTCATGAGGAATTCCCGAGACCGGTTGATCCCGAAACGGGGCCGCTTCTCATCCCGGTACTTCCACTGGATCTGGTAGAGGTTGAGGGGGAGCTGCTTGTAGGACCGGATTTCTTCCTTGACCAGGTCGGTGAACGATTCCTCAGCCGTGGGGCCCAAGGAGTATTCCCGCTCGTTCCTGTCCTTGAGCTTGAACATCTCCGGGCCGAAGGTCCTCCACCGTCCCGATGCCTCCCAGATTTCCCGGGGCTGGAGGATGGAGGTCCGGATTTCCTGGGCCCCCGCCCGGTCCATTTCCTCCCGGACCACCCGCTCCACCTTCTGAAGGACCCTCTCCCCAAGGGGGAGGTAGGAATAGATGCCCGAAGCCGTCATCCGGATCATCCCGGCCCGAAGAAGGAGGCGGTGGCTGGCAATCTCCGCATCCGCCGGCACCTCCCTCAACGTGGGCATGTAAAATCGTTTCATTCTCATGGCTACACCTCTTCCTGTGCTTTCCAATTTAAATAGGCATCCACAAAATCATCCAGGTCTCCGTCAACCACCCGGTCCACATTCCCCATCTCAAAGCCCGTCCGGTGGTCCTTGACCATGGTGTAGGGCTGGAAAACATAGGATCGGATCTGGGCCCCCCAGGAAATCTGGGTGTACTTGCCCTGGATGTCGGCAATCTCTTCCCGGTGCTCCTCTTCCTTGATCTGGACCAACTTGGCCACCAATTCCTCATAGGCCTTGGCCCGGTTTTGGATCTGGGATCTTTCATTCTGGCAGGTCACCACCACCCCGGTCGGGAGGTGGGTAATCCGGACGGCGGAATCCGTCGTGTTGACGTGCTGGCCCCCCTTGCCCGAGGACCGATAGGTATCGATCTTGAGGTCTTTTTCGTCAATCTCAATCTCCCCTACATCCGGAATTTCCGGATAGACATCCACGGAGGCAAAGGAGGTGTGGCGGCGTCCCTGGGAATCAAAGGGAGAAATCCGAACTAGGCGGTGAACGCCTTTTTCCCCCTTGCAGTAGCCGTAGGCATAGGCCCCGGTGACAAAGTAGTCCACCGACTTGATCCCCCCGCCCGTTTCATTGAGGGTCAGGGCCGTCTGTTCGAATTTCCAGCCTCGGGACTCAAACCAGCGCTCATACATCCGCTGGAGGATTTCCGCCCAGTCCGTCGCCTCTGTCCCCCCGGAGCCCGCATGGATGGAGAAGTAGCAGTTATTCCGGTCGTATTTTCCCGACAGGAGGGCGTGGGTCCGGAGGGCGGAGACCTTCTTGTTCAGGAGCCGGGCCTCTTCAGACAGGTCTTCCTGAGACTGGAAGAATTCCTCCTCGGAGAGGATCTCCATCATATCTTCCAGGTCCCGGTGGCTTTCCACCAGACCCTCATAGCGGTCGATGGTCGCCTTGTTGGCATCCAGGTCCATCATGACCTTTTTGGCCCGGTCGGGGTCATCCCAGAATCCGGCCTCCATGGTCTGCTTGGTCAGTTGTCGGACGGATTCTTCCAGGCCCTCGATGTCAAAGGGACCCCCTAAGCTCGTCCAAAACCTCCCCCATGGAGGTCAGAAGGCCCATGATTTCGTGGTGGTCCATGGCTTTCCTCCTTATTGGTTCTTTCCGTGACAGTTTTTATACTTCTTTCCCGACCCACAGGGGCAGGGATCATTCCGACCGATCTTCTTTCCCTTGCGGACGAAGGGCTTGTTTTCCTCTTCCCCGCTATCCCCGGAAATCTCCCGGGTGGGCTTAGCCACCTGGGTCCTCTCCAGGGAGGAGGCCGGAACCACATGGTAGATCAGGCGGACCGTATCCTCCCGAATGGCCTCATTCATGGCGGCGAACATATCATAGCCTTCATTCCCGTAGGCCCGGACAGGGTCCTCCTGACCATAGGAGCGTACGGCGATTTCCTGGCGGAGCTGGTCCATGGCGTCGATGTGGTCCATCCACTTACTGTCGACCACCTGGAGGAGGACAATCCGCTCCATCTCCCGCATATTCTCTTCGCCCAGTTCCTTTTCCTTCTTTTCATAAATATCAAAGGCGATATCCAGGAGCTTGGCCTTGAATTCTTCCTGGCTCATTCCCCGGATATCCGTTACCGCCAGGATCCCCTGGGGAAGGAAGAGGGTGTTCAAGTAGGTGAAGAGCCCCTCCAGCTCCCAGCTTTCCGAAGGGACAGCCGGCGGGCAGAAAGAATCCACAGCGTCGGAGATGGACCCTTCGATCATGGTCTTGATGTAGTCCTTCATGTTCTCCCCGTCCAGGACCCGCTTTCTTTCTCCATATACGGTCTTCCGCTGGACGTTCATGACGTTGTCGTATTCCAAAACCCGCTTACGGGTGGCAAAGTTGTTGGCTTCCACCCGGGACTGGGCCCTTTCGATGGACTTGGTCAGCATGCCCGCCTCAATGGGCTCATCGTCGGGGAACATGGAGGACTGGGACATATTCCGCATCCGCTCTCCCCCGTAGAGGTACATGAGCTTGTCCTCCAGGGAGATGAAGAAGCGGGATTCACCCGGGTCTCCCTGACGGCCGGCACGGCCCCGGAGCTGGTTGTCGATCCGGCGGGACTCATGGCGGGAGGTCCCCAGGATATAGAGACCGCCTGCCTCCCTGACCTTCTCGGCATTTTCCTTGGTTTCTTGGCTAAATTTTTCTTTTAATTCGGAGAAAAGGGCCCGGGCATCCATAATTTCCTGCCCGGTGATGAATTGGACTTCCGCCTCTGCTTCTTCTTCCTCGGTGATGACCGTGGACAGGGGGAAGCGGTCCTCCGGCTCCACATGGCGGAAGGAGTCGGCCCATTCGATCAGCTCATCCGAATAGCCCTTGTTGGACATCTCCTTTTTGGCCATCCACTCCGGATTCCCGCCCAGGACGATATCCGTCCCACGGCCGGCCATGTTAGTTGCTATGGTGACAGTTCCAAAACGTCCCGCCTGGGCCACGATCTCGGCTTCCTGGCGGTGGAACTTGGCGTTCAAGACGGAGTGCTTGATCCCCACCTTTTTCAGGAGGCCGGAAATCAGCTCCGAGGTTTCAATATCCACCGTACCCACCAGGATGGGCTGGCCGGTCTCATGGACGGCCTTGATCTCCTCCACGATGGCAGCGAACTTTCCCTTCTCATTTTTGAAGATCAGGTCATTTTGGTCCTTCCGGATCATGGGCCGGTTGGTGGGGATTTCGATGACGTCCAGGTGGTAGATTTCCGAGAACTCATCCTTTTCGGTCATGGCCGTCCCGGTCATGCCGGACAGCTTGCCATACATGAGGAAGAAGTTCTGGAAGGTGATGGTGGCCAGGGTCTTGGATTCGGACTTGATGGGGACCCTTTCCTTGGCTTCAATGGCCTGGTGGAGGCCGTCGGAATAGCGACGCCCTTCCATAATCCGGCCGGTGAATTCGTCGACGATCTTCACCTCATCGTCCACGACCACATAGTCGATGTCCCTTTTCATGGTTGTCCGGGCCTTGAGGGCCTGGTTGATGTAGTGCATGAGCTCCATGTGGGAGGGGTCGGAGATGTTGTCCACATGGAAGAATTTTTCAGCCTTATCGTTGCCCCGCTCGGTCAGGTTGGCGGACTTCCTCTTCATGTCGACAAGATAGTCCACCTTCTCCAGTTCCGGGGCTCCATCCAGGAGCTGGTCCAGGGGGTTGATATTGTCCTCATCCGGGTCCATAATCCGACCTTCCAGGGTCTGGATGAAGGTGTCGGCCCGGGAGTACATCTCGGTCGAGGGATCCCCCTGGCCGGAAATGATCAGCGGGGTTCGGGCCTCATCGACCAGGATGGAGTCCACCTCATCGACGATGGCGTAGTGGAGGCCCCTTTGGACCAGGCCGCTTTGGTAGATGGCCATGTTGTCTCTCAAGTAGTCGAAGCCGAACTGGTTGTTGGTTCCGTAGGTGATGTCGGCATTATAGGCAGCCTGGCGGTCGCTGGTGGACATGTTTTGGAGGATGCAGCCCACGCGGAGGCCCAGGAATTCGTGGACCTTCCCCATCCACTCGGAGTCACGGGTGGCCAGGTAGTCGTTGACGGTGACAATGTGGACCCCCTTGCCGGCGATGGCGTTGAGGTAGGCCGGCATGGTGGAGACCAGGGTCTTTCCTTCACCGGTCTTCATCTCGGCAATCCGACCTTGGTGGAGGACGATGCCACCGATGATCTGGACAGGGTAGGGCTTCATGCCCAAGACCCGCCAGGCAGCCTCCCGGACAACCGCAAAAGCCTCCACCAGGAGGTCATCCAAGGTCTCGCCCTCTTGGTAGCGCTTCTTAAATTCTTCGGTCTTGGCCTGGAGGGCCTGGTCGGACAGGGCCCCCATTTCCTCCTCCAGGTCCAGGACCCGGTTGACCAGCGGTTGGATCCGATCAATTTCCTTTTCACTGAAGGACTTGGTCAAGAAATCAAATAAACCCATTTTCCCTTCTTCCTATCTTATTCAGAGTTTTATCATCAAGCAGGTGACTCCTGAGTGGGGTAATTCTCCCTGCTTGCTCATGAGCCAATTTCAAAATAATCATACAGAACCATTATACACAAAAATTTGTTGGCAATATGGCAAAAAAAGGCCCCGCCACAAGGACGGGACCTGAAAAGACAATTTGGGACACTTTGGAAGGTCATGGGACTCTTCCGGGAGGCTTATTTCATAAATCGGCCCTCTTCCGGAGTGATCAAGCCGTAGTTTCCGGCCTTTCTCCGGTAGACCACGGAAAGGGTATCTTCTTCCATATTCAGGAAGAGGAAGAAGTCGTGGCCCAGGAGGTCCATTTGAAGGACCGCTTCTTCCGGGGTCATGGGCTGGACGTCGATTCTCTTCTCCCGGGCGATGTCCGGTACGTCATCAGCAACCGCCTCTTCAGGCAAGTCTTCGATCTGGTCGAAGAGGAAGCCAGTCTTGGTCCCGTCCTTGTGGCGGTTCTTGAGCTTGGTCTTGTACTTCCGGATCTGGGAGACCAGGGCCGAGACACACTGGTCGACACTCTGGAGCATATCAAAGGAGGTTTGGTCGGCCCGGAGGATAGCGTCTGAGCCGGGAACAGGAATGGTTACTTCCACCCTCTTCTCCTGGCTCCCCTCGGTGGACATGGTGACCGTGGCATGGACATCCTCGTCAAAGTACTTGTCCAGTCTTTCCAGTTTTTCAAGGGTCAGGTCCTTAAAGTTGTCACGAATGGAGATGTTTTTCCCAACAAAATGAACTTTCATATGGAGCCTCCTTTTATTAATTTACTTTCTCTTTACATACCCCACTCCTTTTTTACAAAACCTATTCATCCATAAGTCTTAGGGATCCTTTGCATAGTTTTTTGGACAAGGGCCTAAGATGGCCCTTTGAATAAATATATGGAAGGGAAGGGTTTGGGACATTTTGGGAAGCTTGTGGACAAAGCCCTCCTCAAAACCTGTGGATAATGTGGATAGTTTTGAGGATAAGCCGAATTGTAGGCTTCTTTGTCCACATTCTTTCCACAAAACAGTGGATAAGTCCCCTGAGAAATAACCGGTTGACTTTTTGGACAAATCCGCTACACCGGGGCAAGCCAAGAATAAATTGTCCATGAGGGTGAAAACTTATCAATTCTCTTGTAGTCCCTTTCAGGTGACCAACAATATCTTGCCTATTGGCCAGGAAATCCGAAAAATAATTATGTGAAAATATCCTGATTCTTTTCATGCCCACCATTTATTTTTCAAAAATACCCGGAATATGTATTCATGAGGATGGCTGAAAGTGGAGAGGGTGGCTTATAAATATCGACAGGTCGCTGAAGAGATCGGTCCCCTCTTTTAGAGATAGAGAAAATGGGTAAAATATTTTTAGTAAACTTGACGGCTGGGTTCCGTCCCGGTCGCCCCGTCCATGAGAAGATGGATAAACGGAAAGGAAGACATATGACACAGTATCGTCTCTTTTATAAAGAAACCTGCCCCTTCTGCAAGAAAGTCCGGTCTTTCATCGAGAAAAACCAGATCCAAGGCATCGAAGAAGTCGACATCAAGGCCGACCCGGCTAATGAAGACTACCTGATCAAACAGGGCGGACAGGACATGGTCCCTTGCCTTTTCATCGATGAAAAGCCCATGTATGAGTCCATGGATATTATTGAGTATCTGAAGGAGAACTTTGTCCAGGGCGAGGCCGTCGATCCGGATGATGAGGGGGGAAATACCTGCCCCATCCTCTAATTCGAGGGAAGTCACCCGACGAAAGAGGACCAAGAGATGAGCACAGCTTTTGTGGTCATCTCTTTTTTTACGGCATATGGCTGAAAGAGAGGAGTCAATGGTGAAGGAACGTGAACACGTCTATGGGCCTATCCCTTCCCGGCGCTTGGGCCGGTCTTTGGGGGTCAGTCCCATCCCAGGCAAGACCTGCAACTATGCCTGCAACTACTGCATGTTGGGAGTTACCAACCGGATGAGTGGAGACCGGAAGGAGTGGTTCCCCCTGGATGACCTCCTGGCGGAAGTCGACAGCTTCCTGGAGGAAGGGGTGGGCTACGATACGATCACCGTCTGCGGAGAGGGGGAGCCCACCCTCTACTCCCGGTTGGATGACTTGATTGATGGCCTGCATGCCCGCCAGACCAAGCCGGTCGCGGTCATTACCAATTCCGGGAATATGGACCGACCGGAGGTCCGCCAAGCCCTTATGAAAGCGGACATCGTCCTCCCCTCCTTGGAGGCGGCCGATGAGCCCACCTGGCGGGCCATCCACCGTCCCTCCCCCCACATTTCCTTCCCGGCCACCATCGAAGGGCTTAAGGCTTTTGCCAAAGACTACCAAGGCCAGCTCTGGCTGGAGGTCATGCTCCTGGCCGGGATGAACGACAGCCCCGACCAGCTTTCGGCCATCAAGACCCTGGTCGATGCCATCCGGCCCGACCGGGTCTACATCAACACCCCCGTCCGGCCCCCGGCCGACCCCACCGTCAAGGCGCCCGACCACAAGACCGTCCAAAGGGCCGCCGACCTCCTTGGGGGGACCGCCCTGGACTACCTGACCGACCAGGACTTCGACAGTGCGGAGGAGGACCCCCTCCAGGCGGTCCTGACCATCTGCAAGCGCCACCCCATGAACCGCTTCGAGCTGGTCCACTTCCTGGAGGAGCGCGGGGTAGAGGATACGGAGGCCTTTATCCGGACCCTCAAAGCTGTCGACGGTCTGGACACCGTGACCTACTGCGGAATCGAAAGCTATCGGAATACGAGGAGCTAATATTATGCCAAGATTAAAACGCTGCTGCGCCATCCACGACCTGTCCGGCTTCGGCCGGGTCTCCCTCACGGTGGTCATCCCCACCCTCTCCGCCATGGGGATCCAGGTCGTCCCCGCCCCTACGGCCGTCCTCTCCACCCACACCGGAGGTGCCTTCCCGGGCTACTCCTTCTGTGACCTCACCGACTCCATGGAAGCCAGCTTCCGGCATTGGAAAGAGCTCCACCTGGAGTTCGACGCCATCTACAGCGGCTTCCTGGGCTCCCCCCGCCAATGCGACCTGGTAGACGGCCTGATCCGGAACTTCCGGCGAGAGGACAGCCTAGTCATGGTCGACCCTGTCATGGGGGACCGGGGCGACTTCTACGCCTCCATCTCTCCTACTATGGCGGGCGAAATGCGGAAGCTGGTAGCCCAGGCCGATGTCATCACCCCCAACCTGACCGAGCTCTTCCTCCTCCTCGACCGACCCTACAATCCCGAAATCAGCCCCGAAGCCTTCCGAGACCTCCTGGAAGAGCTGGCCGATATGGGTCCCCAACAAATCGTCGTCACCTCATGCCCCGGGGACCAAGAGGGCCAGATCGCCTGCCGACTCTATGACCACGGCAAAATCACCAGCCTGAGCCAGGACTACTTCGATGTCCAATACCAGGGAACCGGGGACCTCTACTCCACCATCCTCTTGGGCCTTCTGATGACGGGCTCCCCCTTCGACAAGGCCTGCAAGCTGGCCGCCACCGAAGTCCTCCGCCTCATGAAAGGCAGCGTGACCTACGGCGAACCCTACACCGACGGGGTCTTCCTGGAGGCCTTCCTCCCGGAACTGGGCCAACTGGTCGACCGGGACCAAACCCTGACCCCCGGCTACCGGGAAGGGCGAGAAAGTCTCCGGGAAGTCCCCGCCCCCGGCAAGGACTTCCTGGGAAATCCGGGCAAGTGATGGGAGGCCCACTCCCCCTCTACAAAAAGACCCCCTGACCGCCAAGCGGCCGGGGGGGCTTTTTTGTTTTCTTACTTCCCTTCGCCCAACCTCTTCTTGTCGATGAGGTTTTTCAGGGTGTGCCAGGCGAGTTCAGCGCATTTGACCCGTTGGGGCATGTAGGCGATGGATTGGAGGGCGACGGCATCACCCAGGGATTCTTCGAGTTCTTCCATATCGGTCTTTTGTCCGGTGATCATGGCCAGGAAGTCTTCCACTATTTGATAGGCTTGGTCGACGGTCTCCCCTTCGATGAGTTCGCACATGAGGGAGGTGGAGGCCTGGGAGATCGCGCAGCCTTGGCCGGTGTATGAGGCTTCCTTGATCACGTCCCCGTCCATGGTCAGTTCCAGCTCAATCTCATCCCCACAGGAGGGGTTGTGGCCGGCTTCGACGATGTCGGGGTTTTCCTGGTCATACTTATAGTCCGAGGAGTTGGCATGGGCCATGACGATCTTGGAATACAGGGCTTTCATATCCATCAGCGGGCCTCCTGGGGGTTCATGGTCTCCTGGACCAGGTCGATTCCTTCGAAGAGCTTGTCCACCTCTTCTTTGGTGTTGTAGAAGGCGAAGGAAGCCCGGCAGGAGGCGGCGATGCAGAGGCCCCGGTGGAGGGGCTGGGTGCAGTGGTGGCCGGACCGGATGGCGATCCCGATGGAATCCATGATGGTGGAGACGTCGTGGGGGTGGACCCCCTTGATGTTGAAGGCGACGGCGGTTCCCCTGGCCGAGTGGCGGGGCCGGTAGACTTCCAGGTCCTCCCTGGCCTCCATCTTGAGGGCGCAGTATTCGGCCAGGGCCTTCTCATAGCGGGCGATCTTGTCCATCCCGATGGCTTCCATATAATCGATAGCGGCATGAAGGCCGACCACCCCGCCCACGTTCTGGGTCCCTGCCTCAAACTTGTAGGGCAGGGGGGCAAAGGTAGAGGTCTGGTCCTCCACGTATTCGATCATCTCGCCCCCGTAGAGGAAGGGGGGGATCTTCTCCAGGATCTCCTTCTTGCCGTAGAGAACCCCGATCCCGAAGGGGGCCAGCATCTTGTGTCCGGAGAAGGCCAGGAAGTCGCAGTCCAGGTCCTGAACATCGATAGGGTCATGGGGGACAGCCTGGGCCCCATCCATGACGGCGATGGCCCCAAACTCATGGGCCAGGCGGATGATTTCCTTGGCATTGGGCTCCGAGGAGAGGACGTTGGAGGCTCCGGTGAAGGCCACCACCTTGGTCCGGTCGTTGAGTTTGGACTTGTAGTCCTCCATGTCGAAGGAGAAGTCATCGTCCAGCTCGACATAGACCAACTCCGCCCCGGACTGCTGGCAGGCAAACTGCCAGTTGACCGAATTGGAGTGGTGCTCCATCCGGGAGATGATGACCCGGTCGCCCTCCTTCAGGTAGTGGAGGGCCCAGATGTAGGAGACCAGGTTGAGGGATTCGGAGGCATTCCGGGTGAAGATGACCTCCTCCTTGTGGCCGGCATGGATAAACTCCGCTACCCTTGCCCGGCCCTCTTCATAGGCCTGGGTGGCATAGAGGGAGAGCCGGTGGTTGCCCCGGAGGGGGTTGGCATTCTCATAGCGGTAGAAGTCCGCCACCCGGTCGATGACGGGGTTGGGTCGCTGGGTGGTGGCCCCGTTGTCCAGGTAGGTGATGGGGGTCCCCTCCGACTTAAGGTAGTCGAAATCGGCCCGGACAGCCTCCAGGTCAAAGCCCGGATCATCCAGGATGGCCAGGACCCGGTCCATAGTCATGGGGATCTCGTTCAGCTTTTCTTTCTTATTTTCCATGGCGGTTGACAATCCTTTCGTGAATCACTTTCTTCAGGCTCTCCCGAAGGTCCTCATCCGGGATCCGGTCCAAAGAAGGCCGCATCCGGGATTCGACGATGAGGCCCTCGGCCTCGGACCGGGGGAAGCCCCGGCTCATGAGGTAGAAGAGGATATCATCATCCAGCTTGCCGTTGGATGCGGCATGGTTGGCCTGGACCAGGTCCTCATGGCAGAGGAGGATGGGGACAGCCAGGGAATTGGCTTCTTCCGAGAGGAGGAGGGTGAACTCCTCCTCATTGCCGACCGCGCCCACGGCCCCTTCCTTGAAGTCCAGGGTGTCCCGGAAGGACTTGTAGGCCCGATCCAAGAGGGCCCCATTGGCTTCTATGTGGCCATCGGTGAAGTGGTTGAAGAAGGCGACGTTATAGAAAAAGTCCATCCTGGCCTGACCCCAACCCAGGTAGGCGGTGTGGATGTCGGCCTTGGATTCGTAGCCCACCAGGTCTCCCCAGAGGTAGAAGTTGGACTTGCCGGATCCCAGGCAGACGGTGGTGACCTTGAGCTCAGCCCCATCCTCCATGTCGGCGATGATGGAGAGGTTGGAGGTCACCCCGTCCCCCAGGCGGTCAACAACAACCAAGTGGAGGAGGGCATCCTCCTTGACCTGGACCCGGACGGCCCCGTTCCGGTAGTAGGCCCCCTCCCCTTGGGAGGCGGTGGAAATGATGGCCGTAGCCCGGTGGCCTTCCGGAAGGTCGAACTGGTGGGAGTCCACCAGGATGGGCTGGTCATCAGACAGGGTGAAATCCACCCGGTAGTGGTCCCCTTCCTTGAGTTCGGTGTGGTTTTTGTAGTTGGACAGGGACCGGTTCTGGTCCATGAGGTCGAGGGAAATTCCCCGAGGGTCCTCCTCCAGGTCCTGGGTCGTGTGGAAGGGGACCTGGTCCTTCCGGTCCGACTCAAAGTCCGGCCGGAAGGGAGTCAGGGTCGCATTCTTCTCCAAGACCAGAAGCTCGGTCTCCACATCGTTGGCCTTCATCCAGCGATTGGTCAGTGCGGGTAGGATGGACCCGCGGCCTTGTTTATAACTCGTCATCAGCCAATCGCTCCTTTCAGTTCCAAAGTAATCAGGTTATTCATCTCCACGGCATATTCCATGGGCAGTTCCTTGGCCACCGGTTCAGCGAATCCCCGGACGATCATGGCCTTGGCCTCATCTTCCGGGATCCCCCGGGTCATGAGGTAGTAGATGGCCTCCTCATCGATGGACCCGATTTTGGCTTCGTGTCCCAGCTCCACATCCTCATTCTCCACCCGGATGGAGGGGATGGTGTCGGTCCGAGAATCTGAATCCAGCATTAAGGATTCGCAGTCCTGGGCGCAGCGGGACCCGTGGGAGTCCGGCCCCATGACGACGGTTCCCCGGTAGATGGAGGTCCCCCCGCCCTTGGAAATGGACTTGGAGTTGATGGAGGAATAGGTCCGGGGGGCCAGGTGGATGGATTGGGCCCCGGTATCCAGGTACTGGCCCTTGCCGGCGAAGGTGATCCCGGTGAACTCCGACACCGCCTCCTCCCCCTTGAGGACGGAGGCCGGATAGAGCATGGAGACCGCCGACCCGAAGGAGCCGGACACCCACTCGATCTTCCCCTTCTTCTCCACCTGGGCCCGCTTGGTGTTGAGGTTGTACATATTCCGGGACCAGTTTTCTATGGTGGAATAGCGGAGGTGGGCCCCCTCCCCGACGAAGAGTTCCACGGCCCCGGCATGGAGGTTCAAGGTGTTGTACTTGGGGGCCGAGCAGCCTTCGATGAAGTGGCAGTCTCCCCCGTCTTCAATGACAATCAGGGTGTGCTCAAACTGGCCCGCTCCCGGCGCATTCAAGCGGAAGTAGGACTGGAGGGGGAAGTCCACCTTGACCCCCTTGGGAACGTAGACGAAGGATCCACCCGACCAAACCGCATAGTGGAGGGCCGCATACCGGTGGAGGCGGGGGGTGATGAGGGTCCCAAAATACTTCTTCACGATCTCGGGATACTCATGGACCGCCGTCTCAAAGTCGGTGTAGACCACCCCTTTTTCCCCCAGAAAGTCCTTCATGTTATGGTAGACGATCTCCGAGTCGAATTGGGCTCCCACCCCGGCCAGGGAATTGAGCTCAGCCTCAGGGATCCCCAGCTTCTCGAAGGTGTCCCGGATCTCATCCGGCACGTCCTTCCAGTTCCGGGCCTTCTGGGCCTTGGGCCGGACATAGGCCGAAATTTTGTCCATATCCACCGGGGTCAGGTCGGGACCCCAGTTGGGATTTTCGGAGGCATTGAAGATTTCCAGGGCTTCCAGACGCTTTTCCAACATCCAGTCGGGCTCATTTTTCTCCTTGGAAATCTCCCGGACGGTCTCCTCCGACAGGCCATTTTCCGTTTTATAGTCGTAGTCCAGGCTGTTCTTGATATCGTAGACCCCCCGCCGCTGGTCGGAAACATCCGTCCTCTCCGGCGGAGTGACCCGCTTTGATTGTTTTCTCCGGTCCCTCTCCGCCTTCCTTTCCAGGTGGCGGGCATGGGCCAGTTCCATACGGTCTTGGTCCATCTTAGGCCTCCTCTTCCGACTTGGTCTCCAGACCCAGTTCCTCCCGGATCCAGCCATAGCCCTCTTCCTGGACCTTGCCGACCAGGTCGGGCCCGCCTTCCTTGACCAGCTTGCCCCCGATGATGACGTGGACAAAGTCGGGGTGGAGGGAGGCCAGGATGGTGGAGATATGGGTGATGATGAGGCAGGACTTCTCCTCGTTAAGGAAGTCCGCTACCCCCTGGGAGACCACCCGGACCGCATCCACGTCCAAGCCGGAGTCAATTTCATCCAGCATGACGAACTTGGGATCCAGGGTCTGCATCTGGAGGATTTCCGTCTTCTTCTTTTCACCCCCGGAGAAGCCCACGTTGAGATAGCGGCCGGACAGGTCCCCGCCCATCTCCAGGTCTTCCGACTTCCGGTTGATTTCCTTGTTAAACTTCATGATAGAGGGGTTCTTCCCCGTCTTCTGGGCGACGGCCGCCCGGAGGAAGTCCTCCACGCTGACCCCGGGCACCTCCTGGGGGTTCTGGAAGGCCATGAAGATCCCCTTCCGGGCCCGCTCATCGGCGGTCCATTCCAGGATGGATTCCCCTTCAAAGAGGATATCTCCTTGGGTGATCTTATATTTGGGGTGGGCCATAATGGCATTGGCCAGGGTGGACTTGCCGGCCCCGTTGGGCCCCAAAACGACATGGACCTCTCCGGGATGGATGGTCAGGTTGACCCCGGACAGGATCTCCTTGCCCTCAATTTCAACATGTAGGTCTTTGATTTCCAGTAGATTCGCCATATTCACTCCTCATTCTTTCTTGGACTTTTTGCACTCTATTATATATACCGCTTTTCCTTCTTTTTAAGAAGGGCGGATGAAAAACAGAAAAAGAAAGCCATCCACTATCAAGATAGAGGATGGCTTGATCTCTTCCATTGATTACGATCACATTTGAAGGTCTTGTCCTATAAAGAGCTGAAGGCCTCCACCACATTCTCCGCCGTCATACCCAGGCATTCCAGGGCCTGGCCGCCGGGGGCGGAAAGGCCGAAGCGGTCGATGGAGATGGTCTTGCCTTGGGGGCCCACATACCGGTCCCAACCGAAGGCAACCCCCGCCTCGATGGAAACCCGCTTGGTCAGGGCCTGGGGAAGGACCGATTCCTTGTAGGCCGGGTCCTGGTCCTCAAAGCGGGCCATGGAAGGCATGGAAACCACCCGGACGGGGATTCCCCGGTCAGCCAGGATCTTCTGGGCTTCCAGGCAGAGCTGGACTTCCGAACCCGTCCCGATCAGGATGCCCTGGGCCTGTCCCTGGGCTTCGGAGAGGACATAGGCCCCCTTCCGGACCCCTTCCATGGCCTTCTCCTTGGTTCCCTCCAGGATGGGGAGGTTCTGCCGACTAAGGGCCAGCATGGTGGGCCGGTCGGTGGATTCGACCGCCAGGATCCAGGCTGCCCGGGTCTCGTTCCCATCGGCCGGACGGACCAGGTCCAGGTTGACCATGGACCGCCAGGAAGCCAGGTGTTCGATGGGCTCATGGGTAGGACCGTCCTCCCCGACCGCCACGGAGTCGTGGGTGGTGACGTAGATGGTGGGGAGTTTCATGAGGGCCGAAAGGCGGGCAGCCGGGCGGAGATAGTCCGAGAAGACAAAGAAGGTGGCGCAGAAGACCTTGGATCCCCCGTGGAGGTAGATCCCGTTGTTGATGGCCGCCATGGCAAATTCCCGGACGCCGTAGTAAATATTTCTTCCCTCGTCAGAATCGATGACGAACTTGTCTTCTCCCTTAATATCGCTCTTGTTGGACCCCGACAGGTCAGCCGATCCGCCCCAGAAATAAGGGACGGCCTTGGCCACTTCCTGGATCATCTCATAGGAATTGACCCGGGTAGCCTTGGACTCGCCCAGCTCATAGCCGGGGAGGTCCTTGGCCCAGTCCGGATCCAGTTTGCCCTCGAAGGCATCCCGGAAGGCCTTGGCCTTGTCCGGATAGGCCGCCTCATAGGCATCGAAGGTCGCCTGCCAGGCCTCCTGGGCCTTCCGACCCCGGTCGACCACCGCCTCTTTATAAAGAGCATAGGCCTCATCGGGCAGGTCGAAGGGCTCACGGTCCCAAGCCAGGTTTTCCGCCAGAGCCTCCCGTCCCTCGCCGCCGATAGGAGCCCCGTGGACGCCGGAGGTTCCCTGGCCGGGAGCCCCATAGCCGATGACGGTCTTGACCTCGATCAGGCTGGGCTTCTTGTCTTCTTCCTTGGCCTGGCGGAGGGCCTCTTCAATGGCCTCCACATCGTTGCCGTCTTCAACGGTCAGGACCTGCCAACCCAGGGCCCGGAAGCGGCCCGCCACGTCCTCCGAGAAGGAAAGGTCCAGGGGACCATCCAGGGAAATCCGGTTGGAGTCATAGAGGCCGATCAACTTGCCCAGGCCCAGGTGGCCGGCCAGAGAAGCCGCCTCATTGGATACCCCTTCCATTAAATCCCCGTCCCCGCAGAGGAAGTAGGTGAAGTGGTCCATGACCTTGTAGTCCTCCGTGTTGTAGAGGGCGGCCTGGTGCTTTTCCGCCATGGCCATGCCGACGGCCATAGCAATCCCCTGACCCAGGGGACCGGTCGTGGCTTCCACTCCCTCCGTGTGGTGGACCTCCGGGTGGCCCGGGGTCTTGGAATCCAGCTGGCGGAAGTTCTTCAGGTCATCCATGGTCAGGTCATAGCCGGACAGGTGGAGGATGGAGTAAAGGAGGGCCGACCCATGTCCTGCGGAGAGGATGAACCGGTCCCGGTTGGGCCAATGGGCATCTTCAGGGTTCTGGTCCATGACCCGGGTAAAGAGGGCGTGGGCCATGGGGGCCGCACCCAGGGGAAGGCCGGGGTGGCCGGAATTGGCCTTATTGATCATATCAACACTGAGCATACGAATGGCATTGATTGCCACTTGGTCCATCTTATTCACGAGCTTACCTCCTTGTGGTTTCCTTATCTTACTTCCGGGTCATTTTTACGATTTTATCAACCAGGGGCTTGAATAGATCGGTATCCGCTTCTTCGATCCGGCCTTGGTCCATGAGCCGGGCCAGGTCAGGATTGATGGGGACCTGGGCTAAAAGGTCTAAGCCCTTGTCCGCGCAGACCTCTTCAATGTGGCTGTCTCCGAAGATCTTGTACTTCTTTCCTGTGTCGGGGGCCTCGAAATAGGACATGTTTTCCACCAGGCCGACGATGGGGATCCCCATCATCTGGCACATATTGATGGCCTTGCCCACGATCATGGACACCAGGTCCTGGGGGGAGGTCACGATAATAACCCCCTCCACCGGGAGAGACTGGAAGACGGTCAGGGGGACGTCGCCCGTTCCCGGAGGCATATCCACAAAGAGATAGTCCACATTGGAATAGACGAAGTCCGTCCAGAACTGGGTAACCGCCTGGCCCACCATGGGCCCCTTCCAAAGGACAGGATCCTCTTCGTGGCCGAGGATGAGGTTGGCCGAGACGATCTGGATGCCGGCATTGGACTCCCGGGCGTGGGGGACCTTGCCCACCATAGGGAAGCCCTTGTCCAGGCCGAAGGCCCGGGGGATGGAGGGGCCGGTGATGTCCCCGTCCAGGATCCCGACATTCCAGCCCGACCGGGCGGTGGCCATGGCGGCCAGGGAGGTCACCATGGACTTCCCTACCCCGCCCTTGCCCGACATGACGGCGATGACGTGGTCAATGGTTGATTTCTCGTGGGCCTTCTTTTGGAGAGGCCGGTTCATTTCTGGCATTGCATAGAACCCTTTCTTCGATTTCCATGAGCCTTCCGGCTCAAAGAGACTTCCCGACCGAAAGCGGGAAGTCTCCAAGTGAACTATTGTCGGTAGACCTTGCCTTCCACCAGCCGGGCCAACTCTCCCGTCAGTAGGTAGGGAAGGCGGTGGAGGTCCTCCAAATCCTGACAGCCCATGAAGGCCAGGGCGATCCGGAAGTGGTCGGCCACTTGGGCCAGGTAGTGGGCGGTGTAGTCCTCGTCCCCATTCAAGAGGAAGCGGAGGATTTCCCCGGAGATAGCCCCCATGTCCGCCCCCAGGACCATGGCCCGGACCAGGTCGCTGGCCGTCCGGATCCCTCCGGAGGCGATGATTTTTTGGCCGGGCGCCTCGGCCTTGGCATTGACGATGGCCTTAGCAGTGGGGATCCCCCAGGTGTAGAATTCGGTGAAGTCCTCATCCAAGCGTCGGAGGTCTTCGATCTCAAAGAAATTGGTCCCGCCCAGGCCGGAAATATCCACATAGGCCAGAGGGAGGTCCTCCAGGAAGGCTAGGGCCTCCCGGTCCATCCCCAAGCCCACCTGCTTGACGATGACCTTTCCGGGAAAGGCTTCCGCAATGGCCCGGACCCGGTCCTTCCAGGACCGGAAATCCCTCTCCCCCTCTTCCATGACGGCCTCCTGGTGGGCATTAAGGTGGATCCCGATCCCGTCGGCATCGATCATCTCCATGACCCGGCCGACCTCGTCCACCTCCGCTTCCGCCCCCAGGTTGGCCAGGACCACCCCTTGGGGGCCCATGATGTCCCGGACCACCCGGAAGCTGGGGATGGTGGAGGGGTCGTCCAGGGCAATCCGCATGGACCCCACCTGGACAGGGAGGCCCAGCCGGCCGGCAATCCGGGCCAGGCTCTCGTTGATGGCCCGGGTAACCTCCGTCCCCCCGGTCATGGCGTTGATCATCAGGGGGATGGCCTGGCGCTTGCCGAAAATCTCCATGCCTGTGTCGATGGCCTCCATATCCACCTCGGGGAAGGAGCGAGGCTCCAGATAGACATCCCCCAGGAGGCTATCCCCCACATATTCGGTTTGGAGGTAATTTTCAATATGTTCGTCCTTGCGTTCCTTCCGCAAGCTCTGGTCTCCTCTGGTCAATGGCCCCACCTCCCCTTCAATCTCTTTTCTCTATTGTAACAAATTACATCCCTTCGCGGGCTGAAGTCATCATGAGTTTGACCCGGTTGACCTGGTTGACCTCCGAAGCGCCCGGGTCGTAGTCGATGGCAATAATATTGGATTCCGGATAGGTCTCACGGATGGCCTTCATAACCCCCTTGCCGGTGATATGGTTGGGCAGGCAGCCGAAGGGCTGGATGCAGACAATATTGGGTGCCCCCTCATGGATGAGCTCCACCATCTCCCCGGTCAGGAGCCAGCCTTCTCCGTAGTGGTGGCCCAGGGAGACAATCTCGGAGGCGAAGGCCTCCACATCCTCGATGTGGAACATCTCCGTGAAGTGGGTGGATGCCCGGAGGGCCCGGCGGACGGGCCGGCGGTAGAATTCGATTAGGGAGACCCCCAGGTTGCTGAGGGCGGCCATGGTCTTGGAGGTTCCCAGGAGGTCGGCCTTGTGGGTGGCATTCCGGAAGCAGTAGAGGAAGAAGTCGGCGAGTTCCGGCACCACCACCTCGGCCCCCTCCGCCTCCAGGAGGTCCTGGAGATTGTTGTTGGCCTCGGGGAGGTATTTGACCAGGATCTCGCCCACGATCCCGGCCTTGGGTTTGACGATGTCCAGGCGGGGGATCCGGTCAAAGTCCCGGACGCAGGCCCGGACCAGGTCGCCGAATCCCTTGAGCCTGGGCTTGGCCACAAAGTCCGAGAAGGCCCGGATCCACTTCTCCTTGACCCGGTCCGTCTCCCCGGCCTCCGCCTCATAGGGGCGGGTGGCATTGGAGCAGCGCATGATGACGTCGCCGGCCACGATGGCCATGACCCCCCGGTTGACCAGGCCCGGCGTCACCTTGAGGCCGGGCGAGGTCTCGATCCCCTGGACCGAGAGGGCGATGACCGGAATTTGGGGCCGGCCCATGTCCTTGAGGGCCTTCCGGATGTAGCCCACATAGTTGGAGGCCCGGCAGGCTCCCCCGGTCTGGGTCATGAGGAGGGCCACCTTGTCGGGGTCATACTTCCCGCTGTCCAGAGCCTCCATCATCTGGCCCACCACGGTAATGGAGGGGTAGCAGGAGTCGTTGTTGACGTACTTGAGCCCTTCGTTGATGGTGTTTTGGTCCACCTTATCCAGGAAGGCCATGTGGTAACCCAGGGACTCCATCCCCGCCGCCAGGATCCGGAAGTGGTCCGGGGCCATGGCGGGAACCAGGATGGTGTAGTCCTTCCGCATTTCCTTGGTAAAGGTCACCTTCTTGGGGGCGTAGGAATCCGTGGGCTTCTTCAGGGTCAATCCGGCCTTCCGAGCGTTGTCGATGGCTTGGATGAGGGAGCGGATCCGGATCTTGACGGCCCCCAGGTTGGAGACTTCGTCGATTTTCAAGACCGTATAAATCCGCCCCCTGGCCTCCAGGATTTCCTGGACCTGGTCGGTGGTCACCGCATCCAGTCCACAGCCGAAGGAGTTGAGCTGGATGAGCTCCAGGTCCTCATGGTCGGCGACAAATTCCGCCGCCCGGTAGAGTCGGGCGTGGTAGACCCACTGGTCCAGGACCCGGAGGTCCTCCCTGGTGTCCCCCGCCTTCATGGCGATGGAATCCTCAGAAAGAACGGCCAGGCCCATCCCGTTGATGAGCTCGGGGATCCCGTGGTTGATTTCGTTGTCCACATGATAGGGGCGGCCGGCCAGGACGATCCCCCGACCCTTGTGGGACTTGATCCAGTCCAGGGCCAATTCCCCCTCCCGGAGGATATCGGACCGGTAGTTGGCCTGCTCGGTCCAGGCCGCATCCAAGGCCTGACGGATCTTGTCGGGAGGGAGGGCATAAGCTTTTCCGCCCACCTTGAAGGAGGAAAAGACCTCCACCAGGCGGTCAGCCAGGGCCTTCTTATCCTTGAAGGAAAGGAAGGGATAGAGGTAGGTGACCTCATTCTTTTTCAGGGCATCCACATTGTTCCGGATGACCTCCGGGAAGCCACAGACGACCGGGCAGTTGACCTGGTTCCGGGACTGGTCGAACTGCTTGTTCTCATAGAAAATCGAGGGATACCAGATCAGGGGGACCCCCTCCTCGACCAGGGCTTCAATGTGGCCGTTGACCATCTTGCCCGGATAGCAGACGGTCTCCGAGGAGATGGACCCCAGTCCCTTATCATAAATCTCCCGGGAGGACCGGGGGGAAAGCTTGACCGGGAAGCCCAGGCGGGTGAAGAAGGTATGCCAAAGGGGGTAGTTCTCATAAATATTCAATACCCGGGGGATCCCCACCGTGGGCAGGGCCGCCCCCTCCTCCGGAAGGGAAGAGTAGTAATTGAAGAGCCGGTCATATTTATAGGCGTAGAGGTTGGGAAGGTCCTTTTTCTCCCTCCGGATTCCGGCCCCCCGCTCACACCGGTTGCCGGAGATATACCGGCTCCCGTCCGAGAAGATGTTGATGGTCAGGGCGCAGTTATTGGTGCACCGTCCACACCGGGCCGACTTCTGCCGGTAGTGGAAGGCAGCCAGGTCCTCATCGCTTAAGAGGCTGGACTTCCCCGTCGACCTTTCCTTGGCAATCAGGGCCATCCCCATGGCCCCCATGAGGCCGGCAATGGAGGGCCGGGTGGCCTTCCGCCCCGTAATTTTTTCAAAGGCCCGGAGGATGGCATCCCCGTAGAAGGTCCCTCCCTGGACGACCAGGTGGTCGCCCAATTTCTTGGGATCCCGGACCTTGATGACCTTTTGGATGGCGTTTTTGATGACGGAATAGCAGAGGCCGGCGGCAATATCCTCCACGGAGGCCCCTTCCTTCTGGGCCTGCTTGACCTTGGAGTTCATAAAGACCGTACACCGGGAGCCCAGGTCTGCCGGTTCCTTGGACCGGATGGCTTTTTCCTGGAACTCCTTGACGTCCAAGCCGACGGAAGCCGCAAAAGTGGAGAGGAAGGACCCGCAGCCGGAGGAACAGGACTCATTGAGCTGGATGGAGTCGATGACCCCGTCCCGGATGTGCATGGCCTTCATATCCTGGCCCCCGATGTCCAGGATGAAGTCCACATCGGGGTTGAAATAGCTGGCCGCCCGGTAGTGGGCGATGGTCTCCACCTCGCCCAAATCCACGCTCAGGGCGGCCTTGATGAAGTCCTCTCCATAGCCGCAGATCCCGGATTGGGCAATCCAGGCGTCGGGGCCCATGAGCGCATAGATGGCCCGGATGTTTTCGATGACGTGCTCCAGGGGCTTGCCCTTGTTGGAGGCATAAGAAGTGAAGAGGACCTGGTCATCCTCGCCCAGGAGGACAACCTTGGAGGTGGTGGATCCGGCATCGATGCCCAGGTAGGTGGGGCCGGAATAGGAAGCCAGGTCCTCCTCCCTTAAATCACCGCTTTGGTGGTCACGGACGAATTCCCGGTATTCCTCTTCTGAGGTGAAGAGGGGGTCCAGGGTTTTCTTTTCAATGGTGACGACCCGGTCGCCCTCCAGACGGCGGATAATCTCCCCCAGGCCGGCCTCTTCCGCTTCTTCCCGGGCCATGAGGGCGGCCCCCATGGCGACGAAGAGCTGGGCATCTTCGGGGATGGTGAAGGTGTTTCCTTCCGGTCCCAGGGTCTCCTTGAACCGGTCCCTGAGGCTGTCCATGAAGTGGAGGGGACCGCCCAGGAAGGTGATCCGGCCTTGGATGGGGCGTCCGCAGGCCAGGTTGGAGATGGTCTGGTTGACCACGGACTGGAAGACCGACATGGCGATGTCCTCTTTGGAGGCCCCGTCGTTTAAGAGGGCCTGGACATCGGTTTTGGCAAAGACCCCGCAGCGGGAGGCGATGGGGTAGATCTTCCGGTACTCCCGGGCCATCCGGTTGATCCCGGCGGCATCGGTATCCAGGAGGTTGGCCATCTGGTCGATGAAGGCCCCCGTCCCCCCGGCGCAGATGGAGTTCATCCGCTGTTCAATGTTCCCCTCCAGGTAGGTGATCTTGGAATCCTCACCACCCAATTCGATGATGACATCCGTTTCCGGAATATAGGTCCGGATGGCCCGGGTTTCGGCAATCACTTCCTGGACAAAGGGGATCCCCAGGAGTTCCTCCAGGATCATCCCGCCCGAACCGGTGACGGCCATCCGGACAGGAAGGTCGCCGACGCTTTCCTTGAGCTCAGCCAGAACTTCCTGAACGGTCCGCTTGACATCGGATTTATGGCGGCGGTAGACGGAAAAAACGACCTCCTCATTTTCGTCCACAGCGACAACTTTTACGGTGGTGGAACCTACATCAAGTCCTATGTGTAAATGCATTGGTCACCTCCTCTTCGTGTCCATGCCTTACATTCTTCTATCGAATCACCTTTTCAGGCAGAAAATTCCATCATTAATGAAACTATAATAAAGAATAATCCAGATGCCCATTTTATCACATTGACCCTGATCAAAGGAAAAGAAAGACATGGCCCCTAGAATAGGTTAGAATAGGAACGAAGTTATGCCATCAAATCAATCCAATAATGGAAAGGAACCCCTATGATTTCAGCCATTCCCATTAATGACTACCTCACCTACTTGGGCGTCAACGACCGTGACACCCAACTCTTCGAAAACCAGTGGCCCCTCCCCTACGGGATCTCCTACAATGCCTTCCTCATCAAAGATGAGAAGAATTGCCTCATGGATACGGTCAAGGTCACGGAGGTGGACCAGTTCCTGGCCTGCCTCAAGGACGGACTGGATGGAGGCGACCTGGACTACATCGTCATCCACCACGTGGAGCCTGACCACTCCTCCGCCCTCTCCATTGTCCGCGCCCTCTACCCCAAGGCCAAGCTGGTGGGCAACAAGAAGACCTTCGAATTCCTCAAGAACTTCTACCAGATCGACGATGAGGACCAAATCGTCGTGGACGACGGGGAGAGCCTGAACCTGGGCAAGCGGACCCTGACCTTTTACAAGACCCCCATGGTCCACTGGCCCGAATCCATGGTCTCCTTTATTGAGGAGGACGGAATCCTCTTCTCCCAGGATATCTTCGGAACCTATGGTGCCCTGGACGGGGCCATCTTCGACGACGAAGTTTCCCGCCGGTCCCACTACGCCGAGGAAACCGCCCGCTACTATGTCAACATTGTCTCCAAGTACAACATGATGGCCGGGAATGCCCTGAAAAAGCTGGGTGGCCTGGACATCCGGATGATCTGCCCGGACCATGGCCCCATCTGGCGGGAAAAGCCGGCCGACGTCCTCAAGCTCTACCAAAACCTGACCGAATTCAAGGTGGAATCCTCCATCACCATCGTCTACGGGTCTATGTACGGCAACACCCAGGCCATGGCGGAGATTGTGGCCAGGGAATTGGCCGAGGAGGGGATCAAGGACATCAAGCTCTTTGACGTCTCCAAGACCGATGCCTCCACCATCCAGACCGAATGCTGGAAGTCTCGGGGGATCATCCTGGGCTCCTGCACCTACGATAAGAAGCTCTTCCCCCCGATGAAGCACCTGGTGGGCCTCCTGGATGAAAACAAGATGAAAAACCACGTCCTGGGCATCTTCGGCAACTACTCCTGGGCCTCCGGAGCCATGGAGGACCTCCAAACGTTCGCTGAGGCCCAAAAGGGCTATGAGATCATCGACATCCAGCCCAACATCAAGTCCTCCGCTAATGCGGAAGGCCAGGAAGCCCTCAAGGAGATGGCCCGGGCTGTGGCCAAGGCCGTCAAAGCCCACGAGGAAGAAGACGCCAAGACCTCCTTTACCCTGTAAGAAGGCCGGCAAGACGAACAATAGAAAAGAGGTTCTATGACGCTTCAAAAGAAAGTCGCCCTCATCGTCATGGACGGTGTGGGCATCTGTCCTGAAGGAAAGGAAGCGGGGTCGGCGGTCATCGCGGCCAACACCCCCATCCTAGATGAATTGATGAAGACCCGCCCTTGGATCAAGCTCAAGGCCCACGGCCCGGCTGTGGGCCTGCCGGATGAGTCCGACATGGGCAACTCCGAGGTGGGTCACAATGCCCTGGGCTGCGGCCAGATCTACGCCCAGGGTGCCAAGCTGGTCAACCAGTCCATTGCCTCCGGCCGGATCTTTGAATCCGCCGCCTGGAAGGAGGGGATGGCCCATGCCCTGGATAATGAAGGAGCCGTTCACTTCATCGGCCTCCTCTCCGACGGCAACGTCCACTCCCACATCAACCACCTCAAGGCCCTGATTCAAGAGGCCAAGAAGGAGGGGGTCAAGAAGGTCTTCATCCACGCCCTCCTGGACGGACGGGACGTTCCCCCCACCTCCGGCCTCTCCTACCTGGAGGACCTGGAATCCTTCCTGGACGGCCTCCGGGACGGGGACTTCCAGGCGGAAATTGCCTCAGGCGGTGGCCGTATGGTGGTCACCATGGACCGCTACCAGGCCGACTGGTCCATGGTTGACCGAGGCTGGCAGGCCCATGTCCATGGCCAGTCCCCCAACAAATTTTCCTCTGCCACTGAGGCCTATACGGCCCTCCGTCAGGAGACGGAAAAGATCGACCAGGACCTTCCCTCCTTTGTCGTGGAAAAAGACGGTCAGCCCATCGGCCCCGTCCAAGATAGCGATACGGTCTACTTCTTCAACTTCCGTGGCGACCGGTCCATCGAGATCTCCATGGCCTTCGAAGATGAGGACTTCCCCTACTTCGACCGGGGCCGCCGGCCTTCCTGCTACTATGCCGGCATGCTGGAATACGACGGGGACCTCCACATTCCTTCCCACTACCTGGTGGAACCCCCCCAGATCAAAAACACCCTGACCGAATTCCTGGTGGACAAGGGAGTCAAGGAATTTGCCTGCTCCGAAACCCAGAAGTTCGGCCATGTGACCTACTTCTGGAACGGGAACCGGTCGGAGAAGTTTTCCGAGGAATTGGAGGACTGGCTGGAGATCCCCTCCGACAAGGTCTCCTTTGACCAGAGGCCCTGGATGAAGTCGGCCGAAGTGGCCGATGCCCTGATCGAAGCCATGGAAAAGGAAGAATATGGCTTCCTCCGGGTCAACTTCGCCAACGGCGACATGGTGGGCCACACCGGGATCTTCGACTCCGTCCGGATCGCCGTTGAAGCGGTTGACCTGGCCCTGAGCCGGATCCTCCCCGTAGCGGACAAGCTGGGCTACACCCTCCTGATCACGGCCGACCATGGGAACTCCGACGATATGATCCAGGTGGATAAGAAAACCGGGGAGATCATTCCCAAGACCTCCCACTCCCTCAACCCCGTCCCCTTTATCCTGGTGGACCCCGAAGGAGAAGCGGACCTGGACCGGACCCAAGACGGCAAGGCCGGGATCGCCAATGTGGCGGCCACGGTCGTCGACCTCCTGGGCTTTGAGAAACCCCAGGCCTGGGAGGATTCCCTCCTGAAGAAATAGGTCGAATCCGCCCTCAACAATAAAAAATGCCCCTCCCGGGAACCGGCTTGACCGGATTCCCGAGAGGGGTCTTTTTTTTGCACATGAAGGTTAGCGGTTCATCTTGGCCAGGTGGGCATCTGCCTTGCTGAAGGTCAGGAAGGAGGCGACGACCAGGATAACGGCGGAAAGGCCCAGGATAAAGAGGGCGGTCACGTTCATGGGGATCTCCAGTTTCCAGACCAGGAAGCCCAGGGCAATGGGAATCCCCATGGCCAGGAGGGTAAAGATGGTGGACCGGAAGTTGGACTTGACCGCCTTGGTCTCGTCCTCCCAGTCCAGCTTGGGAGCCATGGCATCGAAGGTGAACTCCAGCATGGACAGGGCCAGGGAAACCAGGAGGAAGCTCCCCACCAGGCTCAGGTAGAAGGCCGGGGACGGTCCCACAAGGATCATGGCCAGGACCAGGAGAAGGAGGCCGGGCACCATGGAGACCATATAGGAGGTGAAGAACTGGGCCAGAAAGATCCGGGAGGCCTTGATGGGGAGGGTCTTGAAGGATTCGATGTTCTTGGCATCCCGGGTGACGGCCGTCGCCGGGGCCCCGCCATAGAGGCACATGATCCCGATGATGCCCCCTGCCAGGACGCCCAGGACCAGGGGGCCACCCAGGAATTCGATGGCCTCCTGGGCAAACTCGTGGATCCCGGCCAGGGAAATGTCGGAATCGAAGATTTCATCCCGGGCCATGTAGGCGGAAAAGCCCAGGACGAAGATCATCCAGAAGGGGACAAAGATGGAGGAGATGACCACGTTGAGGAGGTAGGCCGAGGTCCGGGTGAGCTGGCGCCATTCAAACTGGACCATGGCCCAGAAGGCCCCGGTGGACTTGCCCACGGCCTTGTCGACCGCTCCCTTGTCCATGGACTTTCCGGCGGACCCGCTTCCTTCCAACGAAGTGATGATCCGGAAGTAGAAGGGCCGGGCGAAGATGACCAGGATGAGGATGGCCAGAGCCGAGCTGGCCAGGCCCAGGGCCAGGCCGCCCAGGAAGGTCAGGGCCCCCATCTCCGCCACCATAAGCTGGGCGGCCTTGATGGAGGGGAAGACCAGGGATAGGGTTTGGATGAGGCCGGGGCTGATGGGGAGGGCGGTCATGTCGCCTTCGGTCAGCCCCATCGAGTCGCTGGCCTGCATGAAGAGGACATAGAAGACCACGGCCAGGACCAGGGAGAGGACCCCGGTGATCATCCCCATCCGGTCCTTATTCCGGAGGAAGGGAGCCAGCTGGAGGAGGATCATGTAGATCAGGCTGATCAGGACTGCCGGCCAGATGGGGCTGAGGAGGATGGTGATCAACCAACCCAGGAGCCCCCGGAGGCTGAAGTCGACGAGGAGGATGCCCCCGGCCATGGGGAGGCCGAAAAGGGCCGTGGAACTGAGGAGGTAGACGTAGGCCGAGGCGAACTTGGCCAGGGCGATCTCCCATGAGGCGAAAGGCATGGTCATGAAGACCGGGGTGTCCTTGGAGAAGAAAAGGAGGGCAGGCAGAGCAATCAGGCCCATCCAAATGGAGATGACGGTCAGGATCATGGAGAACATCCCCACCAGCCGGTCCATCTCCCCGATGACAACGGCGGACTTGGCCATGTTGTGGGCCATGACCCCGAAGGTCATTCCCATGTAGGCGAAGAGGAAAATGATCAGGACCACCTGCCCGATCTTGGCCAGGGTCGACTTCTCTTTCTTGGAAGGCGACAGGGCTTCGAAGCCGGACTTGGTGGATATTTTGATGAGTGAGATGAGCCGGTTCATCCTAGACCTCCTCTTGGCCGTCCCGGCCATCGGTGTCAGCCTGACTATCAAGGCCCTCCTGGCCATCCAGGAAACGGGAGCCGATGACGGTGAGGAAGATCTCCTCCAGGCTCTTCTCCGGATAGGTTTCCTTAAGGGCTTCCAGGGTCCCGGTATAGGTGATCTGGCCCTTGTTGATGATGGCGATCTGGTCGCAGAGCTTCTCCGCCACCTCCAGGACATGAGTGGAGAAGAGGACCATATTCCCCTTGTTGGCATGGTCCTTCATCTTCTTTTTCAAAAGGTAGGAGGACTGGGGGTCCAGGCCGGTCATGGGCTCATCCATGATCCAGAGCTTGGGATCATGCATGAGGGTGGCGATGATGTGGATCTTCTGCCGCATACCATGAGAATAGGAGGCGATCTTCTGGCTGACCGCTTCGGTCATCTCGAAGTCCTCCAGGAGCTGGTTCATCCGGTCCTTCCGGACCGACTCCTCCACCCCATACACGTCGCAGATAAACTTGATGTACTCCACCCCCTTGAGGCTGGTGAAGAGGTCGGGGTTGTCCGAAACATAGCCGAACTCCTCCTTAGCCGCCACCGGGTCCTCCGCCAGATCAATTCCGTTGAGGACGATCCGCCCCTCATCCGGCTTGAGAATCCCCGTCAGCATCTTAAGGGTCGTCGTTTTCCCCGCCCCATTCGGGCCGATAAAGCCGGTGATGGTCCCCTCATTCAAGGTCAGGGAAACATTGTCCACCGCCCGCTTCTTACCAAATTGCTTGCATAATCCACTCAGTTCAATCATGAGCCCTCCTTAACAGGCCTCTCAACGGCCCGGTCTCTACTGTGTTATCGGTTCAATACAGTTTATAATAACAAACTTATAGCATGACAACAAGGGGGTTTTGTAAAAAGTGAGTGAATTTTTGGCGGAGGGGCTCATGGCGGGCGCAGGGTGGGGCTCCAGGGGCTCATGGCGGGGCACCAGGGGCTTTGCATGTCCGCAAAGAAGGAAGAACTTCTCTATCTTCACATTTTATTAGGAATCAGCAATACTACTTCGTCTAGAATAAAGAGGGAAATATGGAAGAGACAAATGAAAGGGGGAAAAAATGAGAGATCGGAAAAGATCGAGGAGGGCCCGCCTACTTCCTCTGGTTCTTATCCTATTTTTTGTAGGAGGGCTATTTTTTTATGCCATCCAGCCGGGGAGTTTCAGGGGGCTGAAGAATGAGGTCCGCGCCTGGCTCTATTGGAGGGACTTCGATTCCAAAGAGGCCTACAATGCCAAGTCCATGATCCTGGTAGACCGGTCCAATGGCCAGGTCTACGCCTCCAAAGCCGAAAATGAGAAGGAGCATCCGGCCAGCCTGGCAAAGCTTTTTACCATCGAATACGCTCGAAATTTTGCTGATTTGGATACAAAGATCCAGGTGAAAAAAGGCCCACTGGCCCAAGTCAAGAAGGGATCCTCCTCCGCCCATCTTCAGGCTGGAGAAGTCTACACCTTGAAGGATCTTTTCGCTGCCATGTTGGTCCCCTCAGGCAACGATGCGGCCTATGTCCTGGCCGACTATATTGGCGGGCTCAACCACCCGGATGCTCAAAGTGCTGATGACCGGATCCGTCTCTTCATGGATGACCTCAATGACCATATTCAGAAGAAAGACTGGGCGGACACCCTCCTCTTCGACCCCAGCGGCTATGACTTCGAGGGAACCACCACCGCCAACAACCTCAAGGGGGTCTGTGACCTCCTCCTGGAAGAGGACTGGTTCCGAGACATTGTCGGCAAGGCAAACTATGAGGTCCAATTGTCCGACGGATCCTCCAAATCCTGGAAGAACACCAATAAATTCCTTAATCCAGGAGAAACCGCCTATTACAACGACAAGGTTAAGGGGATCAAAACCGGCTCCCTGGGCGAGGACTATAACCTCATCGTCCTCTATCAGACGGAAAAGAGGGAATTCCTCATCATCAGCCTGGGCTCCCAATCCGACTCCTCCCGCTATGACGACCTCGCTTATCTTCTGAACACCATCGACAAGAGCTTTTACCTGAATAAGTAGGGGGCTCATGGCGGGGCGGCGGCTCATGGCGACCCCCCTTTTCCCCGATTTCGCCGAATGAGGGGGTCTGGCGATTCCTCCTTAAATAGCCATTTTGGCTCATAAGGGGGACAAATTATTCCCCCTTAAACGGCTTTTTTGGTTCATGAGGGGGACAAATCATTCCCCCTTAAATGGCCATTTTAGCTCATGAGGGGGACAAATCATTCCCCCTTAAACGGCCATCTTGGCAAATGAGGGGGACAAACGACTCCCCCTTAAATGGACATTTGCCGATTGAGGGGGCTTCGCAGAGCAATGTCCATATAATGGTGTAAGAGAATATACAAAGAAAGAGCCAAAATTTTATCTCGGCTATAATGTGAGTAACCAAACCAACACTTATAGTAACTAATTGAAGAGATGTAAATTAGAAAGGATTTAATGTGGAAGTCTATATTGGATATATTTTTATTCCTATACTACTGCTTATTTTTGGAGTAGTACTATATGTAAAACCGCCACAGAATATTAACAGCCTGATTGGTTTTAGAACAAAAAAATCTACTTCATCACAAAAAAATTGGGATTTAGCTCAAAGATTATGTGCTAAAAGTCTGATTTTTATTTCCATTGTTAGTGCTATTTTCTTCTTAATATTGCGATTATCTGGTATATATTCTCAATTAACAGAGGATTCGAGAGCATGGTTTCTTCTTGTTCCAGCCGTCCTCCTGATTTTGTCGATACCTTATGTCAATAGTAAGCTATCTCATGATTAATCAGTTTAAACGCAATTTATTGGGCATCATGACTGCCCATGCACCCGGATGACTGCACCCGCCTGGCTATGCTCTTTACCGCTGAATAGGCCCACCCCTACCACTTAACATCACAAGCAATGGACAAGTATTAGAAAAACCAGACAGGACAGGAATAGAGATCCCGCAAAGGGAAGAGGAGACCGGGCCTTCTTGCACAGGCGAAGCCAAAAGAAGCGGACCAGGGTCAGGCTCAGGGCCAGGGCGAGGACCAGGAGACCTGCTGAAGTCAGAAAGAGAAAGAGGCATGCGATTAGCTTGATATCCCCCATCCCTATGCCACCTCGGAAGATGAGGACCAGGGCCAGGAGGAAGAAGAAGGCAGCCAAGCCCCAGGTCAGCTGGCCCAACCAGAGGGCGGTGTATTCTTCCGGTCCGTAGAAGGGCGGGCCCAGGTTGGCGGTCAGGGCGAAGACCAAGGAAGAGAGGCCGAAGAGGGTGAGGCCGACAAGAATCGCCTCATTGGGGATCCGCTGCTCCCGCTCATCAACAAAGCCGGACCAGAGGACAAAGGGAAGGAATAAGTAAAAAGGAATCCGATAAATTTCCATGCGACCACCTTTCCTTGCGAAGGACTTTCCATGCGACCGCCTCTCCGAGAGGGAGAAAGGCTTTGCCGGAGGGGGAGGCCTGTCCTTTCCCCCTCCACCACCAGTCTAGGCAAAAGATGTCCCGGAGATTGCCCAACTTTCCCCTCTTTTATCCCGGAAATTTCCCAAAAAATCTTTTGCAAAATTTCGATTTTACACTTGTCTTACCTGCTTTTAACGTGGTATAACTATCAGGTATCAATTTTGAAAGGAATAGGGTCGGGATTTGGCTTGGCCAATATTCACAATCTCTACACTTTTCAAAATCTGATCGTGGTACTCTATGTATGTACTGAATGCCCCAATATGGGGTGAGAAAGTCCCTCCCGGATGGGAGGAAATTTAGGAGGATTGAAATGAAAAAAGTTTTGACCAAAGGTGCTCTGTTCCTGGCTTTAGCTCTTGCCCTCGTTGGCTGTGGCAAAAAGGACAACAAGCCTGCTGAATCTGCTGCTCCTGCTGAGTCCGCTGTTTCTTCTGAAGCTCCTGCTGAGTCTTCTGAAGCTCCCGCCGAGTCTTCCGAAGCTGCTTCCAACTAAGGAATTAGCGAAGACGAATAAAACCCGGACCGGGCCTCGCCCGATCCGGGTTTTTCTTTGTCCAAAATTCCGCTTTCTCCGACCCTAATCCTCTTCCTGGTCGTCAAATAGGATGGTCTTCCGGTCGCCATCCCTGGCAAAGCGGACGGTGGGGTTGATAGCGGCGATGTCCCGGACATAGTCCCTCTGGTTGCGGAAGGAGGGAGAATAGTGGGTTAGCCAGCTTTCCCGGGCACCCGCATTTTTGGCCAGGAGGGCGGCTTCCTGGGCGGTCATATGCTTCTTCTCTTTGGCCGATTGGGCCTTATCGGGATCCCCATAGATCCCCTCGGTGACCAGAAGGTCCACGTCATAGGCCGCATCCTCCAGGCTCCGGCAGGGCCGGGTGTCCGTGGAGTAAACCAGGGAAATCCCCCGGCGGCTGGGTCCCCGGACCTGGTCAGGGGTAAATTTTTTCAAGCCCACCCGGACGCTCTCCCCCTTTTGGAGCTTGGACCACTCCTGGACCGGGATGCCCAGGGCCTTGGCCCGATCAGGCAGGAAGACGGGGAGGCGGTCGATGTCGAAGCGGTAACCGTAGCAAGTGATGTTGTGGTTAACGGGGAAGGGGGTGATGGTGACGCCGAAGAAGTCGAAGGTCCCTTCATCCACCGTATGGAAGATGACGTCAAAAGGAACGGCCACAACAATACAAAGGTGGGAGATGACGGGCTCTATTTGGGCAGGGCCAATGATATGGACCGGCTCGGTCCGCCCTTCCGTCCCCATAGAGGAAAGGAGGCCGGAAATGCCGGCCACATGGTCCCCGTGGACGTGGGTGAAGCAAATGCAATCAATGGAATGCATGGACCAGGCGTATTTTCGGATGGCGACCTGGGTTCCTTCCCCGCAATCGACCAGGATGGAATGACCCTGGTGGCGGAGGAGGAGGGCGGTCAGGTGACGGCCCGGCAGGGGCATCATGCCGCCGGTACCCAGCAAACAAACGTCTAACATAAGTGTTCTCCAAATCTTCAATCGAGGGGGCGGGTGGAGAGGGGTGACCCTCGGTCAGTAACAAATCGATGGAGGCCCTCCAGATCAAGAATCCGGATCCCCGACTGGCCGGACCGCTCGATAAAACCCCGCTTGGTTAGAAGGCCGATCTTCCGGGAGACCGTCTCCCGGCGGAGGTTGATGGACCCGGCAATTTCATCCACCGTCAGCTCAAGATCCCGGCCGTGGTTGTTGAGAGTCTGGAGGTAGATGAAACGGGCCAGGCGGACCTCCGCATTGTTCTCAAAGAGGAGGGCCGACCTCTCCTTGGCCGCCCGGAGCTTCCGGCTCATAGACCCCAGGAAGGTCAAGGTAGTCTCCGGCTCCTCCATGAGGAGTTGGATGAAGTCGGTCCGAGAAATCTGGCAGGTCCAGGTATCCACCAGGCAGGTGGCCGAATAGGGGTAGGCGGTCTCTTCCAGGAAGATGTCCTCGGCAATCACCTCCTGGTCGGAAAGGATCTCATAGATCGTCTCCTTCCCCTCGCTGTCGAAGGAATTGAGCTTGACCTGGCCGGCGTGGATGACATAGAAGGCATCCGCCTGGTCCCCCTCACGGAAGATGGTCTCCCCCTTTTCGTAAACCCGGTGGATGGCCAGACGGGAGACCTTCTCCTGGCTTTCCAGGGGAAGGGCGGAGAAAATATCGATTTGTCGGGTGCATTGCATGCAGCCGTTGGGGCAAAATTCAAAAGACATGCTGCCTACTTTCTCTTTCACAAACCCGGTCATTGCCGGTCCGGATCCTCCCGCTTAGCGATTTGGACCCGGTCTTGAGGAACCCAAACCAGGAGGAAGGTGGCCAGGTGGATGTCCGCCTTCCTGGGCTTCAGAGCCAGGTCGGTGACCTCCCTCCCCTTGGCCTCCCACTCCTCCTGGAGGGCGCGGATCTCCCGGCTCATCTCCTCTTCCAGGAGGGCCAGGTCCTCTTCCCGGCCGGTCAGACCGGTTTGGGCCCGGTCGATATCCGAGACCTGCTCCCTCTGGCGGCCGGCGGCCCGGGCAGCAGTCGCCGCCTTGTTGGCCGTGGTCTTGCCGAAGATCTTCTTCCCCAGGAGGCCATCCAGGATGGCCGAGCCCACGGAAATCATGGTGTTGGACCGGGCCTTGGCTGCCTGGTCCTCCTCTCGCTCTAGCCGCTGGCGGGCGGTCTCCACCTTGGCCTCTGCTGCCCGGATCTTCTTCTCATAAGAAGCCCTCAGGGCCTGGACGGCCCGGTCCCTCTCCTCTCGGAAGGCCATATCCGCCCGGACCTGGAAGTCGGACAAGGATTCCTCCGGGTCGGAAACCAGGGACAGCTTCTTGTTCTCATAAAGAAAGAAGCGGTCATTCCGGTAGATGTAGTCCTCCAGGTCCTTGGCCCAGGCCTTCATGGCCTTGCCGGTGACCCCGCCGGCCGGAAGGGGGGCCAGGCGGGCGCCCGTGGGGAGGTCCTTTCTCAGGTCCCCGGGCCGGGCCGTGATCCCGGCCGTCGTGGACCAATCCACCGGGATAGGACCCTCCATGAGGGGGGTGGACCAGATGGTCTCCCGCCGGGCCTCGGTCTTGACCGACCGGTCGAAATAGGTCGTCTCGCCAAGGCCATAGAGGACGGGGATATAGACCCCCTCCCCTCCGTCCACCAGGTACTGGTCTACCCCATCCAGGGAGGGGAGATGGGCCTGGAGGTCCTCCTCTCCGGAGGGGACTTGGGGAGCCGGGGTCTCAACAGGAGCCGATCTGGTCTCCAAGCCAGTCCCCGGGACCGGGTCCGCACTTGCCGGACCGGCTAGCTCAGCCTCCCCCTCCTCCTCTTTCAGGAGGGCCAGCTGGGGCCGGCTCAGGGGACCGGCCAGGTAGGACATGGCCCAACGGGATTGGATGAGGTCCAAGCCGTCGGCATGGACATTCTTGACCAGGAAGGTTCGCTTGGGGAGGTCGGAGAGGATCCGATCGATCCGGTCCCGGTCCCCACCCAGGCCGCCCTCCCCCTCCTCCAGGCCATCCAGGAGCCGGTTCTTGTCCTGCTTGGTTTGGAGGCGGCCGATGAACCAGGTCCCGATATTGGACAGGGCCTTATAGTCCAGGTCCACGGGATTCTGGCTGGCCAGGACCAAGCCCAATCCATAGGCCCGGGCCTGCTTGAGGAGGGTCAGGAAGGGGGGCTTGGAGGGCGGGTTGGCCACGGGCGGAAGGAAGCCGAAAATCTCATCCATATAAAAGATGGCCCGGAGAGAGGAGGTCCCGGGCTGGCGGCGGACCCAGGCCAAAAGCTTGTGGAGGACCATGGTCACAAAAAACATCCGAGAGGATTCCGACAGGTGGCTGATGGAGAGAATGGAGTGACGGGGCCGGCCGTCCTCGGTATAGAGGAGCTTGTCGATGTCCAGGGGCTCCCCCTCCATCCAGACCCCAAAGGAAGGGGCCGCCAGGACATTATTCATGGCCATGGCCAGGCTCATCCGGTCCTTCTTGGAATAGTAGGTCTCCAGGGGGATGACCCCCACCTTATCCAGGGGCGGGTCCATGACCAGGGCCACCATGTCCTCGATGGTGAGGGATTTCCCTTGGCTCCAGGTCTTCTCAATGATGGTGGAAAGGAGGATGTGGTCCCGGGAGGTCATGGGGTCGGCTTCGATCCCGGCCAGGGTCAGGAAGTCCGTGGCTGCGGCCTGGACGCTATCCAGGAAGACCTCCCGATTATCCAGGATCTCTCGGCCGGGGAAGGCCCCCATGGAAGCGATGGAAAGAGGGATCCCCGCATTGGACCCCGGGGTGTAGAGCTTACGGTCCACGGCATTCTTGAGGGCAGCCATCCGGTCCCCGTCCTGATCCCAGTCGGCCAGGCCCTTCTTCCAGGTCGACGCCGTCCTCTCGGCCAGGTCATCCGGGCTCACCCCCTCCTTCCGGGCTTCCTCTTTCGACAGCCAGGGGCGGAAGGAAGCGGAGGCCAGGTCCGGGAAGTTCAGGAGGAGGTTGGCCAT
Source organism: Bacillota bacterium (assembly GCA_029003555.1). Taxonomy (GTDB): domain Bacteria; phylum Bacillota; class Clostridia; order Tissierellales; family Peptoniphilaceae; genus Kallipyga. The sequence continues at coordinate 21,307 of JAQYCE010000075.1, read as the reverse complement.
ATCCCCCTTGGGGTCCACAATGATGGTGGGGATCCCGTCCATGGCGGCCTCTTCCAGGAGGTCGATGGACAGGCCCGTCTTCCCGGACCCCGTCATACCCACGGATACGGCGTGGGTGGTCAAGTCGGCCGAGTCATAGAGATAGTAGCCCTCCTCCCGGACCCCCTCGTCCAGGTCAACCCGCTTGCCCAGGTAAAATTGACCTAAGAGCTCATAGGACGCTTGCATAGGAACCTCCTTGGTTTACAAAATTTGCTTGCCTTCTTTAAATATACCCTCTTCCGTCAGGACATAGGAGTAGGCAATGTCAAAATAGCCCATAGGGACCCGGTCCAGGATAAAGGCTTCCGGGCAGAGGAGAATGGTCTCCCCCCGGTAGCCCTTCATGAAGCGGTCGTAGAAGCCCCCTCCCTTCCCCATCCGGAGACCGTCCCGACTGGCCGCCAGGCAGGGAACAATGACCAGGTCGATGGCCCGGGGTGAGGCAGCCGGCTTGTCCTTGGCGGGCTCCCGGATCCCCCAGGTTCCCGAAACCAGGTCATCCAGGGAGGCCACTTCCACTGCCGACATGAGCCCCTTTTTTGTTGAATCCACCCGGGGAAGGTAGAGGGTCTTGCCCGCCTCCAGGATCTCCCGGACCATGGGGAGGATGTCCACCTCCCCCTTGATGGGCATAAAGGCCAGGACCGACCGGGCTTCCCGGAAGCCGGGCCAATCCCGGATCAGGCGGGTCATGGCCAGGCCCGCATCTTTATAGTATGAAGGAGGGAGGGTCTCCGCCTTGGCCCGGACGGTCTTTCGGATTTCCTTCTTGGCCAGGTAGAGCTTCTTCCCCCGCATGATTTTCCGTCGTTTATACGCCATTTTCGCCTCCTATTCGGTCTGGAGGGTCATGTCGCCGGGCCGGATCCACCCCCTCTTCCTCATGAAAGAAGCCACCAGGCCGGCGATGAGGCCGGGGAGGATGAAGTGCATGAGGGCGATCTGGAAGAGGACGGATGGGCTGGTCCCCATGACGGAGACCTGGGCAAATTGGCCCACCAGGCCGGAGGTCCCCATGCCGGCCCCCGTGGCGTTGGAGGTCATCCCCAGGACGGCCGAAGAGAGGGGGCCCAGGACGGCTGAGGCCACAATGGCCGGGAGCCAGATGGCCGGCTTCTTGACGATGTTGGGGATCTGGAGCATAGAGGTTCCGATCCCCTGGGCCAGGGAACCGCCGAAGCCGTTGTCTTTATAGGAGGCGACGGCAAAGCCGATCATGTTGCAGCAGCAGCCCACTGTGGCGGCCCCGGCGGCCAGGCCCGACAGGTTGAGGGAGACCGCCAGGGCGGCTGATGAGATGGGGAGGGTCAGGATGATCCCCATGAGGACGGAGACGGCGATCCCCATCGGAACAGGCTGGAGCTCGGTCGCCCGGTTGATAACCTGGCCCAGGCCGGTCATGACCTCGGACATGACCGGGGAAACAAACTTACCCAAAAGTCCGCCCACAAGGACGGTAACCAGGGGGACCAGGAGGATGTCCACCGGGGTCTTCCCGGCCACCCTCCGGCCCACTTCCACCGCTCCGAGAGCGGCAACGAAGGCCCCCACGGGCTCCCCAACCCGGATGGTGATCCCGCTTTCCGCAATCTGGAGGGCTCCACCCCCCATGGCCCCGCAGGCCACCGCCGACATGACCACCAGGGCAGGGGCCTTGAGGACATAGGCCACGCCGACCCCGATGGCCGGGCTCATCATCTGCATGGCCATGGTCCCGAAGGAGACTAGGAGGGGGAGGCCCAGGACCTGACCCAGGGTCCGGATGATGGTCCCGATGAGGAGGGAGGCAAAGAGGCCCCAGGCCATCCCGTTCAGCACCTTGATGATGTAATCCCGTATGGAAAAACTTTTTTTCATAGTCAACACCTTTCATCATTTCTAAAAATAACCTGAGCCGAAAAACCGACTGATCAAAAATTTATTACAGGGTCCGAAGACTCATAGTCTAGGTTACCTCATTTGACACTCGATTTGGAGGGTGGAGGGGCGGAAATTTTTTCTTAAGAGGGCAAAATCTTCCTTAAAAAAGAGTGATTCTATGGTAGGATAGGAATGGATAAAAAACGCCATAATAAACTATATCTAGTGGTTTTTTCTTACATTCACCCTAAAGGAGGTAGTATGAACCCCAAAAAATGGCTTGGCCGAATCCTGGCTTTGACCCTCATCTTCAGCCTGATTGCCGGCCCCTCAAGCCTGGCGGCCGCTTTCCCTTTTGAAAGCCAGGCCCCCAGTTACTATGCCCAGTCTCAAGAAATCCAAGTGGTTTTCACCAACAAGTCGGATAAGCCTATCCCCGTCGACCGGATGGATTCCCTCCTCTTCTATTCCGCCAGCCCCGGCGTCAAGGTTAGCCAAGCCCAAATCCGAAATATTGAATTTGACCGGTCCAAGCTGGTCACGGTCAATAAGGAAGCCTGCCTCCCCTCCGGAGGGACCTTCAAGGTCTGGATCAACTACCAGGCCACGGGCTTAAGCGATAACAGGGACCTGAAAAGTGTAGAGGCCCAGCCCGTCCCGTTCCAGGCCATGGAGAAATTCCGGACGGTGGACGGTGCCAGCTCCTTTAAAGTCGGCAACCAGCTGGTCTTCTCTGTCTATATCGGGCGGAATAAGGCCTCGGCCAACCAGGCCTACCAGGGGCCGACCTACAACCAGCCCCGGCGGATCAGCGGGTCCACTCGCTATGACACCGCCCTGGCCCTGGCTAAGGACTATCCCTCTGCCCCGGCCGTCATCATCGCCCGGGGGGACGACTTCGCCGACGCCCTGACCGCCACCCCTCTGGCCCACTCCTTGGGCGGTCCCATCCTCCTCAACCCCACCAATAGCCTCCGGTCGGATGTGGCCAAGGAAGTGGCCCGTCTCCGTCCCCGGACCATCTACATCGTGGGCGGGACCTCCGCCATCTCCGGCCAGGTGGAAGCTGCTCTCCGCAAGCAGGGCCGGGTGGTCCGCCTGTCGGGCCACACCCGCTTCGATACCTCCGTATCCATCGCCAAGGAACTCCGGAAGCAGGGCGGCCAGTTTGTCCAGGCCTTTGTCACCACCGGGACCAACTTCGCTGACGCTCTCTCCGTTTCTCCCCTGGCTGCCCAATCCTACCTCCCCATCTTCCTGGTCACCAAGGACAAGCTTCCCCAGGAGGTCAAGGAAGGGATGGAGGCCCTCCAAATCACCCAAACCGTCATCGTGGGCGGGGATGTCGCCGTCTCGGACCGGGTTGCCCGGGCCCTTCCGGGCGCCAAGCAACGCCTGGCCGGCTCCACCCGCTACGATACCGCCGCTATCGTCGCCTCCAACTTCCCCAATGCCCAGAGGGCCTACCTGACGGTTGGTGACAACTTCCCGGATGCCCTGGCCGCCGGTCCCTTGGCCGCCCGCCATGGCGCCCCCATCCTTCTGACCGGGAAAAATGTCCTTCCGGCCCCCACCGCCTCCGTTCTCCAAAAGACCTCCGCATCCAACGAAGTCTTCCTGGTCGGCGGCAATGCCGTGATCTCCGAGTCGGTCGCCAGCCAGGTCCGGTCCTACCAATGGATCAACCGGGTCAACCGGGGCCAATAAATCCCTTTGACCGGCCCCTTCCGGCCCTATCCAACCTGTCCCCTGTCCCCAATCTGTAATTGAAGGAGTATCCATGAACGTACAAGATATCAGCGTACAAAAGAGGGATGGCCGGGTCGTCCCCTATACCAGGGAGAAGATCCGAAATGCCATGAAAAAGGCCTTTGTCCAATATGAGGTCCCCATCACCGACCAGGCCCTGGATGATTTAGTCAAGCAGGTCGAAGACCGCTTCCATGGGAGCCGCCACCTGAGCGTGGAGGCCATCCAGGATAAGGTGGAGCTGGTCTTGATGGAGGAAGAATACTTCACTGTGGCCAAGGGCTACATCCTCTACCGGGAGGAGCGGAGAAAGAAGCGGTCCGCCCGGTCCAAGCTGGAATCCTATTTCCCCGAGCTCCCCGAACTCCACGATATTTTCCTGGCCATCGAGGACAGGTACACCGACCCCCAATACGACCTCTTCCGCCTCCTCCTCAAGTTCGAGTCCTTTTATAAGGCGGACCGGTCTGTGGAGGAGCGGCTTTCGGCCCTGACTCATGCGGCCATCGAACTCACCGATGAGGAAGGAACCCGTTGGGAATTCATCGCTTCCTATTTCTATGACCTGGCCTACAAGCGGGACTTGACCGACCACTGGCAGTCCCTGGTCGACCAGGGCAAGGTCCCCGGAGCCACCGAGGCTGAGGGCCTGACCTTTGCCCAGAAGATCCGGACCATGGAGGATCTGGACCTCTACTGCCATGAGATCTCTTCCACCTATTCGGAGGAGGAACTCAACCGGGCTTCCCAATGGATCGACATGGACCGGGACCTCCTCCTCAACTATTCGGGCTATGACCTCCTGGTCAGCCGGTATGTGGTCCGGACCCACGACCTCCTTCCCCTGGAAAACCTCCAAGAGATGTACCTGGGGATCGCCCTCTTCCTGGCTATCCCGGAGAGTAAAGAGGGGCGGATGGATTGGGTCCACCGCTTCTACAACATGCTGTCCACCCTCAAGGTGACCATGGCCACCCCCACCCTTTCCAATGCCCGCAAGCCCTTCCACCAGCTCTCCTCCTGCTTTATCGATACGGTTCCGGACGACCTCCAGGGGATCTACAAGTCCATCTCCAACTTCGCCAACGTGTCCAAGTTCGGCGGGGGCATGGGCCTCTACTTCGGCAAGGTTCGGGCCCAGGGCTCGACCATCCGGGGCTTCAAAGGGGCTGCCGGCGGGGTCATCCGCTGGGTCCGCCTGGCCAATGACACGGCCGTGGCCGTCGACCAGCTTGGTGTCCGCCAGGGCGCCTGCGCCTGCTACCTGGACGTCTGGCACAAGGACGTGCCGGAATTCCTCCAGATCCGGACCAACAACGGGGACGACCGGATGAAGGCCCACGACATCTTCCCCGCCATCTGCTATCCCGACTACTTCTGGCAACAGGTGGAGACCAACATGGAAGGCCAGTGGGGCCTCCTGGACCCCCATGAGGTCCTGACCAAAAAGGGCTACGCCCTGGAGGACTCCTATGGCCAGGAATGGACCCAAAAGTACCTGGACTGCATGGCCGATGAGTCGATTTCCAAGCGCTGGATCCCCATCAAAGAGATGGTCCGCCTCATCATCCGCTCCCTGGTCGAAACCGGGACTCCCTTCGCCTTCAACCGAGATGCCGTCAACCGGGCCAACCCCAATAAGGACAAGGGGATGATCTACTGCTCCAACCTCTGCACCGAGATCGCCCAAAACATGTCCCCCTCCACCATCATTTCCGAGGAGATCGTGACGGAAGATGGCGACCCCATCGTCGTGACCAAGATGGTCCCCGGGGACTACGTGGTCTGCAACCTGGCCTCCCTTAACCTGGGCAAGATCGATGTCCAAGACCCCGCCGAAATGGAGGAAGTCACCACCGCCTCCGTCAGGGCCCTGGACAATGTCATCGAGATGAACTACTTCCCCGTCTCCGCCGCCAAGGTCAATAATGCCAACTACCGGCCCATCGGCCTGGGCGTCTCCGGCTACCACCACATGCTGGCCAACAACCACATCTTCTGGGAGTCCGAAGACCACCTGACCTTCGTCGACCGGGTCTTCGAAGACATCAACTACTATGCCATCAAGGCCTCCATGGAGAACGCCAAGGATAAGGGAGCCTACCCCTACTTCAAGGGCTCTGACTGGGATACCGGCGCCTACTTCACCGATCGGGGCTACCATTCCGACCGCTGGACCGCCCTGGCCGCCCAGGTCCATGACCACGGTCTCCGCAACGGCTACCTCCTGGCCGTCGCCCCCACTTCATCCACCTCCATCGTGGCCGGGACCTCCCCGGGTGTCGACCCCATCATGAACCGCTTCTACTACGACGAAAAGAAGAACGGCCTCATCCCCCGGGTCGCCCCCGACCTCAGCCTGGACAACCTGGTCTACTACAAGCCTGCCCACCAGCTCGACCAATCCTGGCTCATCCGGTCGGCCGGCATCCGGACCCGCCACATCGACCAGGCCACCTCCATGAACCTCTACATCACCAACGACTACACCTTCCGGGAAATCCTCAACCTCTACCTGGATGCCTACCACGAAGGCGTCAAGACCGTCTACTACATCCGGTCCAAATCCCTGGAAGTCGAAGAATGTGAATCCTGCGCCCTGTAATAGGGGCGGGCGTGGCGGTGGCGGCGTGGCCGACGGCTTCCGCAGGGGCGCCGGGCCATGAGGCCGCAGGGCCCTCCGCCGGACGCTGCTGCCGCCCGCCAAGCTGTAGGAAAGATGAATCAAGATAGAAAGGACCTCGCCAGCAGGCGAGGTCCTTCTTTATTCCTCCTTAAATGGCTATTTTGGCTCATGAGGGGGAAAAATGATTCCCCCTTAAATCGCCATTCCGCCGAATGAGGGGGCTCCGCTTGGCCCCCCTTCCCCTGGATTTCGCTGATTGAGGGGGCTTTGCCTTGCCCCCCTTTCCTCCAATTCCCCCAGATGAGGGGGCCCTTTGGTCAAATAAAACACATAATCATAAAGGTCCCGCCCTTTGACCTGGCCCTTCTAAGAACGGCAAGAAACCGGAGTCATCTCATAGGTGGCTCCCGGAATGAAGTGATGGTAGAACAATGCATACTCAACTGAACGATGCTTGAGAGTTGGCTTTCGAATTAGCATATTCTTTTAATGACTCAAGCATCATATTCGTTGTATTTATCATAATTTCACCTCATAGTCCTGTCATATTGGACTATGAGATGAAATTATGAGGTATTTAATTCATGACCCTTTCCAAAGCAGCCAGCCATCGAGTTTACCGACCAGCCAGACTATATTTGGATAGAAGATTATTCTTTGACTTCAAATTCCGCATAAAGGCTTTTTTCCTGGGTATTAAGATTAGGATCACTGCCTTCAAGAAAATAATCCTTTTTAATCCGGTAGCTTCCTGGTTTGAGGTCGACACTTAGCAGACATTTGAATTCTTTCTTTCCCCGGGCCGAATAATATAAGCAAGGTCCTCATAGGAGATGGGATTATCCACTACTGTCCACTCCCCCTGATTATTTCTCTTTAGCGCATAAGCTTCACCAGCTCTGATATCATGATCACTCTGATTCTCCAAAACCAAAAGCAATTCTTTAGTTGAAGGGCGAATATCTTTCGGATTTGCGATTTCTAGTGTAAGCTGATCACTTTTATCATTGGGTTCAGTATTCCTATTTGAACTTCCGCCCTTCTTCCCCTCATTGAATCGCTCCAATACCTGGTCGCCGAAGTCCTCTTCCACAGCCTGCGATTTCCGGTAGATTTCAAAGAGTTTTTCGCCCTTTTCCTCGGCCAGCTTATACATCACTCTATTCACTTCAATTGTGGTCTTGTTGTTGATAATATAGGTCACCCCTTTGTATCGGATCTGGCCGATCCATCCGGCTCGGCCGTTAAGGCCATGGCCGAATTTTGAGGAGTCATTCAGAATGCCGATGATGGATTGAATCTCCTCTTTATCGGTGATGATCTTGGCTTGGGGTGGGGAGGGCAGGGTGACGAAGAGAAGACTGCGGTCCTCCTCATAGGTGATCTCCTTAAAGGTAAAAAGGTAGATGAATAATAGGACAAACACGAGAATCAAGAAAAGGGCCGGCCAATACTTTTTTATGCTTTTCATATCTATTCTCCTTTCCTAAGGCCCTTCTCCGGAATCAACCAACAAAGTAATTTACCGATCAGGTACCCTATCTTTTGGATAGTAGACAAAATCAAAGAGACCATAGGCCACCGGCTCATAAAGCGTTTGCTCAGGATTGCCGTATTTCTCAAGCGCCTTCATGACAGACTTATCATAATTTTTGATCGATATCGGCTTAGCTTGTAAAATATAGGATTCTTTTTCTCCATATACCAAGTGGTTGGCAATGGGAATAAAAAAGCAGGTGAGGCTTTCTCCAATGTGTTTTTTATATTCCACATCAACAGGTTCAACATCCATTCCAATTTGTAATTGTTCCGCCATGGGCAGGTAGGATTGATATTTTTCCTTAATCTTTTCTCCTGAAAAAATACTGGCGATCGCTATGCCGGAATGGCGATAGAAATCAGGATTAAAAATGATTCCCCCCTCCTCCGGAATGATGGCGAATGGGGTAAGTCTGATGGGCTTCATCAATGAGGATTCAATAGAAAAAATCTCCTGGCCGTCAAAGTAGTGTGTCATCTCCCGGAGGGGAAGGTGACCAAAATCAATCCTTTTCCCTTCCGGGTCAAAGAGGTAGTGAGTTCCGCCATCCTTCCAGTATTGATCCTCTTCTTCCGGAGAAAATGGTTCAATTATGGTAACATCCATCGTTGTAGCAGAGCCTTTTGTAGTCGCTGATTTTTGACCATCATCCACCAATTCAGAGGCCTTGTCTTCTAAGCTTTCCGTACTCACCTCTCCGGAAGTGGAAGGATCTTTGGAAGAAGTGCATGATACGAGTAAAAAGCTCATAAGAAGACAAAGAAATAATCTGATGTTCCTACTTTGTAATAAGTTCATAATAACCATCCGTAAATTGATTAATTACTTTTGGGAAACGAGCAACAAAGGAATGTGGAGCACCTTTGCTATCATAATGTACTGCATTTACTTTACAAATATATGGCGTAAAGAAAACCGCTCCATATTTACCACTGGGGACTGGAAAATTCGTAGCAAAGTTCTTAGAAATTGATGAAGATTTAGACATATTAACCTGTAATTTGGCAGATGCTATATTGAATATCTTTGTTTTCAATTCAGCTGCTAATTCTATGCTGAACGAACTATTTGTGGTTACTGATTCCAAATAAGTAATAGTTGCTGGGCCTTTTGCATATGGGGTTACTCTTATGCGAGTCCCATGAATTATGCTAGCAGAGGAATAACTGACATCATTTTATAATTGTGTTACTGGGCCCCTTAAAGGCTGAGGCGTAGATGTGGGAAAATGTATATTTGATTCTAGGTCCTGAATTTTTATCGGTGTTCCATCAATATTATAATATTGATGGACATACCCCAAATTATCAACCCATTCATACTCACTCTGATTTTTTGGATTCATTTCTTTATTTGATTCGGTAATATTTTCAGCATTCACTACAGGTACTAATACAAGGACAAAAGCTAACAAAAACACTAGTGCTTTCTTCATTTTGATCCCCTTTCTTAATTAGTAATTAGTAGTAATTTTCTACATCAATGTTGCTAACGATTTCCTCCTTTCTGGTTTTATTTTATTCTAAATCATAAAATGGTGCAAATGTTTTCTTTCCCTAGAATTTAACTTCCTTCCCCCTTTCCCCTGCTCTATTTCTCCCACATCGTATATAATGGAAGCGATGAACGCACATTCTACATCCTGCATACAGAAAGGAAGTTTTCATGGAAACGATCAATAAAAAGCCCCTCTATAACCCCGATGGGGACATCTCTCTGACCGCCAGACGGATGGTCAATGGGGATACGACCAACTTAAATGATTTCAACAACCTCAAGTATGAGTGGACCTCGGACTGGTACCGCCAGGCCATGAACAACTTCTGGATTCCGGAGGAGATCAATCTGGCCCAGGATAAGAAGCAGTACCCCAACCTGCCGGAAGCAGAGCGGGTGGCCTATGACAAGGTCCTCTCCTTCCTCATCTTCCTGGACTCCATCCAGTCGGCCAACCTCCCCAACGTGTCCGACTACATCACGGCCAATGAGGTCAACCTCTGCCTCCACATCCAGACCTACCAGGAGTGCATCCACTCCCAGTCCTATTCCTACATGCTGGACTCCATCTGCGAGCCCGACAAGCGGGATGAGATCCTCTACCTCTACCGGGACGATGAGTTCCTGGCCAAGCGGAACAAGTACATCGGCGACATCTACAATGCCTTCCAGGAGGAAAAGACCCCCCACAACTTCCTCCGGGTCCTCGTGGCCAACTACATCCTGGAAGGGGTCTACTTCTACTCCGGCTTCATGTTCTTCTACAACCTGGCCCGCAACGGCCGGATGACCGGGTCCGCCCAGCAGATCCGCTACATCAACCGGGACGAAAACACCCACCTCTGGCTCTTCCGCAACATCATCAACGAGCTGCGGAAAGAAGAACCCTCCATGTTCACCGAAGACCTCCAGGCCGAGTATCAGGCCATGGTCAAAGAAGGGGCTGAGCAGGAGATGGCCTGGGGCAAATACGTCATCGGCAACGACATCCAAGGGCTCAATGAGTCCATGGTGGAAGACTACATCAAATACCTGGCCAACCAAAGGGCTGTGGACATCGGCCTGGAGCCCATCTATGAGGGCCACCGGGAGGAACCCGAGTCCATGAAGTGGGTCTCCAACTACTCCAACGCCAACATGATCAAGACCGACTTCTTTGAAGCCCGATCCACCGCATACGCCAAGTCCGGCGCCCTGGTCGACGACCTCTAAACCGGACCGGAAAATCCAGAAAGGAAGTGTCATGAAAAAAGTTGCTATCGTCATGGGGTCCGACTCCGACCTCCCCATTGTGGAAAAAGCCACCAAGGTCCTGGAGGAACTGGAGGTCCCCTTTGAGGCTCATGTCTACTCCGCCCACCGGTCCCCGGAAGAAGCCAAGGAATTCGCCCAGACGGCTGAAGAAAAGGGCTTCGGGGTCCTGATCGGGGTGGCCGGCATGGCCGCCCACCTGGCCGGCGCTCTCGCCGCCAACACCATCCTCCCCGTCATCGGTCTCCCCTGCAAGTCCGCCTGCCTGGAAGGGATGGATGCCCTCCTCTCCACCGTCATGATGCCCTCCGGCATCCCCGTGGCTACCGTGGCCATCGACGGCGGAAAGAACGCCGCCCTCCTGGCCTGCCAGATCCTGGCCCTGGAGGATGAGGACCTGGCCGACCGGCTCAAGGCCCGCCGGAAGGCCGACCACCAGGCCAACCTGGAAAAGAACAAGAGGGTGGAAGAAAAGCTCAATAAATAGTACAATAGAAGTTCCTGGAAATCGTACAAGGAAGGCCGGCCTGGACGGATCTCCCGCCCATGACCCGCCCCGCTAAGGGAGAAAGGACTGGAATCGACCTATGGAAAAGAAAGAACAACTCTACGAAGGCAAGGCAAAGAAGGTATTCCTGACGGACGAAGACGACAAGCTGATCGTCTCCTATAAGGATGACGCCACCGCCGGTGACGGTGCCAAGAAGGGCACCATCGTCGGCAAGGGCTCCATCAACAACCGGATGACCAACATCCTCATGCAGCTCCTGGAAGAAGTCGGCGTCCCCACCCACTTTGTCGAAGAACTGTCGGATACCGACACCGTCGTCAAGAAGGTTGAAATTGTTCCCCTTGAAGTCATCATGCGCAACACCTCCGCCGGCTCCTTCGCCAAGCGCTACGGTGTGGAAGAAGGCATCGACTTTGACGAACCCACCTTTGAGTTCTCCCTGAAAAATGACGACCTCCATGACCCCCTGATCAATAAGTCCCACGTCCTGGCCCTCAAGCTGGCCACCAAGGAAGAGTTGGACCGGATTGAAGAACTCTCCCGCAAGGTCAATGAGACCCTGAAAGCATTCTTCCTCAAGCACAATGTCAAGCTGGTCGACTTCAAGCTGGAATTCGGCCGCCTCCCCGACGGGACCATTGTACTCGCCGATGAGATCTCCCCGGATACCTGCCGGTTCTGGGACACCGAGACCAACGAAAAACTCGACAAGGACCGTTTCCGCCGCGACATGGGCAAGATCGAAGACGCCTACCAGGAAATGTTCCGCCGGGTCACTTCCGGTAAATAGCATTCCGACCCCGAGTCGTCCCACTGTATCTTTTTTGGGACGGCTCTTTCTTTTTCAACCACTTTCCTTTACAGAAAGGAGACCCGCCACATGGGCGCATTTTTTGGACTTGTGTCCGCCCGGGACGCCATCGAAGACGTCTTCTACGGAACGGACTACCTCTCCCACCTGGGAACCCACCGGGCCGGCATCGCCTGCTATGACCCCGAAGAAGGCCTTCAACGGGAGATCCACAACATCGAAAACACCCCCTTCCGGACCCGTTTCGAACACGTCCTGGAAGAAATCCACGGGACCTCGGCCATCGCCTGCATCTCCGACCGGGACCCCCAGCCCCTCCTCATCCACTCCTCCTTCGGGACCTATGCCATCTGCTTCACCGGCATCCTCAACAACCAAGATGAGCTTGTCGAGCGCTATCTCCAGGAGCCCGGAGCCCACTTCGACGCCATCTCCGGCGGCGGGATCAACTCCTGCGAACTTATCGCCGCTCTCATGAACATGAAAGAGGACATGATCGACGGCATCCGCTTCGTCCAGGAAATCGTCGACGGAACCATGTCCCTCCTCATCCTCCAAGCCGACGGGACCATCATCGCCGTCCGTGACCTCAAGGGCCGGATCCCCGTCATGATCGGCCGGGACGACGAGGGCTTCGCCGTCTGCTTCGAATCCTTCTCCTACCAGAAGCTGGGCTACCGGGACTACCAGGAAGTCGGCCCCGGAGAGATCGTCAAGATCACCAAAGACAAGGTCTTCCAGCTGGTCCCCCCCAGGAAGGAAGAGAAGATCTGTGCCTTCCTCTGGGCCTACTACGGCTACCCCGCCTCCGTCTACAACGGCGTCAACGTCGAAGCCGTCCGGAACAGGAACGGCGCCCTCATGGCCAAGCAGGATAAGGAAAGGGGCCTCCTCCCCGAGCTGGATTCCGTGGTCGGTGTCCCCGACTCCGGCATCGGCCACGCCCTGGGCTATGCCTATGAGGCCGGCCTCCCCTATGCCCGGGCCATGGTCAAGTACACCCCCACCTGGGCCCGGTCCTTCACCCCCCAATTCCAACGCCAGCGGGAGAAAGTAGCCCGGATGAAGCTGGTCCCCGTCCACGGCCTCATCAAAGACAAGAAGCTCCTTTTCGTGGATGACTCCATCGTTCGGGGGACCCAGCTCCAGGGGACCGTGGGCTTCCTCTACAGAAATGGGGCCAAAGAAGTCCATATGCGGTCCGCCACACCCCCCACCATGTACGTCTGCCGCTGGCTGGGCTTCTCCCGGTCCCACGGCGACATGGAACTCCTGACCCGCCGGACCATCGTGGACCTGGAAGGGGAAGAAGGACTCAACTACCTGGACGACTACGCCGACGGGGAAAGCGAGAGAGGGAAAGCCCTCCGCAAGCAGATTGCGGAGCACTTCCACTTCTCCTCCCTGGAGTACCAATCCCTCAATGGACTCCTGGACTCCATCGAACTGGACCCCTGCAGGTTCTGCACCTACTGCTGGAATGGAAAGGAATAAGCATGACCACCGATAAAAACCAATCCCACTCCACCGCCTATGCCCAGGCCGGTGTCGACATCACCGCCGGCTACCGGGCCGTTGAGCTCATGAAGGACCACCTGGCCCGGACCAACCGCCCCGGGGTCCTCTCCTCCATCGGGGGCTTCGGCGGCCTCTTCCAAGTCCCCAAGGGCTATGAGGAGCCCGTCCTGGTCTCCGGGACCGACGGGGTCGGGACCAAGCTCAAGCTGGCCTTCGACATGGACACCCACAACACCATCGGAATCGATGCCGTGGCCATGTGCGTCAATGACATCATCTGCCTGGGGGGCGAGCCCCTCTTCTTCCTGGACTACATCGCCTGCGGAAAGAACGACCCCGACCGGATTGCCTCCATCGTCGAGGGCGTGGCCGAGGGATGCGTCCAGTCCGGCGCCGGCCTCATCGGCGGGGAAACCGCTGAAATGCCCGGCTTCTACCCCGAAGACGAATACGACATTGCCGGCTTTGCCGTGGGCATCGTGGAAAAGTCCAAAATCCCCAACCCTGAAGACATCCAAGAAGGGGATGTCCTCCTGGCCCTCCCCTCCACCGGCCTCCACTCCAACGGCTTCTCCCTGGTCCGGAAGATTCTGGCCGACCGGGGGATCTCCCTGGATGACCCCTTCCCTGTGGATGACATCCTGGCCAAGGGCCCGGGCAATCTGGGCGGGTCCTTCCTGGACCTCAACCTGGCCTGCAAGACCGTGGGCCAGGTCCTCCTGGAGCCCACCAAAATCTATGTCAAGGAAGTCCTGGACGTCTTCAAGAAAGTGACCGTCCGGTCCGTCGCCAACATCACCGGCGGGGGCTTCTATGAGAACATCCCCCGTTCCCTCCCGGACGGCCTGGGCGCCCTGATTCGGCGGGAGGCCATCCAAGTCCACCCCGTCTTCCCCTACCTCCAGGACCTGGGCGGCGTGGATGACCACGATATGTTCAACACCTTCAACCTGGGCGTGGGCATGGTCCTGGTCCTTCCGGAAGATTCGGCTGACCAAGCCCAAGCCATCCTGAGAGAAGACGGCCTGGCCGCCTACCGCCTGGGCAAGGTCGTCCGGTCAGAGGAAAGGGTGGCCTTCGAATGAGAGACCGGGCCCGGATCGCCGTCCTGGTCTCCGGGGGCGGGACCAACCTCCAAGCCCTCCTGAATCGGGAGAAGGCCGGGGACCTCCCCCACGGAGAAATCTGCCTGGTCGTCTCCAACCGGAAAGGGGCCTATGCCCTGGAGAGGGCCCGGAAGGCGGGCCTCCCTGCCCTCTATATTCCCCGGAAAAAGGGGGAAGGCCCGGCCTTTGAAGAAAAGCTCCTGGCGGCCCTGAAAGAGGAAGAGATTGACCTGGTTGTCCTGGCCGGCTTCCTGGCCATCCTATCCGAGGACCTCCTCCGGGCCTTCGCCGGCCCCATCCTCAACATCCACCCCTCCCTCATCCCCTCCTTCTGCGGGCCCGGCTACTACGGGCTCAAGGTTCATGAGGCGGCCCTGGAAAGAGGGGTCAAAGTAACAGGGGCCACGGTCCACCTGGTCAACGCTGAACCGGATGGAGGGCCCATCCTCCTCCAAAAGGCCGTGGAGGTCCTTCCGGACGACAGCCCCGAGACCCTCCAGAAGCGGGTCATGGAGGAGGCCGAATGGATCCTCCTCCCCCGGGCCACAGAGAGCCTGGCCCGGGAGATTGTAAGTCGGCGGTCCGATGAGAAAAACAGCCAAAGACGAGAGGAGAGACCATGATGGACTTTATTGCAAGCAAGAAGACCCTGGCCCAATGGGTCCAGGGCAACCCCTACCCCGGCCGGGGAATTTTCCTGGGCCTGACCCCGGATGGAAAGAAGGTCCTTTCGGCCTACTTCATCATGGGCCGGTCCAAGAACTCCCGGAACCGGGTCTTCCGCCTGGACCAAGGCCAGCTCTACACCAAGCCCTTCGATGAATCCCTGGTGGAGGACCCCTCCCTCATCATCTACCGGGCCACGGCGGCCTACCCCGACCACTTCATCTTGACCAATGGGGACCAGACCGACACCATTGTGGACTTTGAAGACCAAGGAAAGACCTTTGACCAGGCCCTCTTCTCCCGGACCTTTGAACCCGACGGGCCCAACTGGACCCCCCGGATTTCCGGCCGGGCCGACTGGACCCAAAAGACCGAAAATACCCCCTTTACTTATGAGATGGCCATCCTCAAGGCCCAGGACCCGGAAGGCGGGGCCTGCTTCCGGTCCTTCTTCCACTATGAGGCCCGGGTCGGCCTGGGCCACTTCCTTTCTACTTACCAGACGGACGGGGACCCCATCCCCTCCTTCCAAGGAGAGCCGGTTGCCCTCCGGATCGAAGACGAATCCCTGGAGGACTTCAGCCGAGCCCTTTGGGCGGGCCTGGACAGTGAAAATAAGGTAGCCCTCTATGTCCGGACCCAGGACCTGGCCACCGGCCGGGTGGAAGAGATCATCACCAATGCCCGGGAAGGAGAAGACCAATGACCCCAAACCACGATGCCTACCAATCCCCCTATTCCGCCCGCTATGCCTCGGCCGAGATGGAATTCCTCTTCTCGGACAACTACAAGTTCCGGACCTGGCGGAAGATGTGGATCGCCCTGGCCAAGGTGGAAAAGGACCTGGGCCTGGACATCAGCGAGGAACAGATCAAGGAAATGGAAGACCACGCCGAGGACATCGACTACGAGGTCGCCCGGAAAAAGGAGAAGGAAATCCGCCACGACGTCATGAGCCACGTCTTCGCCTTTGGCCAGGTGGCCCCCAAGGCCCGGCCCATCATCCACCTGGGGGCCACCTCCTGCTATGTGACGGACAACGCCGAACTCCTCCAGATCTACGACGCCTCCCAGCTGGTCCTCAAGAAGGCCGCCCAGGTCGTGGCCAACCTGGCCGACTTCGCCGACCGCTACAAGGACCTCCCCTGCCTGGGCTACACCCACCTCCAGCCCGCCCAGATGACCACCGTGGGCAAGCGGGCCTGCCTCTGGATCAACGACATGGTCCTGGCCATGACCTTCCTCCAGGACCTCCTGGACCGCTTCCGCCTCCGCGGGGCCAAGGGAACCACTGGGACCCAGGCCTCCTTCCTGGCCCTCTTTGATGGGGATGAGGACAAGGTTAAGGCCCTGGACAAGGGTGTGGCCCGGGCCCTGGGCTTCGAGGACACCGTCCCGGTCTCCGGCCAGACCTACTCCCGTCAGGTGGACTTCCACTACCTGGCCGCTATGGCCAACTTCGCTATGGCCGCCTCCAAGTTCGCCAACGACCTCCGGATCCTTCAATCCTTCGAGGAGATGGAGGAGCCCTTCGAGAAGACCCAGGTGGGGTCCTCCGCCATGCCCTACAAGCGGAACCCCATGCGGTCGGAGCGGATCACGGCCCTGGCCCGCCACGTCATGGTCAACACCCTCAACCCCGCCATCACGGCCTCCTGCCAGTGGTTCGAGCGGACCCTGGACGACTCGGCCAACCGCCGACTCTCCATCTCTGAGGCCTTCCTGGGCGTGGACTCCATCCTCAACATCTACATCAACGTGACCCAGGACCTGACCGTCTACGACAAGGTGGTCCACCGCCGGGTCATGGAAAAGCTCCCCTACATGGCCACGGAGAACATCATGATGGCCTCCGTCAAGCGGGGCAAGGACCGCCAGGCCATCCATGAGAAGATCCGGGAACACGCCCACGCTGCCACCCGGAAGGTCAAGCTGGAGGGGGGAGAAAACGACCTCATCGCCCGCCTGGCTCAGGATCCCGACATCCCCCTGACCCTGGAGGAAATCCAAGCCCACCTGGACCCCAAGGATTATGTGGGCCGAGCCCCCGCCCAGGTTACCGACTATCTCCGGGGCGAGGTTCAGGAGATCCTGGACCGCTACCACAAAACCGTCATCGACGAAGAACTCAGCATATAGGAGGCAAGTGTGAAAAAACTGGAACTCAAATATGGATGCAACCCCAACCAAAAGCCCGCCTTCCTCTCCATGGAGGACGGGTCCGACCTCCCCATCGAGGTCCTCAACGGCCGACCCGGCTACATCAACGGCCTGGACGCCCTCAACGCCTGGCAGCTGGTCAAGGAGCTGAGGGAGGCCCTGGACCTACCGGCCGCCACTTCTTTTAAGCACGTCTCCCCCACCTCCGCCGCCGTCGGCCTCCCCCTTTCTCCGGAACTCAAGAAGGCCTGCTTTGTGGAGGGGGTAGAGGGGCTGGATGACTCTCCCCTGGCCCAGGCCTATGTCCGGGCCAGAGGGACCGACCGACTCTCCTCCTTCGGGGACTTCGTCGCCCTCTCCGACCCCTGCGATGAGACCACGGCCCGATTGATCAAACGCGAAGTCTCCGACGGAGTCATTGCCCCGGGCTATGCCCCGGAAGCCCTGGACATCCTCAAGGAGAAAAAGGGAGGAAACTATGTGGTCTTGAAGGTGGACCCCGACTACCAACCCCCTGCTGTTGAGACCAAGATGGTCTTCGGCGTCACTTTCAGCCAGGGCCACAACACCTGCAAGGTCACCCCCGACCTCTTCCGGAACATCCTGACCAAGAACAAGGAACTCCCCAAGGAAGCCATCCGGGACCTGACCATCGCCCTCATCGCCCTCAAGTACACCCAGTCCAATTCCGTGGCCTTCGCCTACCAGGGCCAGACCATCGGGATCGGGGCCGGCCAACAGTCCCGGATCCACTGCACCCGCTTAGCCGGGGACAAAGCCGACACCTGGTTCCTCCGCCTCTCCCCCCAGGTCCTCTCCCTCCCTTTCAAGAAAGGGCTCAAGCGTCCCGTCCGGGACAACGTCATCGACGGCTACATCAACCACAATGAGGAGGATGTGACTGCTGAGGGGAACTGGCAGAAGTACTTTACGGAAAGACCCCGGCCCTTGACCGATGAGGACAAGCGGGCCTACCTGGACCGGATCACCGGGGTGGCCCTGGGATCCGACGCCTTCTTCCCCTTCGGCGACAACCTGGAGCGGGCCAAGAAGTCCGGCGTAACCTATGTCGCCCAGCCCGCCGGGTCCATCCGGGATGATGACGTCATCCGGGTGGCCGACCGCTACCATATGGTCATGTGCAAGACCGGCCTCCGCCTCTTCCACCACTGATCCCATCCTGTAAAAGACTGAATTCCCATCCATGCATGAAAAGGAGTCCCCATGAACATCCTCTTAGTCGGCGGTGGCGGCCGTGAACATGCCATTGTAAGAAAACTTCGTGAAAACCCCAAAGTCCGGACCATCTGGGCCCTGCCGGGCAACCCCGGCTACGGGATGGATGCCGACTGCATCGACATCTCGGCCGAGGACCTGGACGGGGTCTGTGAATTCGCCCGGGAAAATCCCGTGGACTATGCCGTCGTCTCCCCCGACGATCCCCTGGTCATGGGCCTGGTCGACCGCCTGGAAGCCCTGGGGATCCCCTGCTTCGGCCCCAACAAGGCAGCCGCTGAGATCGAGGGATCCAAGGCCTTCTCCAAGGGCCTCATGGAAAAATACGGCATCCCCACGGCCAAGTTCAAGGTCTTCGACGACCTGGACAAGGCCCTGGCCTTCATCGACCAGGTCGGCGCCCCTCTGGTGGTCAAGGCTTCCGGCCTGGCCAAGGGCAAGGGGGTCATGATCTGTCCGACAGAAGACCAGGCCAGAGAGGCCGTCCGGGCCTGCATGGTGGAGGGAAAATTCGGCAAGTCCGGCGAGATCTGCCTGATCGAAGAATTCCTGGAAGGACCGGAAGTGACCGTCCTGACCTTCACCGACGG
Organism: Bacillota bacterium; assembly: GCA_029003555.1. Lineage (GTDB taxonomy): Bacteria > Bacillota > Clostridia > Tissierellales > Peptoniphilaceae > Kallipyga. The sequence goes on along the minus strand of JAQYCE010000075.1, from coordinate 2,144 downwards.
AAAGACCCTGGTCCCCATGGTCTCCTCCATGGACCACAAGCGGGCCCTGGACGGGGACAAGGGCCTCAACACCGGGGGCATGGGCTGCATCGCCCCCAACCCCTACTATACGGATGAGGTGGCCAAGACCTGCATGGAGACCATCTTCCTCCCCACCGTGGAAGCCATGAACAAAGAAGGCCGTCCCTTCAAGGGCTGCCTCTACTTCGGCCTCATGCTGACCAAAGACGGCCCCAAGGTCATCGAATATAACTGCCGCTTTGGAGACCCCGAAACCCAAGTGGTCCTCCCCCTCCTGGAATCCGACCTCTTGACCATCATGGAGGCCGTGACCGAAGAGCGGCTGGACCAGGTCGAAGTCAACTTCTCCAAGGATGCCGCCTGCTGCGTGGTCCTGGCCTCAGAGGGCTACCCCCAGGCCTACCGGACCGGCTACCCGGTCACCGTTTCCGAGGAAGTCCTGGACAAGGTCCACTTTGCCGGCGTCCGCCTGGAGAGGGAGTCCCTCCTGACCTCCGGCGGCCGGGTCCTGACCGTGACCGACCGGGCCAAGACCCTGGACCAGGCCATCAGGAAGGCCTACCGGTCCATCCAAGACTGCCACTTTGACCATGCCTACTACCGGAAAGATATTGGCCAAGAGGCCTTGAAAGCGAGGTTATCATGATCTTTCGCCGCTATGTTGAAAAGAAGCCCGGCCTTCGGAATGAGGAGGACCGAATCCTCTCGGATGCCCAAACCCTCTACGGAATCGAGGGCCTGGAGGAAGTCCGCCTCCTCAAAAGATACGATGTGGACATGGCCTCCGAGGACCTCTTTGATCTGGCCCTGGAGGAGGTCTTCTCCGACCCCCCGGTCGACCTGACCTACCAAAGCCTGGAGGAAGCCCAGGACGGACGGGAAGCTGACTTCATCCTGGCCGTGGAAGCCCTCCCCGGCCAATTCGACCAGAGGGCCGACTCCGCCGAGCAGTGCATCCAGATGCTCCTGGGCGGTGACCGCCCCCGGGTCCTCTCCGCCCAGGTCTACCTCTTCTATGGGGCCCTGACCGAGGCCGACCAAGCCAAGCTCCGCCGCCTCCTCATCAACCCCGTCGATTCACGGGAGGCCGGCCTGGACAAGAAGGAAAGTCTGGCCATGAAGATCACCCCCCCGGACCCCGTCCGGGTCATGGAGGGCTTCCGGGCCATGGACTCCGCCGCCCTGGACGCCTTCCGGGAGGACCGGGCCATGGCCATGGGCCTGGACGACCTGACCCTGATCCAGGACTACTTCAAGAAGAAGGACCGGGACCCCAGCGAGGCGGAATTGGGCATCCTGGACACCTACTGGTCCGACCACTGCCGCCACACCACCTTCAACACCGTCCTGGACCAAGTGACTTTTGAAGACCCCCTCCTGGAAAAGTCCTACCAGGGCTACCTGAAAACCCGGGAGGAACTGGGCCGGACCAAGCCCATCACCTTCATGGACCTGGGAACCATCGCCGGCAAGGCCCTCCGGGCCCAAGGCAAGCTGGACGGCCTGGACGCTTCCGAAGAAATCAACGCCTGCACGGTCAAGATTCAAGTCACCATCGATGGCAAGGAAGAGCCCTGGCTCCTCCTCTTCAAAAACGAAACCCATAACCACCCCACCGAGATCGAGCCCTTCGGCGGGGCCGCCACCTGTATCGGCGGAGCCATCCGTGACCCCCTGTCCGGCCGGGCCTACTGCTATGGGGCCATGCGGGTGACCGGGGCGGGCGACCCCCTGACCCCGGTGGAAGAGACCTTGGAAGGCAAGCTCCCCCAGATCCAGATCTGCCGGGAAGCGGCCCAGGGCTACTCTTCTTATGGGAACCAGATCGGCCTGGCCACGGGCCAGGTCCGGGAGATCTACCACCCCAACTATGTGGCCAAGCGGCTGGAAGTGGGCGCGGTGGTCGCCGCCGTTCCTGCGGAATTGGTCCGCCGGGAGACTCCCCAGCCGGGCGACCCCATCATCCTCCTGGGCGGACGGACCGGCCGAGACGGGATCGGCGGAGCCACCGGGTCCTCCAAGGCCCAGAAGGTGGACTCGGCGGAGACCGCAGGGGCCGAGGTCCAGAAGGGGAATGCCCCCGAGGAAAGAAAGCTCCAGCGCTTCTTCCGCAATCCCAAGGC
>JAQYCE010000074.1 GCA_029003555.1 Bacillota bacterium | reverse complement strand
GGCCCTTGGTCCTTTGGTATTTCAGGGCTTGTGAAGAAACCTCCATGACCACCCTCCGGCAGCCATGGTCCCGGCAGGCAGCCAGGGTCCCATAGAGCTCCAGTGGTTCCGGGGTAGTCAGATGGGAAACCCGGGCCTCTTTCCCATCGTAGGTGGTGGTGGAGGCCAAGAGACCACAGGGCCCTTCCCCGGTCTCCTCCCCATAGGTCTGGAGGATCCGGTGGAGGTAGGTAACGGTGGTGGTCTTCCCCTTGGTTCCCGTTAGAGCAAAAATTTCCAGGTCCCGGTCGGGATGGCCATAATAGAGGGCGGCCATGGGGGCCAGGACCTCTCGAAGGTCCTCCACTTTTAATAAGGGAATGGAGACCCCATAGTCCTTCTCGGAGACATAGGCAATGGCCCCCTTTTGGATGGCGGAATCCAGATAGGAGGGATTAAAGTGGGCCCCCTTGCAAATAAAGACGGAGGAAGCTTCCACCTCCCGGGAATCGTAGGTGACCTGGCTGACCGGGAGGTCGGCCCAGGCCGGGTCCACGGGGAGGTCCAAAATTTGGGCAAAGTCCTTCAAATATAGGGTCATAGGCTTTCCTTTCTAAAAAAGAAAGGGGATAGGTAGACCTATCCCCTTGTCGTTGAATTGTAGAATGGGACCTAGGCTAAAACCGATATTAGTGGAGTTCCTGGCGGTTCCGGTCCAGTTCGTGGATGACGGTGTTGAGATTTTCCTGGGTGTTGGCCAGGATCTCATCAATATAGGCGAAGGTGGATTCCCGAATCTGCCGGGCCTGCTCCTCAGCCTTTTGGACGATGTGTTCCCCGGTCTCGGTTGCCGCCTGGGTGATCCGGTCCTGGGAAACCAGCTCTTCAAACCGTGCCTTGGCCTGGGCGTCGATGGCATCCACCTGCTGCTTGGACTTGGCTTCGATCGCAGCAGCCTGGTCGTTGGCTTCCTGGAGAATACGGTCCTTCTCATCATTGACCCACTTGGCCTGGCGGATTTCCTCCGGCAGGGTCTCGCGGATTTCTTTGATGATATCAAAGACCTCATCCGGGTCAATGGAGACCTTTTTAGAAAAAGGAATATTGGTTGCATCCGAAAGGACGTCTTCGAGTTCTTCAATGAGTTGCAAAATATCCATCGTTATCCCCCTACTATAAACATTGAATTTGCTTCATTTTTTCTTCAACAACCGGATCAGAGAAAAACTTTTCATAAAGTTTTCTCGCCACTGAACAAGGCACCAAACCCGAAACATTCCCTCCATAGGATGCCACTTCTCTGGCATAGGAGGAGGAAATGAAGGAATACCTGGTTTCCGTCACTAAAAAAAGGGTTTCCAGGCCCGGACACAAGGAGTGGTTCAAAGCCGCCAGCTGTCTTTCATATTCATAATCCGATGGAGTCCGGAGTCCTCGAAGGACCGCATCCGCATCCTTCAACCGGTAATAATCGGCCAGTAAGCCGGAGAAAACTTCCACCTTTACATTATCAATATCATATAACAGTTCCTCGAGCATTTCAATTCTTTCCTCGCTGGGAAAGAGGGGCTGCTTTTGGTTGTTTTCAAGGACGGCAACGATAACTTCATCGAAAAGGGAGGCCGCCCTCTTGATGATGTTAAGGTGGCCAAGGGTCACCGGGTCAAAGGACCCGGGAAAAATCACTCTCATTGGATAGACTCCTTCAGAATATGGATCCGGTTAAATTTTTGGGCCCGGGTCCGGAGGACAGTAAAGGTCGGAGGAATAGTAATTTCTTCTTGGCTGGAGCTCTCAGCCACGAGGATGGCATCCGGATTGAGGACCTCTTTTTTTACGATTAAATCCAGGGCTTCCTCCACCATCTTCATCCCATAGGGAGGATCGATGTAGACCAGGTCTACCTTCCTGCCCAGGTCATCCAGCCTTCGGCGGTAGTCCCCGTGAAGGATAAGGGACCGGTCCCCATAGCGGGTTTTCTCCAGGTTTTCTTTGATTACTCCGACCATGGGGCCCGATTGTTCGATAAAGATGGCATAGTCACAGCCCCGGGAGAGGAATTCAATCCCGATCTGCCCGCTCCCTGCAAAGAGGTCCAGGCAGGTCAGGCCCTTGGACAGGGGACCCAGGATATCGAATACCGTTTCCTTGATTTGGTCCCGGGTGGGCCGGGTCTTCTGACTTTTTCGGGGGCCGACAAGGGTCATCCCCCGCCTTTCGCCGGATATTACCCGCATGGTCCTTCCTTTCTTCTCATTCTTGAGATCAGTTCCTGGAAATATGGGCTGTTTTTTCCATTTTATCAAAAATTGCCGACCGGAGGGGATCTTTTATGGCCTTCAAAGCCTGGGGATCCCCTTCCAGGATTCCGGGGCCGAAGGTCCGGGTCAAGGACTCCTCCGCCTTCAAAAAGAGGGGGTGGTCAGGCCGGGTCAGGAGGTCCTGGAGGCCCATGAGGCGGTCGGGGAGGAAGCCGTGCTGGCTCTCCCCAAAGGGGTCACCCCCACCACGAAGGGCCAGGTCCTTCTTAGCAATGGCCAAGCCATCTTCAGTTGATGCCAGGAATTTCAGCCGGCCCAGGGCGGTCTTGGAGGGTTTGTGGTAGACAAAGACCGCATAGGACTTGTCCTTCCCCCTCCCCACCCTCCCTCGGAGCTGGTGGAGCTGGGAGAGGCCAAAACGGTCAGCGCAGAGGACCACCATCAGTCGGGCGGTGGAAACATCCACACCCACCTCGATAACGGTGGTGGAAATGAGGACAGAGGTTTTTCCGGCGGCAAAGGCCTCCATGACCCTCTCTTTTTCCGACCCTGACATGGGGCCGGTCAGAGCATCGATCCTGATCCTGTCTCCATAGTACTCCCTCGCCCGCCGGCAGACTTCCTCAACTGACCAGAGGGAGAGGTCATCCTCCCCTCCTTCAATCCGGGGACAGATGATATAGGTCTGTCCCCCCTCCTGGGCTAATTTTTCGGCAAAGGCAAAAATCCGCTTCTCATACCGCCGGTCCAGGACAAAGGAATCCACCGCCTGACGTCCGGGGGGTCGGCCCTTGAGTTGGGTGAGGTCCAGCTCCCCCATGGCCACCAGCTCCAGGGTTCTAGGGATGGGCGTGGCGGAGAGGACATAGGAATTCGGAAGGAGGGCTTTCTCCTGGAGACGGGACCTTTGGTTAACCCCAACCCGGTGCTGCTCGTCGGTCACCACCAAGGCCAGGGAGGAAAAGACCAGGCTATCCTGGAAGAGGGTGTGGGTCCCGATATAGAGGCCGGCTACCCCACTTCGGGCTGCCTCTTCCACCTCCGCCCTCTCCTCCCGGCTGGAGGACCCTGTCAAAAGGAAGAGGGGGAGGCCCAAGTCGGCAAATAGGGCCTTGGCCTTGTCGAAATGCTGGCGGGCCAGGACCTCCGTCGGGGCCATGAGGGCCGACTGGTAGCCGTTAAGATGGGTCAAGTAGGCCAGGGCAAAAGCCAGGACGGTCTTTCCCGACCCCACATCCCCCTGGAGGAGGCGGTTGGCAGGGCGGGGTGAGAGGAGGTCCCCCACCATCTCATCCAAGGCCTCCCCCTGGCCGGGGGTTAGGTCAAAAGGAAGGGCCTGGAAAAAGGGCTGGAGCGATTTTCCTTCCATGTGGGGGGCCTTTTCCCGGACCCGCCGGGCCTTGACCATGGATTTGACCAGGAGGTCCAGGATAGCCAGGCGGATTCCCACCCCCTCCAAACCCAATGCCAGGTCCTCCTTGGAGGAAGGAAAGTGAATCCTGCGGAAAGAATCCAGGAGAGGAGGAAGGGAGAGGGGGTCGATAAGATCAGAAAAAAAAGGATCCAGGTCCTCATTTCCCAGGAGGTCCAGGGCCTGGTGGACCGCCTTGACCCGGAGGTCCTGGGAAAGCCCCTTACAGAGCCGGTAGACCGGACGGATGCCCAGGAAAGTTTCGACCTTCTCCTGATTCCTCGTGTTGACCATGGCCGGGTTGGCCATCCGCTTCTTTTCCGGATCATAGGTCCCGTATAGGAAAAAGGAATCTCCACAATGAAGATTCCTTCCTAAATAGGCTTGGTTGTGAAAGACAACATCCACTTTCCCCGTATCATCGGCAAAAGAGGCCTTTTGGATGGACTGGCGGCCCTTAAGTCGGACCAGACGGCCCAGCGAAGTTAGTCGGACCTCCAAGACAAGGTCGGTTTTTTCGCCCAGATCGGCCAGGTCTTCCACGGGATAAACCCGGGACCGGTCTTCATAACGGGTGGGGAAATCCCAAACGAGGTCCTTTAGGCTGAAAATACCCAACTCATGAAAGACGGCAGCCCTCTTGGGGCCGATCCCATCTAAACGCGTAATCTCCATCATTCAATCGAGAAGATGTAGGAATAGGTGGGCTGGCCGCCGTAAACGACATCCACATCCAACAGGGAATAAGTCTTGGATATTGCTTTTTCCAGTTCTTTTTGGTCCTCTGGCTTGACCCCTTCTCCCGGGTAGACGGTCAGGAGGGAGGCATCGGCATCCACGTATTTGGCTAAAAGGTCCAGAACCAGGGCCTGGTCATCCTGGCCGGTGAGGACAATCTGGCCGTCAATTAAGCCGATCTTATCATCTTTTTTGATGACCATCCCGTCCAGACTGGTATCACGGACCGCATAGGTGACCTGACCGGTAATGACCGATTCCAAACTCTCTGTCATGGCCTCCCGATTTTCTTCGTCGGACAAGTCCTCATCGAAGTGGAAGAGGGCGGTGATCCCCTGGGGGATAGAAGTGGTGGGAATGACAATCACCTTGGAGGAGGACAATTCATCCACCTGTTCAGCAGCCAGGATGATATTTTTATTGTTGGGAAGGATAAAGACCGTATCCGCATTGATCCTTTCCACGGCGTCGTAAAGTTCCTTGGTGGAGGGGTTCATGGTCTGGCCACCGGAAACCACCTCATCGACCATGAGCTGGTTAAAAACTTCCTTGAAGCCTTCACCCAGGGCAACGGCGACAAAGCCGACCTTGGACCGGGCTTTCTTCTCTTCTTTTTCTTCCTTGACTTCAGAAGGCTCATAAATCTTCGCATCAACGTGGACCAGGTTCATCTCAAGGATCCGGGCCCGACGGAGGATGGAGGCAAGCATATTCTCAGGACGGTCACAGGAGGCCTGAACCAAGAGGGCCTGACCGGAAGACTCCACCATTTCGACATGTCCATGGTGGTTCATATGACGGACCAAACGCTCTTCTCCGATCCCTTCCACCTTGACCTTGAGGAAGTAGTCGAATTGCTGGGCTTGGTGGGATTCCTTTTCGAAGTCCGAAATGGCCATGGCATTTTGGGGAGAGGATTCGGCCTCCAAGAGATGGGAAAGGTCCTTGTCTACCAGCTTTTCAACAAAACCGGTCAAAAGGTAGACCAGGCCCTGACCACCGGCATCCACCACCCCCGCTTCCTTAAGGGCGGGGAGCATATCCGGGGTTTTTTGGAGGGTAAGGGAAGCCTGTTGGAGGGCCCCCACAAGAAAATCCTCCAGATTGGGATTATCCGCATTTCGTTCAGCAAATTCAGCAATCCCCCGGGCCACAGTCAACATGGTCCCTTCCGTGGGCTTCATGACGGCCTTATAGGCCTTTTCCTTGGCAGACAGGAAGGCCTGGGCCGCCAGCTTGGTGTTGAGGATTTGGGCCCCTTTTAAGGCATCGGAAATCCCTCGGCAAAGCTGGGAAAAGATGACCCCCGAATTCCCCCGGGCCCCCATCAAGGTCCCGTTTCCTAGGGCCTTGGCATAGGCGGAAACAGAATCTTCTTTGGCCTTTTGGACAAATTCCATGGCGGAAGCCATGGTCATGGTCATGTTGGTTCCCGTATCCCCGTCAGGGACCGGGAAAACATTCAGTTCATCGACTTCTTCTTTGTGGGCAAGCAGGGATTCGTAGGCAGCCTGGAGGGCATCTCGAAATTGTGCCCCGTTGATATATTCCATTCTCCCTCCTTAGAACCGGATCCCCTGGATATAGAGCTCCACGGTTTCCACTTTAATTCCAGTGGATTCTTCCACGCTGTAGTTAATCTTTTCAATCAGATTTTGGGCGACCGTGGCAATCCGGATTCCATATTCCATGATGACCTCAATTTGGATGATGACGGTCCCCCAGTCGGTGGGAATAACCGTAACCCCACGGTTCATATTTTCAATGCCCAGGAGCTCATAAAGCCCGTCTTTGGCATTCCTGGCCGCCAAACCAACCACGCCATAGGATTCCATGGCCGCCTGGCATGCAATATTGGAAATCACCCGGTCATCCAAAAGAATGGTCCCGAGTTCATTAGTTATTCTGGATACCATAGATCCTCCTCATCTTTTCAATAAAACGATTCTAGCTTATTATATAAGAGCCGACAGGAACTTGCAAAGGAAGTCCGGCCTTGCTATAATGTCATAGTTAGTTCATGCATGAAAAGACGAGGAGGAAACATGTCAAAAGTTTGTGATGTTTGCGGTAAGAGAAAAGCATCAGGTAACAACGTTACTTTCTCCCATAGAGGTATCAAGCGCACTTGGACTCCCAACCTTCGCAAGGTTCGAGTTTATGATGAGAAGGGTACACCTAAGAGACTGAATGTTTGCACGCGTTGCCTGAGAAACGGAGCAGTGAACCGGGTTAAACCCGCAAGCAATAATTCGGAAATGGATCTCCTGTTTACCGAAGAAGTTGAAGTCACTGAGGAAAACCAGGTCAGCCCTGAAGACCAGACGGATGTCCAAGAGACCGGTGAAAGTGTAGAGGCCTCCCCTGAGGCCTAACTTCCGTCCGAAGACAAAAATAAAAAAATCCCCCTAGCCCTGAACTCGAGACGGGACTAGGGGGATTTTTTATGGACAAGTCGAAAAATCAAGCTTCATTCCCATCCTTGGAATAGAAGCAGTAGACCCCTCCTCCCCCTTGTGTCCTAACTTCCAGTCGGTTATGGGGAGAGAGGATGTGGTTGGATACGGCCCTGGAGGTCCCGGCTACCAGATGGAATTGATCAAGGTTATATTCGAAGCCTTTCAGGGACAAATAGACCTCCGGATCCAGGGTGAAAAAGGAGACATAAACCCCCTCCCCCGGCATCTCTAATTCATAAGAGCCCGCTGGCAAAAAGCGGACCTGGTTGTTCCGGCCTTCCATCCGGACATCCAACCCCCTTTTACTAAAGGCCTCCAGAAGGAGAAGGTTAGAAAAAGAATGGTCCAAACGGGACCCCGTCCCTCCCAGGAAGATGACCTCTCGAAATCCCATATTCAAAAGGATCTTCAAGGCCAGCTCGGAATCCGTATCATCCTTATGGGTGGGAAAGCTTTCAAAAGAGGTCCCCTTTTCCTCCCAGATCTTCCGGTAGACCGGATCGGCAAGCCGGCTGGAGGAATCGAAGTCCCCCACCACCCGGTCTATGGGAAAGTCGTAGCCCTTGACAAAGTCAAAGCCCCGGTCGGCACAGATGACATAATCGGCTTTATCGAGAAGCCGGGCCATCCGGTCGGGGGTAGGAAGGTCCTCTCCACCGGCCACCAGGAGGGCCTTTTGCTTTTCTATGGGATTCATGGTCTTTCTCCTCTCCGGAAAAATAACCGGGTTAATACCGGCTGATAATCTCTAATAATTCTTTGGCATTGCTTTCCGTTTTCCCGGGAGAAAAAACCGCTGAACCCGCTACCAGCCAATCCGCTCCGGCTCGGATGACCTCTTCCACATTTTCCTTCTTGATTCCCCCATCCACCTCCAGGATGATTTCTCGTCCCGACCGGTCAATCTTCTGACGGATGTCTTTTATCTTTTCCAAGGCGGAAGGGATAAAGGATTGTCCTCCAAAGCCGGGATTGACAGACATAACCAAGATCAAGTCCAGCTCGTCCATAAGGTAAGAAAGGCCTTCTGTGGATGTGCCGGGATTGAGGGCCAGCCCGGCCTTCATTCCCAGGGCATGGATGGCCTGGAGGGTCCGATGGATGTGGGTGGACGCTTCCAGGTGAACGGTGACCAGGTCACAACCCGCCTTTTGGAAGTCCTCTAAAAAGGGATCAGGTTCTTCGACCATGAGGTGGGCGTCGAAGAAGAGGTCGGTCCTGGGACGGAGCTTTTGAATGAGCCCCGGTCCAAAGGATATATTGGGCACATAGTGGCCGTCCATGATATCCAGGTGGAGGTGGTCCACGCCAGCCGATTCGATTTCTTCCACTTCCCTATCCAATCGAGAAAAATCGGCGGAAAGCAGGGAGGGTAGCAATACTTTTTTCACGGAAAACTCCTTTGTTTTATGGGCCTAATAGGACCGAAAGCTTTCAACTTCTTCCAAAATCTTTAAATAAGACCGGTAGCGGCTGGGATGGACCTCTCCCCGTTCTAAAGCTTCCTTGACTGCACAGGCCGGCTCCTTCCGGTGGAGGCAGTTGCGAAACTTGCAAGCTTCTTTCAGAGAGCTGAACTCCGGAAAAAAATCCTGGACCCGGTTGATATCCTCCACTTCCTCCAGACTTAGGCTGGAGAAGCCGGGAGTGTCAAAAAGATAGCCTTCTTGACCGATCTGAAAAAGGCGGATCTTCCGGGTGGTCTGGCGACCTCGGAGGATTTTTTCCGAAAGCTTCCCAACCTGGACATCCAAACCTGTCATCTTGGCGACCAGGGAGGACTTGCCCGCTCCGGATGGTCCGGCCAGGGCGGAAATCTTTCCCTGAAGAGCATGGACTAGTGGATCCAGGCCTTCTCCCGTAAGGGCGTTGGTTTGAAGGACGGAATAACCGATGGACCGATAGAGTCGGGTCCACTGGTCCAAGTCCCCTTGCTTGGCCCGGTCCATCTTATTAAAACAGAGGAGAACAGGGAGCTTCCTTCTTTCAATGGAGACCAGAATTTTATCCAGGGCCAGGGGGTTGAGGCTGGGCTCTTCGATGGTTTGAACGAGCAAAACCTGGTCCACATTGGCCACAGGAGGACGGAGGAGGAGGTTTTTCCGGGGGTAGATTTTGTGGATGGTTCCCTCCGGACTGTCCTCTCGAAGGAAGACTTCCACCAAGTCGCCCACGACTGGCCGAAGATTCTTATCCCGGAAGACCCCACGGCCTTTGCAGGGGACCAGGATCTCTTCCCCATCAACCGCACAGCTTACCAGGTAAAGGTCTTTTTCCGATTCGACGATATGGCCTTTCAGGCTTGGACTCTCCTTCATAGTCCTCCTTTCTTATTAATCGCGATTTCCGGGCTCTTCACTTCCGGATTGGCCCGGCTCATTAGCCTTGGCCGGCTTGCCGTCATAGAAGATCCGGAGGTCGGCATCCTCTGCCGTCCGAATATGGATGGGGATGTAGCCTGACCGGTTGACATCTTCCGCCTTTAACTTGCCCTGGAAGATGGCTTTGGTCGTGCTCTGTTTATAGTCAAAGACTTCAACGCTGAAGGTCTCTTTTCCTTCCGGGGGGTAGATCCGGAGGGTAAAGTCAACCAGGTTGGGTTTCAGGTTTGCCTTGGGACCGGACGAGATAACCAGGTTGATGGTGGTGGATGTGGGCACCTCCTCCCCCGCTTTGATGGACTGTTCAATGACAATCCCTGAAGGATAGGAGCTCTCCCGGGGTTCGATGGAGCCCAGCTTGAGTTCCGCTTCCTGGAGGAGCTGGTTGGCCTTGTTTTGGTCCGCTCCGATGAGGACGGGGACCTTGCTGGTCTTCTCCTCCGGACCGTCGGAGACAACCAAATTGACCCTTCCCCCCTGCTCCAACCTTTCGTTGGCCCGGGGTTCTGTTCGAATGATATGGCCCTTTTCCACCTCATCCGAATTCTCAAAGATATTCTGCCCCATAGTAAAGCCGGCATTGGTCAGGGTGGAGGCGGCGTCCTCCTGGCTGGACCCGGTCACATCCGGGATGGGGAGGGTGTTTTTCCCCTGGGAAACCTTGAGTTCCACCTTAGTTCCCTTGTCCACCGTCGTTCCGGACTTGATGGACTGCTCCATGACCAAACCCTCATCGGTCTTATCATCATAGGTTCTCTCCACGACCTCGCCCAGGAGGTCATTGTTTTTCAAGAGGTCCATGGCCTCATCCACCGATAGGTTGATTACGGAAGGAACCCGGGTCTGGCTGGCCTCCAGGCGGTTGGCATTCTGCCCGCCGAGGATGGTGGTGACCAGGAGGACGGTGGCGATGGCCACGGCGACCAAGACCAGGGCAAACCAGGGGAAGCCTGACTTCTTTTCTTCTTCCTCCACCGGGTGGCTGGGATTGCTTTCATAGACCACTTCCCGATGTTTTTTCCGCGCCAGCTTGTGGTCCTCGGATCGATAGTTCGGCATGGGTGGCGGAGTCTTCATGTAGACGGTATCCCGGTTGGAAAGGCTCCTGAAATTCTTCAGATCCCCCACCAGGTCGGAAGCCGATGCATACCGGTCTTCCGGATTCTTTTCCATACAGGTCAGGATGATCCGGTTGAGGGCCGGAGACAGGTCCGGGTTAAGATCGATGGGAGGGACGGGGCTTTCCTGGATGTGCTTGATCGCGATCCCTACGCTGTTGTCCGCATCGAAGGGCACCTGGCCGGTGGCCATCTCATACATGACCACCCCCAGGGAATAAATATCCGATTTGAAGTCGGTAAACCGTCCCTTGGCCTGTTCCGGTGAGATATAGTGGACCGTCCCCAAAATGGAGTTGGTATAGGTGACGGTGGAGGCTGAGGAAATTCGGGCAATCCCGAAGTCAGCGACCTTAATATCCCCGGACTTCATGATCAGGATGTTTGCCGGTTTGATGTCCCGGTGGACCAGGTTGTGGTCATGGGCGCATTGGAGGGCCATGGCAATCTGGCTCCCGATCCGGGCCACCACTGTGGAGTCCATCTGCCCTTGGGCGGCAATGGCATCCTTTAGGGTGGATCCTTCGATGAGCTCCATAACGATATAGTGGTATTTCTGCCCCTGGATCTCCTCACTGCCGACATCATAGATATTGACGATGTTGGGGTGGGAAAGAGAAGCGGCGGCCAGGGCCTCATTTTCAAACTTCCGGACGAATTCCTCGTCCTCAATATATTGGTTTTTTAAGACCTTGACGGCTACCTTTCTCTTCAAAAGGATATCTTCGGCCTCGTATACATAAGCCATGCCGCCAACCCCAATCCTCTGGAGGATTCGGTAACGGTTATTTAATAAAACTTGGTCCATGTCGCTCTCCTATATTCAAATACAGTCACCGTAATATTATCGGCTCCCCCTCGATCTAAGGCGGCCTGTACAAGGCCGGTCACTTGGTCCTTGGCCTCGTTTGTTGTTAGTAAAATATCTAAAATCTTCTGGTCTTCCACCATAGTGGTTAGACCGTCGCTGCAGAGGAGGACGGTATCCCCCTCTTCCAGGTCCAGGTAGTCCAGCTCCACCTCCACCCTCTCATCCGTTCCCACTGCCCGGGTCAGGGTGGAACGTTCGGGGTGGTGACGGGCGCCTTCTTCGGTCAGGAGTCCCTGGTTGATGAGCTTTTGAACCAGGGAGTGATCCTCGGTCAGTTGGCGGAGGGACCGGTCTCGCATGAGGTAGACCCGGGAGTCTCCCACATGGGCGATGATGGCCCTACCCTCATGGACCAGGACAAGCACACAGGTCGTCCCCATATTGAAGTAGTCCGGGTTGGTCTTAGCCAGGTCATAGACCGCCTTGTTAGCGGCCTCCACGGCCTCCACCACCATCTCTTCGTAATCAGTCCTCTCCTTAGCGGAGATGAGAAATTCCTGGATAGTCTCACTGGCCAGTTTGGATGCCATATCCCCGGCCCGGTGTCCCCCCATCCCGTCACAAACCACGAAAAGGGCCAGGCGGGAAGAAAAATAGTTCACATAGGAGTCCTGGTTGTTGGACCTTTGGAGTCCCTTATCGGTGAGCGAGTAGGTGTTCATGATGGTCCTCCCATCCCTTGGTAGAGGATTCGTAGCTGACCGCAGGCCCCGTCGATATCCTCTCCCCGTTTCTTGCGTACGCTGGCATGAATGCCCCGCCTGTGGAGGGCTTCCTCAAAAGCGAAGATCCTCTCCTCCCCGCTGGGCCTCCCCTTGTATTCTTTAATGGGATTTAAGGGGAGGAGGTTGATATGCCACATGGGCCCTTTAAAAAGCTGGGCCAGGGCGTCCAGGTCTTGGGGGCGGTCATTCTCTCCCTCTATTAAAACATATTCCAGGGAAATTCGCCGTCCCGTCTTTTCAAAATAGGTCAGGCAGGCCCGGATGATCTCCTGAATCGAGTAGCGGTTGGCGATAGGCATGGTCCGCCGCCGGTCCTCATCGGAGCTGGCATGGAGGGAGATGGCCAGGTTGACGGGAATCCCCTCCTCCGCTAGGTCGTAAATTTGAGGGACCAGACCACAGGTGGAGAGGGTGATGGCCCGGGCGGATAGGTTCTTTCCCTTGGGATCGGTGATAAGGCGGAGAAAGCGAACCACTTCATCGTAGTTATCCAGGGGTTCTCCGATCCCCATGAGGACAATCCGGTCCACCCGGTCTCCCGTAATTCTTTCCGTCTGATAGACCTGGCTGAGAATTTCTTCTGCCCGGAGGTTTCGGGCGAAGGCAGCTTTCGTCGAGGCACAGAACTCGCAGCCCATCTTACAGCCCACCTGGGAAGAAATACAAAGGGTGGTCCGGTTGGGATAGGGCATGTAGACCGTCTCCACAGTATTCCCGTCCTCCAGGGCGTAAAGGAATTTCCGGGAACCGTCCCGGGAAAGGAGTTGGTTGACTTCCTTGACGGTCCATAAAGGATAGTCTTTAAGGGCCTCCCTTAAGGCCTTAGGGAGGGTGGTCACCTCATCCAGGGAATCCAAGCCTTCCGCATGGAGGGCATGGAAGACCTGTTTGGCCCGAAAAGGCGCTTGACCCAGCCCCTTAAGAAGCCTCTCCAGATCTTCCAGGCTCATTCCATTGATTCCCCTTTCCATCCTTCCTCCTTTCTCCAACCTTATCGATCCGGCCCCTCTCCTCGGTCTAGTTCTGACCTTTTCCCTGAAAGAGGACCCCCGCCTCCAAGGGATTTCCGTTCAGAAAATCCCCTACCGCCATGGCCTTCTTTCCAGGTGCTTGAAGGGAGGTGATAAGAAAAATCCCCTCTCCGGTCCTCACCCCCAGGCCATTTTTCTCAACAGAAATCAAGGTTCCGGGCTCTTCCGGGCCGGCCCCTTCCAGGGCGGAGGCCCCATGGACCTTGTAGGTCTTGCCCAGGTAGTCGAACTTCGCCCCCGGCCAGTTCTTTAGGGCTCGGACATGGTTAACCAGGTCCTTGGCGGGCTTGGTGAAATCCAGGTAGGCATCTTCTTTGGTCACCTTCCGGGTCTTGGTCACCAGGCTTTCGTCCTGGTCCTCCTTGACTTCCAAATAGCCCTCATAGTCCCGAAGGACCTCCACCATCAGATCGGCGGAAAGGAGGGATAGGCGGTCCTCCAGGCTCTCCAAATCGTCCTCCTCATGGATCTTGATTCTTGCCCGGGCCAGAACTTCTCCTGCATCCAGCCCTTTTCGAACGATCATGGCGGAGACCCCGGTCTCCTCTTCCCCGTTTAGGAGGGCGGCCTGGATGGGCGAAGCCCCCCGGTACTTGGGCAGGAGGGACCCGTGGAGGTTGAGGATATCCTCCCCATAGGTCTGGCGGAGTTCCTTGCCGATCATCTGGCCATAGGCGATAACCACCAAAACCGTCGGATCGGCCTCTTTAATTATCCGGATGGATTCCGGGCTATTGACATCTTCAGGAGCTATGACCTCCAAACCTTGATCCAAGGCGTAAGCCTTGACCGGGGTCGGGGTCTTTTCCTTTTTCCGGCCCCGGACCCGGTCCGGTTGGGTGACGACCAAGACAGGGTCCATATCCTCTTCTTCGACCAGGGCTTCCAGACAGGGAAGGGCATAGGCCGGTGATCCAAAAAATGCAACTTTCAATTCTATCTCCTTTTGGGCATAGGTCCTTATTCCTCGCCCTGGCTAGCTGAACTCTCTCCTTCATCGGACTTGTCCTGAAGGATTCCATGGGCCTTCAGGTAGTCCACCTGTTCCTGGGTGGGATTGGCCAGGTTGATTTCCTCCACCACCCGGTCACGGAAGAGGATTCCATCCAAATGGTCGATTTCATGGCAGATGCAGCGGGCAAAAAGCCCCCGGGCCTGGACCTCATGGTCTTCCCCCATCTCATCCGTATAGCGGAGGCGGACTTCCTCCGGACGGAGAACTGTCCCGTTGAATCCGGGCAAAGAAAGGCAGCCTTCCACATCCTCCTCCAATATCTCCGACCGTTCAATAATTTCCGGGTTGATCATCTTGATGGGCCCCTGGCCCACATCAATAACCACCATCCGGCGGAGTTTGCCGATTTGGGGGGCGGCCAGGCCAACCCCCTCCTCTTTATACATGGTCTCCACCATGTCATCCAGGATCTTCCGGATCCGGTCGTTGATTTCTTTGACAGGGCGGGACTTCTTCCGAAGAATGGGATCGCCCTCGATTCGTAAATTCATGAAAGCCATATCTGATCTCATTTCTATTCTCTAAAAAATGGACACGGGGTCCATGGTAAGGACAATGTTGATTTTCGGTGTGGAGGGGAAGGCATCCAGGATGACCCTCCCTAGTGCCCTCAGGTCCTCTTCCTTGTTTGACCGGACCATGATACCGAAGCGGTAACGCCGGTTCATCCGCTCGATAACACAGGGGGTTGGGCCTTCCACCTGGCCTTCCTCCAAGCGGTCTAGGCGGCTGTCGATGAAGGCCCGTAGGTCATAGGCCTTGTCAAGAAGGGCGGTCCGGTCAGGAGAGGTGATCCGGATATGGAGTTCCCGGCTGAAGGGGGGATAATGGTTCATGGCCCGGATCTTCTTTTCCCACTGGTAGAAGGCATCCACATCATATTGGGCGGCTGTCACAATGGCGGGGTGGTCGCTTTTATAGGTCTGGATAAAAACCTGACCAGGACGTTCTCCCCTCCCTGCTCGGCCGGCCACCTGGGTGATGAGCTGGAAGGTCCGCTCGTTGGCCCGGATATCGGGAAGGTTGAGGGAAATGTCCGCCGCCATGACCCCGACTACGGTGACCCGGGGAAAATCGAAGCCCTTGGCGATCATCTGGGTCCCCAGGAGGATGTCGATCCTTCCGGCCAACATATCCCGGTAGACCCGGTCGTAGGCCCCTTTTCGGGTCATGGTGTCGGCATCGGCCCGAACCACCCTCGCCTCGGGGAAGATCCTACGCACCTCTTCTTCCAATTGCTCCGTTCCTGCCCCGAAATCCCGGATGGCGGTGGACCCGCAATTGGGGCATTTCTTGCCCAGGATCTTCTCCCGCCCGCAATAGTGGCAAACCAACCGCTTTCTCCCCTTGTGGTAGGTCATGGCCACATCACAGGCGTCGCAGCGGTAGACGTAACCGCAGGACCTGCAGAAGACGAAGGAGGTATGGCCCCGCTTATTAAGGAAGAGGATGACCTGGTTCCCCTCTTTTAGGGCCTGGTCCATGGCCCGGTAGAGGGGACGGGAGAACATGGTCCGGTTGTTGGCCTTGAGCTCCTCCCTCATATCCACCAACTGGACCGCGGGCATGGGCCGGCTTCCAACCCTCTTGGGGAGGTCCAAGCGGGTAATCTCTCCCCGGTCCACCCGATAGAGGGTTCGGACAGAGGGGGTGGCCGTCCCTAAGACAAGGCTGGCTCCGTGGTAGTCTGCCCGGAAACGGGCGACGTCATAGGTGTGGTATTTGGGATTTTTCTCAGAAATATAGGAGCCTTCATGCTCCTCATCGATCACAATTAACCCCAAGTTTTCAAAGGGGGCGAAGATGGCCGACCGGGCCCCGATGGCGATGGAGACTTCCCCCTCCCGGATCTTCTCCCACTCCTCATAGCGTTCAGATGTCGAGAGTCGGGAGTGGAGGATGGCCACCCGACGGCCGAACCGCCCCTCGAAGCGGGCGATGGTTTGGGGGGTCAGGGAGATTTCCGGAACCAGGACGATGGCCTGCTTGCCCTCACGAAGGACCTTATCGACCAGTTGGAGGTAAACCTCCGTTTTCCCCGACCCGGTCACCCCGCAAACCAGGTAGGTTCCCCTTTCCCGGGCAATCCGGTCGAAGACCTTCTTCTGATCTCCGGTCAAAGGGAGCATGGGGTCCCTCCCCCCGACCTCCACTTCTCTCCGGGCCACCCGTCGGTTCGCCTTCTCGATCCATCCTTTTTCCAGGAGGGCTTTTAGAGTGGAGGAAGAGGCCCCGGTCGCTTTTAAAAGGGCGACCTGCTCCTCCTCCCCTTCCTTTCTCAGATAGTCCATGACCTTGGTCTGGCGGTGGGCCCTCGGGGAGACCGAAGCGGTCTTCCCCTCCTCCGTCAAGCGGTAGAAAGACCGGATCTTGGGGACAAATTCGCCGATGGCTCCGGGAGGAAGGACGGACTGGAGGGCGGAAGCCCAGTCGGACAGGGTGGTCTCAACCAAGAAATTGGCGATAGCCAGGGCTTCCTCAGGAAGATCGGGGAGTTCATCAATTTTTCGGATGACTTCCTTTGTGGGAAAATCGGGAGCCCGGTCAGTCACATCCAGGACCATGGCCGGAGTCTTTCGGTTACCCCGACCGAAGGGGACATAGACAGCCGACCCCCTTTTTACGGTTTTTTCCAGGTCCGGAGAAAGGGCATAGGTAAAAGGCTTGTCGGTCATCCGGGTCCCGGAATTGACCAGGACCTTGACAAAGTAACTTTTCATGACCTCCTCCTTTCCCCTCATCTTCTCTCTTATTTTCCGCCTTCTCTTTCCTGAAGAAGCCTAACTACCCGGTCCAGGATCTCCCGGGCTACTTCCTCCTTGGATTGAAGGGGGAGGTCTTCCCGGTCCTTTTTCGTGAAGATGGTCACGATATTGGTGTCTCCTGCAAAACCGGCTCCTTGGGCAGAAACATCATTGGCAACAATAAAGTCCAGATTCTTTTCCTTGAGCTTTTTCTTGGCATAGTCCTCGACGGACTGGGTCTCCGCCGCAAAGCCCACCAGAACCTGGTCTTTTTTTTGCCCGCCCAAGGTCTTTAGGACGTCCGTGGTCTCTTTGAATTCCAGGGAAAAGCTCCCGCTTTTTCCCTCCTTCTTCATTTTCTGGTCCAGGTAGTGGGCCGGGGTCATATCCGCCGGTGCTGCCGCCATAATCAAGGCCTGGGCCCCATCGAACCGGTCTTTAAGAGCCAGGTAGAGGTCCTCCGTGGAAGTGATGGAAACGTCCTCCACCCCCTTGGGGACAGGGGCTTGGAGGGGGCCATGGACAAAGGTCACTTCTCCGCCTCGTCTTGCTGCCTCCCGGGCAATGGCGATCCCCTGTTTGCCGGAAGACGGGTTGGAAAGGAAGCGGACCGGATCAATCATCTCCCGGGTCGGTCCCCCCGTCACCAGGATCTTGGTCCCGACCAAGTCCTTAGGCGCAAAGAAATCCTCCAGAACCTGAGCCAGGTCCTCCGCCTCGGGCATCCGCCCCTCCCCCTTTTCATCGCAGGCCAGGAGGCCGGATTCGGGCTCGATAATCCCGATCCCCCGGTCCCTTAGGATTTGAATGTTTTCCTGGGTAGCCGGATTCCGGTACATGACCACATTCATGGCCGGTGAGACCAGGACGGGGCAGTGGGCCGCCAGGGCGGTAGAGGAGAGGAGGTCATCGGAAATCCCCCGGGCCATCTTGGCCAGGATGTTGGCCGTTGCCGGAGCAATCAAGAAGACATCCGCCCAGCGGGTCAAGTCAATATGGGGGATAAAGTGGTCCTCCTCCGAAAAAAGCTCCTTGTAAACCTTGTTCTTGGACATGGTCTGAAAGGTTAAGGGGGTTACAAACTGACAGGCCCCCTCCGTCATGACTACCCGGGTCTGGGCACCTTGCTTATTCAGAAGAGATAAGAGGATCAGGGTCTTGTAGATGGCGATCCCGCCGGAGACCCCGACCAGGATTTTCTTTCCTTTAAGCCGGTTCATGGTCCCCTCCTTAGCGCATGACCTCGTGTTCTGCAATTTCTTCCATCAGGCGGTTATCCTGGACGTTTTCCTCCTGGCCCGGGTCCTGTTCCTTCTTGACCACAGCCCCCTGCATGATCTCATCCAGGGCAACGGTGCAGGCCTTCTTCCCCGTGGACTTGACCAGGGGCTCCGACCCGTCCGTGAGCAGGCGGGCCCGCTTCATGACCATGACACAGATGTCATAGCGGGACTTGGAAATTTGGGCTAATTCTTTAAAGGATGGGTTAATCATGGTATTCCTCCCGGTATTTTTTCATTAAACTGGCATCAATTCGCTGGTTTTCCGCATCAATGATATGGAGGATGGTTTCTGCACACTTCTCCACCTCATCATTCACCACGGCGTAGTCGTAATTATGAAGATTGGCCAATTCTCCTTCCGAATTTTTTAGGCGAAGGGCGATCTCTTCCTCCCCTTCTGTCCCCCTGTTGTGGAGGCGGTCGGCCAGGTCCTTGACCCGGGGCGGGAGGAGGAAGATAAAGACCCCTTCATCCAGGTTTTCCTTGACCTGCATGGCCCCTTGGACGTCGATCTCCAGGATGACATCCTCTCCCTTTTCCAGGTTGTCCATGACGTAATCCCTGGGTGTCCCATAGAAGTTCCCATGGACCTTGGCAAATTCGATCAGCTTGTTTTGGTCGATCAGGTCCTGGAATTCTTCCATGGAGTAGAAAAAGTAGCTTTCTCCGGAAAGCTCATGGGGGCGTTTGGGCCGGGTAGTGGCCGATATGGAGAGCTTTAGGGAGGGGCGTTGGCGCATGATCTCTGCACACACCGTCCCCTTGCCGACTCCGGAGGGTCCGGAGACGATAATCAGGTGGCCTTTTCTTCGCATGGCATCCTCCTTATTCGATATTTTGAATTTGTTCGCGGATTTCTTCGATGGTGGTTTTTCCCTGTATGGTCCAGGACCGGATGTCCTCATCATTGGACTTGGACCCGATGGTGTTGACCTCCCGGTTCATCTCCTGGACGATGAAGTCCAAGGTCTTTCCGACCGGCCCTTCTCTATTGACCGTATCGTGGAAGGACTTGATGTGGCTCCGGAGGCGGACAATTTCCTCGTCAATGGCTGCCTTCTGAGCAAAAATAGCCACTTCATTTTCCAGCCTCCCCTGGTCCAGGACCGTCTTTTCAGAGAGGAGGTCCTCCACCCTCTTGTTGAGTCGGTCCTTCTCTTCCTGGACCAAGTCCGGTGCCCTCTCCTCTATCCGGTTTACCAGGTCCTCCAGCTTGTCCAGCTTTTCTAAGAGATTGCTTTTTAGCCTCTCCCCTTCCCTAGCCCGGAGGTCTTCCACCCGGTCCAGGGCCTGGTCCACGACTTCCATGGCCAGGGCCTGCCAGGTCTCCTCATCAATAGCGGGCGGGCAGGGAACCATGATGCCGGGAAGCTTGACCAGTTCATCCAAGCGAAGCATAGGACCCCCTTCACTCGATAGGTATTCCTCGGTAAAATCCTCCAGGTCCTTAGCCACCTGGAAGAGGGCGTCCTGGTTAACCCGGTAGCCGGCATCCAGGGTCTGGGAGAGGTCGGTCAAGGTAAGGTTAACCCTCCCCCTGTGGATCCTCCCTTCCACCTCCTTGCGGAGGAGGGGGTCCAAAAAACGAAGGGGGTCCGGAAGGTGGATATAGAGGTCTAAAAAGCGGTTGTTGACAGTGGAGATTTCTCCTTCAAGGCGAAGGTTGCCAAGGGATTGGGCAGCCTTCCCGTAACCGGTCATGGAAAGCATGGTTCCTCCTTAGATCAATGATACATTTAGCCTAAAGCATGGGAGGGATCTTTTCCAGTTAATAATACATTTTTGTAATACTTTCTCTTTATTCTTTTTCTGTTTCTTCCTGTTTCCTCTTCCCCTTCACCCCCTATGAGGCGGTTTGCCACATGATATAATGAGAGAAAGACTAGAAAAGGAGATCCTATGACTTTCGACGGAATCACATGCCGGGCGGTGGTCTTGGAATTGCGGAAAAAAATCCTGGGCGGCCTGGTCCGCAAGATCAACCAGGTGGGGCCTTCCACCCTGACCCTTTCCATCTACGCCAACCGGTCAAACCACTTGCTCTACCTTTCGGCAGACCCCTCCAAGTCCTGCCTTTTTTTAAGTGAAAAAAAATATAAGAATCCCACCAGCCCTCCCGACTTCTGCATGGTCCTCCGGAAGCACCTGGCCTCTGCAAAGATTGAGGACATCCGCCAGGAAGGAATGGACCGGACAGTCCGCCTGGTCTTCTCTGGTTCAGGGGATTTGGGCGAAAGGGTGACCCTGTCCTTAGTTGGCGAATTTATGGGCAAGTATTCCAACCTCATCCTGGTTGACGAGGAAGGCCAGGTTGTCGATGCCATTCGACGGGTTTCCCGCCATATGTCCCGGGTTCGACAGGTCTTCCCCGGAAAGACCTACGAAATTTTTCCCTCGGATAAGCTGGATATTTTACAAGAGGATATTTTCCTGGAGGACCTGGCCAAGGACATGCCGGAATCAGCCCAGGCCAACAAAATCTTCATCCGAAAGCTGACCGGATTTTCCCCCCTGGCTGCTCGTGAAATCCTCTTTTTAGCCGGCATGGACCCCGACTGCCCGCTTGGACAAATCACAAAGGAAGAAATGGACAGGATCCAGGAGGTCTTCGACCACCGGGTCCAGGACATCCGCCAGGGATCCTTCTCCCCCTCCCTCTACCTGGGTTCCAAGAGCCTCTATCACGCCTTCCCGGTAACCTATCTAGGGCCAGCTGACCAAAGCTCTCCCTCCATGTCTCGGATCATGGATGACTACCTCTCCCACTTCGGCCGGGATGACCAGGTGGGCCAGGTCAAGTCCAACCTCCAGGCCCTCTTGAAAGGGCCCATGGAAAAGGGGGAGAAAAAGCTCCTCCGCCAGGAAGAGGACTATAAAAAGACCCTGGATCGGGACATCCTCAAGGAAGAGGGGGACCTTCTGGCCGGCCAGGTCCACCGGATCAAAAAAGGAGACAAATCCATCGTCATCCCCGACTTCTACCATGGCGATGTCCCCAGGACCATCGAGCTGGATGCCAGCAAGGACCCCTGGGAGAATGTGGAAAACCGCTACCACAAGTTTTCCAAACTCAAGAGGGCCAACCTCCTCCTCTCCCGGTCCATCCCCCAGCTTAAACATGACCTGGACTACTTGAGCCAGCTGGCTACCATGCTGGACCATGCTGACTCCATGGAAGACCTGGAAGAGATCCGCCAGGAAATGGTCGACCAGGGTCTCCTCAAGAAAAGGAAGAAGGGGAAAAAGGATAAAGCTCCCCGATCCAAGCCCCCCTACCACTTCCGGACCGAGAATGGCCTGGATATTTTTGTCGGCCGAAATAACCGGCAAAATGATGCCCTAACCCTCAAGTTGGCCAATAAAGAGGATATTTTCTTCCATGCCCAGGCCATTCCCGGAGCCCATGTCATCCTCCGCCTCCCCTCCGGACAGAAAGCGGAAGAAGAGGACCTGGAAGCCGCCGCCTGGCTGGCCGCTAGCCATTCCGCCCAAAGCGATGAGGGGAAGGTCAGCGTGGACTATACCGAGAAAAAGAATGTCTACAAGGCCAAGGGGGCCAAGCCCGGCATGGTCTATTACAATGACTTTTCCACCATCCTGGTCAATACCCAAGCCCGGCCCAAACTTGAACGGATTGAATAGCCTTGAAGGGAGCCTGCCTTGAAATTTTTCCACCTCGCTGACCTCCACCTGGGAAAAAGGGTCCATGATTTTTCCATGCTGGAGGACCAGGAGGACATCCTCCGCCAAATCCTTGACCTCTGCGAAAAGGAGGGACCGGATGCCGTCCTCCTGGCCGGTGACATCTACGATAAAACCACCCCATCCGCCCAGGCGGTGGACCTCCTGGACCGGTTCTTAGTGGACCTGACCCAAAGGGTGGACCATGTCTTTATGATCCCCGGCAACCACGACTCTCCGGAAAGGCTAGCTTTCGGTAGCCGCCTTATGTCCCGGGAGGGCCTCCACATCGCCCCAGCCTACCAAGGCCCCCAGGCCCCCTATGTCCTGGAGGATACCCATGGTCCCCTCTATATCCACCTCCTCCCCTACCTCCGGCCCGGTTTGGTCCAAGCCCAATTTCCGGAGAAAGAAATCACCTCCTACACCGAGGCCGTCGGGACCGCTATTGCCCATCTTTCCCTTGATCCCGGGGAAAGAAACCTCCTTGTAGCCCACCAGTTCGTGACCGGGGCGGAGCGGTCGGATTCCGAGCGGGTCATCGTAGGCGGATCGGACAATGTCTCGGCTTCAGTCTTTGAGGTTTTTGACTATGTCGCTTTAGGCCACATCCATGGCCCCCAAAACATCCTCAGCTCCCGCCTCCGCTATGCGGGATCCCCCCTCAAGTATTCCTTTTCAGAGAAGAACCAGGTCAAGTCCGTCACTGTTGTAAACCTGGAAGAAAAGGGGACGGTCCAAGTATGGACCCTTCCCCTGATTCCCAGGCATGACCTCCGGGAAATCCGGGGGAATCTGGACGACCTCTTAGCGGCCGCCCCCTCCTCCGGACCGGAAAAGGAAGACTACATCCGGGCCATCCTGACCGATGAGGAGACTCCGCCCATGGCCCTGGCCAAGCTGAGGAAGGCCTATCCCCGGATCATGCGGATGGATTTGGATAATCGCCGGACCCGTCACGAATCCTTTGTCGACCTTAAGGCCCGGGAAGACCTGTCGGATGTCGACCTCTTTTCCGGCTTTTATGAGAGCCAAAACGGCAAGCCCCTGTCCCCTGACCAAAAGGCCTATGTGAAAAAAGTCTTCAAGCGCATCGGAGAGGAGGACCAATGAAACCCCTTCAACTCACCCTATCCGCCTTTGGCCCCTACGCCGGGGAATGTCATCTTGACTTCAGCCGCCTGGGGCCTTCCGGCCTCTATCTGATTTCCGGGGATACCGGTGCGGGCAAGACCACCCTCTTTGATGGAATTTCCTTCGCCCTCTTCGGTCAGGCCTCCGGGGACAACCGGGACCCCTCCATGCTCCGGTCCACCTATGCCGACCCGGACTGCCCGACCTTCGTGGACTTCACTTTTTCCTATAAAAATAAAATCTACCGGATCAAGCGTTCCCCGGCCTATGAGCGGCCCAAGAAAAGAGGCCGGGGAACCACCTTCCAGCCCACCAGGGCCAGCCTGACCCTCCCTTCCGGCAAGCTGATGGCCAAGACCAGCGAGATAACCCCCTATATCGAGGAGCTCTTAGGAGTCAACCGGGACCAGTTTGCCCAAATAGCCATGATCGCCCAGGGAGACTTCCGCAAGCTCCTCTTTGCTGAGACCAAGGACCGCATGGAGATCTTCCGCAAGCTCTTCCACACCGACCCCTTCCGCCGCTTCCAGGACCTGGTCAAGGAAGACCTGGCCGGCCTGGTCCAGGAGAGAAAGGAGGAAGAAAACCGTCTCCATCAATATCTTGAAGGGATCCTGGTCATGGACCATGACCCCTCCGGCCATGAGATGACCCCTCTTTTCCCGTCCAAGCAAGTCCGTCTGGACTCCTTTAAGGAGGGCCCTTTCGATGAAAAAGACCTCCTCTCTTTCCTTTCTTTTTTAGAGGATGAGGACCGGGCTGAACTGGTCCGAGTTGAAGGATTGGTCCAAGTCAGGGAGGAAAAGCTCCAGAGAATCCAAGCCCGGGTCCTCCAAATCCGGGAGAGGGAGGAAAACCGGGAGGAGGCCCTTCGTATTCAGGAGGCCGTGGAAGAAAAAAAACAAAATAAGGTCCTTCTTGAAGATAAGCTGAAAAAGCTGGATGAAGAAAAGGAAAGCTTTGACCGGCTCCTCATGGAAAACAACCGCCTGGAAAACCTCCTCCCTGCCTATGAAAAATGGAAGGATAAAGACTTGGGCCTGGCTGAGGACCGGGCTCAGCTGGAGGGTTTGGAAAAAATCCTCCATGAGGAGGAAGAGAAGCTGGTCGAGCTGGACCGGGAAAGAGAGGAAAAGTCCGGCCGACAAAAGGACCTGGCTGACCTCTACCGAAAGAAAAGGGACCTGGGCCAAGCCATCCAAAAAGAAGAAGAAGCCCTAAAAAAACTGAAACGACTCAAGGATCTGCTGGAAGAACGGATGGTACTGGCTAAAGAAATCCGGGAGGCTCAAGAATCCTACCTTCTCGAAGAAAAGGAGGCGGGTCGAGCTTATGAGTATGCCCTCTCCCTCCGCCGGGCCTTCCGCCTCGCCCAGGCCGGACTCATGGCCCGTGACCTGGCCCAAGGGGATCCCTGCCCGGTCTGTGGGTCCAGGGACCACCCCCAGCCGGCTAACCTGGCCCAGGATCCTCCCCGTGAAGAGGAGGTGGACCGGGCGGATGAGGCGGCCAAAGAGGCCCAGGACAAGGCCGGTCAGTCCGCCTCCCAATTGGCCGGCCTCCGGGCCGGGGACAGGGAAAAAGAGAAGGCCTACCGGGACTTGGAAAAGGACCTGGACCTTTCCTTGGCCGGAGGGGATTCCCTCGAGGACAGGGAAAGCCATCTCAACGGGGATCAGAACCGGATCATGTCTCTCCGGTCTCAAGCCGGGAAGGATCTTAAAAAATACCGGCTTGAAGAAGAGGAATTGGACCGAGAAATCCGGGACCAGGAAAAACTTCGGAAGGAGATCCCCCTTATCGTTAAAAAATTGGAAGAAACCAGGACCCGACTTGCTTCAAAGCGAGAAGAAGCCGTGGCCCTAAAGATCAAGGTCCAAAACCTGGAAGACCAAATCAGGGAAGGCTTGGCATCCCTCCCCTATCCCAGCCAAGGGCAAGCACAAGAAGCCTTGGATAAAGGCAGGTTGGACTACCAAAATTATGAAAAGGAAGTCCGGGTAAATCGAGAAGGCCTGCATGACCTGGAAAAGCAAATTCAATCATTGATCGGCCAGGTCCAGTCCCTGGAAAAAAGACGGAAGGCCCTGTGCCAGGATCCCCTCGAGGATGCCCTCCTTGAAGAAAGGGAAGTGGAAGAAGACCTGGCTGAGGCCAGGAAGAACCTGGAGGAAATCCGCTACCGGATGACCTCCAACCGGAAGTCGGAAGAAAGGGTTCGAAGTGTCTTAGATGACCTCAAGGCCACGGAAGAAAGATGGACCCTCCTCCAGCCCCTTTCCGCCACCGCTAACGGTCAGATTCCCGGAAAGGCCAGGATCAGCCTGGAATCCTATGTTCAAATGCGGTTCTTTGACCGGATCCTGGACCGGGCCAACCTTCACTTCTCCCGGATGACCTCCGGCCAGTATGACCTCATCCGCCAGGAGGACCCCCAGGACCTCCGGTCCCAGTCCGGTTTGGACCTGGCGGTCATTGACCATGCCAACGGGTCGGTCCGGTCCGTCAAGTCCCTGTCCGGTGGGGAGACATTTATTGCCTCCCTCTCCCTTGCCCTTGGCCTCTCGGAGGAGGTGGAAGCCTGGGCCGGTGGAATCCAGCTGGATGCCCTCTTTGTGGATGAAGGCTTCGGGTCCCTGGATGAGGACACCCTGGCCCAGGCCATGGCGGCCTTGGACTCCCTGACCCGGGGGTCCCGCTTGGTAGGCATCATTTCTCATGTCAGTGAACTCCAGGAAACCATCCCCAAACAGATCCGGGTAACCAAGGGCCAAGGCAACGAAGGCGCTGGCTTAGAAATTGTGGTTCAATAAGAAAAGAGCGAAGGGAAAATCCCTTCGCTCTTTTTATGACAATTCTGTTTTTCCATCAGCCGAACATGTTCAGGAGAAGTCCTGCTGCAACAGCCGAACCGATGACGCCGGCCACATTGGGGCCCATGGCGTTCATGAGGAGGAAGTTGGAAGGATCTTCTTGTTGACCTACCCTCTGGGCTACCCGGGCAGCCATAGGAACGGCGGAAACGCCGGCAGCACCGATGAGGGGGTTGATCTTCCCTCCGGAAAGAACGTACATGAGCTTTCCGAAGAGGACACCGGCTGCAGTGGCAATAGAAAAGGCGACCAGACCCATGAGGATGATTCCCAGGGTTTCAGCGGTCAGGAAGGAGGGCCCGGTGGCCGTCGCTCCAACCGTCAAGCCTAAGAGGATGGTGACCACATACATGATGATATCGGCGGCAGCAGTGACCAGGTGGGGAACGACGCCCGATTCCTTAAAGAGGTTCCCGATCATCAGCATCCCGATCAGGGGGGCTGCGGAGGGAACGATCAAGGAAACGACGATGGTGACAATGATGGGGAATAAGATCTTCTCCCGCTTAGACACGACGCGGACGGATTCCATCTTGACCTGGCGTTCCTTCTTTGTTGTCAGAGCCCGCATGATGGGGGGCTGGATGATGGGCACCAGGGCCATGTAGGAATAGGCGGCGACAGCAATGGCTCCTAAGAGGTGGGGAGCCAACTTGGAAGTCAGGTAGAGGGCGGTCGGACCGTCTGCCCCACCGATAATTCCGATGGAAGCCGCTTCCTGGGGGTTGAAACCCAGAGCCAAGGCACCCAGGAAGGCACCAAAGACGCCGATCTGGGCGGCAGCGCCTAAGAGCATGGACTTGGGATTGGCAATCAGGGGGCCAAAGTCTGTGGAGGCACCAACGCCCATAAAGATGAGGGGTGGGTAGATGCCCAGGCTTACGCCCTTATAGAGGACATCCAGGAGTCCCCCCTCGTCCACCAAACCGGCAAAGGGAAGGTTGGCCAGGAGCATCCCGAAACCGATGGGAATCAGAAGGTAGGGCTCATATTCCTTCGCGATGGCCAGGTAGATCAAGGTACAGGCGACCACAATCATAATTAAGGACCGAATATCCATCCCGGCAATCCCCGAGGACAGAAAGAGATCCTTTAACATATCAACCATAGTCTACCTCTCTATTCTAA
Source organism: Bacillota bacterium (assembly GCA_029003555.1). Taxonomy (GTDB): domain Bacteria; phylum Bacillota; class Clostridia; order Tissierellales; family Peptoniphilaceae; genus Kallipyga. The sequence continues at coordinate 19,057 of JAQYCE010000074.1, read as the reverse complement.
TGAATAAAGGTCAGCACCTGCATCAACGGTCTCTCCATCCGACACAAAAATTTGACCAATGGTTCCGGCTTTCGGAGCCATAATTTCATTTTCCATCTTCATGGCTTCCAGGATCATGACCACATCACCGGCTTCAACATGGTCACCGGCCTGGGCCTCGACCCGGAGGATCTTCCCTTGGATAGGCGCCGTTTCCACCTGGCCATTACCTGAGGGGGCATGAGCCGGGGCGGCAGGAGCAGCAGGTGCTGCAGGAGCAGCGGGTGCAACCGGAGTAGGAGCTTCAGGAGCTCTGGAAATCGGACCGGAGGCGGCCGGTGAAGAAACAGCGCCTTCCGCCACTTCCTTCAGGGTCACTTCATAGTTCTTACCGTCAACAGTTACCATAAAAGTTTTCATACATTCACCTCACTAATTTTTTGATTCGCTGGCCAGGCAGCTGGCGACAATGGCAGCAATCAGTTCACTGTCCTGACCGGGACTGGTTTCCACCACCGGTTGAGGACGACTTGGGCTTGGCTTGCTTTTTTTGACAGGGGCCTCTTCTTCCTTTCCAACATACTTCAACAAGGAAATGATGAAGGAAAGCAGGATGAGGATGCCAAAGACGATCAGGATCGAAAAGAGCGAAGTCGTCAGTCCCTGTGCAATGGTATAGTTTGGCATAGCTTCCTCGTTTCCGCAGTTCATAAAACAATAAACAGTGATAATTTCTATATTAAGGGGCCGCTTATGGAAGCGGACTCCCTCATATATTCAAACTCCTTAATTCTGAGCCTGGGCCCGGACCTTGGCATAGGCGTAGATAGCCGCCCCCAAGGCGCCGACGTATTGGGAAAGTTCGGAGGTGGATACCTCATGCTTGAGCTGCTGACTCAGGGCGTGGACGACCCCCTTGTTCTGGGCAACTCCACCGGTCATGACCACCCGGTCCCGGATCCCGATACGGCGGGCCAGGCCGACCACCCGGGCAGTAATGGCCCAGTGGACCCCGTTGGCAATATCCGCCTTATGGACCCCCTTAGCCAGCTGGCTGATCACTTCACTTTCCGCAAAGACCGTACAGGTGGACGAAATGGAGATCTGTTCCGTGGACTGGGCGGCCAACTTGTCGAGGTCGGACACATCCACTTCCAAAATCCGGGACATGACATCCAAGAACCGTCCCGTCCCTGCTGCACACTTGTCATTCATCTGAAAGTTTACCATAGCCCCATTGGAAATCTGGATGACCTTAACATCTTGACCCCCGATATCGATCACCGTCTGGACGTCCGGAAAGAGATAGCAGGCTCCCTTGGCATGGCAGGATAGCTCAGACATCTGTCCATCCGCCCTTTCGAAGGTATTGCGCCCATAACCGGTCGTCAACAAAAAGGATATGTCATCGATGGTCAAACCCGCATCTTCCAGGACTCCGTCAAAGGCCCGCATGGGCCCGGAGGTCCCGGTTCCTACCGGGATCAAAGACTTTCCGACGATTTCTTTTCCGTCCACTAAGATAATGCTCTTGCAGGCGGAAGAGCCAATATCCAGGCCCATGGTATAGATCATAGCTTCACTCCCACTCCGTTTAGAAGATGGCTTTGTTGGCCTTCACCTCATCAGCCAAGGCCTGAAGAGCCGTCTCAAGCTGTCCGAAGTCCCTCATCTGCATATCCACACCGATCTTGACATGGCGGACCCCGGCATCATTCAAGGCCTTATTGAGATAGGGATACTCCATCTCCTCAGGGTCGCAGAAGGTCATCATGAACACGACCAGACCGTCGGCCTTATTTTCCTTTACCAAGTTTACCACATAATCCGCCCGACGGTTTTGATGGGATTCTTCATCATAAAGAAGGACGTCATAGTCCTGAGCACCGAATTGGCGGGCCAGAGCTTCCATGGGGTCTCCTTCTTCCGGCGCATCCACCCGGAAGGACCGGGATTCACTGGCCACATCGTCGGCAACAATGGCAATGTCGTTCTTGTCAAAGATGGAGAGGAGGGTGGGATTATCACAGATAATGCCTGAAGTTACCAGACGGACCCCCTGCCAATTGGATTCTGGGAGGGCTTCCAGTTCTTTATTCAACTCCTCCAGCAACTCGGTGTGGTCTTCCTTCCGCATAAAGTAAGAAGCCTTCAAAACAGCTCCCCGGTCCACAGCGGAAACGGCTTCGGGATGGTCGGCAACCAACTTGACGAACTTCCTCCGGGCCTGTCGGTTCCTGTTGTAGACCTTGATGGTTTCGCTTAATGCCTGGTCGGTGATTTCCTTGCCGGCAATCTTCTCCAGTTCTTCCTTGACATTCTTATACTGGGAAATGCTATAGCGAATTCCATATTCCTTAGCCCGGTTCTGGGGGTGGGCCAGGAAGATGACCGGCATCTTTCCCATCTTCTCCATGGCTACCCGGATATTCTGGCTCATGGGCCGGAGGGTGTCACAGAGAACGGAGGTGATGACCCCGTCCAGGTCATCCAGGGTTCCATCCAATAGCATTTCCAAATCCAACTGAGCTAAAGAACAATAGAAAGAAGCGCAGTATTCCTTGGCCAGGGAGATGTACTTGTCGTTGGTTCCCCAGAGGCCGAAGGGAACCATACCGGCGGCATGGACCAGCTCTTCAGGGCAATAGTAGGGCATGCAGCCAATGGCCTTGTAGCCCTGAGATTTGTAGGAGGCCAGCTGGGCCTTGGGGTTGTTGGCAATTTCGTTAAAGTCCTTGAGCAATGCATCAATGGCCATTACTTGGTCTCCTTTCTCATCTGTCTTCTTTCCTCCATGGCTTCCACTAAGCCCTGAACCCGGGTCTCATATTGGGCCACGTTGAAGTTTCTTGGATCAGCCTGGTCCCCGTCAAAGGCGGCGCAGGGGATACCCAGGTCTTCCGTCCACCGCCTCTGCATCTCCGGCATATAGCCCGACCAGGGCTTGCAGGACCGGTTGTAGTTGATCAGGGCCCCTTCGACCCCGTTCTCCCTCATGAGCCCCTCTCTCCACTCAACGCCCTCTTCCAGGCAGACGCTGTTGGGGGCCTTGCAATAGGCCCGGGCCATGGAGTCGATGTCGTCATAGACAAAGCCGAAGGCCGGCGCATAAACAACAGCCGTCACGTTGATGCCGTTTTCCTTGAGGGGGTGGTAGAGATTCCGGAGTCCCGGCCAGCAGGGAATACCTTCAAAAAGGATCCGGTAGTTTTCCTTGAAGGGCGCCGTGGACTTCCCTTCCTCATGGTAACGCTGGAGGTCTTCTGCTAATTGTTCAAAGGCTTTTGCCGTCTCCGGTTTGGCACGGGCCGTCACCACGTCCGCCATATGGTTGAAGAGGTCAAAGCCGGACATGGGTGAAGGTTCATAGGAGCAGAACTTGCAGACCTTGAGCCAGGCTTCAGAAGTCCGGTTGGCATTGGCGCAAACTTCCTTGAACTTTTCCTCATCAAACTTCTTTCCGGAGATCTCTTCCAATTGCTTGATCGCATCCTGGAACTGGGCCTTGAGGTATTCCACATTATCATCCGACACGCCGAATTCATTCCGGTAAGGAATATCCACCATGATCAGGGGGATGTTGTGCATGCGGGCGATATTTTCATACCATTTTGTCATGCAGTTGCAGATATTGTTGCAGCAAAGGACGAAGTCCGGCTCGGGAACCCGGCGGGATTCATTGGTAGTTTCAATGCCGGCGGCATAGGCCAGGGAGATACGGGCATAACCGCAGATGTCATTATCATAGCCCATGTCCTCCGCTTCCTGGCACATCCTCTCCCCGTCGTGGCGGGCAGCAATGCCGGCCGCCTGGTTCTCAGGATAGACGACCGCCAGGTCGAAGACCTCGGCCAGCTCGCAGGGGAACTTGGAGGCAGACCAGCCCACCGGCTTTCCGGCTTTTTTATCATCCCAGGCCTTTTGATAAACATTAGTTACAATATCCTGAAGGGCTTTGGCACCGGGTAAAACTTCCCTTTTCTTTTTCTTTGGGGCTTCCTGTTCAACTTTCTCAGCCACAATGAGCTCCTTTCATCAATATGGATTTCACTCCTCAACGCTTAATGAAGATTGTTGTAGTCCCGGATGACCCTGGGGGTCAACATCTGGTGGATGGGGCAGATGGAGTCGGGATTCTGGTAGTAACCTTCAGCAAAGGCGATGATATAGGCCCGCATCTTGTTCATTTCCACGATTTCATCGACCAGGCCGATCTTGGCGCAATATTTGGGCGTTGATTTTTCCTTGTAGTTTTCGATCAAGTGGTTCATCTTCTCGATCGTGGGTTCCAGGTCATGACCGGCCGCTTCTTCCTTAACCAGGCGGCGGGAGTACATGGCGGCAGCCGCTGTCTCCCCGTTCATGACGTTCATCTCGGTTGCTGCTGTACCCAAGGAGAAGACGTTGGTCGTATGCCCCTGGGGACCGCCCATGACATAGTGGGCTGCAGCGGAACCGGTACGGACGGTGATTTCCATCTGGGCCAGCTTGGAGTTCTGGATGGAGTAGATCAGGGATTGACCCAGGCCCAGAAGTTCGGCCCGTTCGGCGTCATCCCCGACATCGATGCCGGTGGTGTCCTGGAGCCAGACAATGGGGATCCGGTCTCTTGCACAGAGGCTGACGAATTCGTTCATCTTAATCAGGCCCTGGCGGTAGAGCTTCCCGCCCAAGCCCACTCGTCCTTGGACATATTCCGGATAGTTCATGATCAAGCCCTGGTTGTTGGTTACGGTTCCCACCAAGAGGCCATTGACCTTGGCCAGGCCACAGATGATTTCAGGACCATAGCCCTTTTTAAATTCCAGGAATTGGGAGTTGTCGAAGAGGCGGGCAATCAGCTCATAGGGTTTAAACTGGCGCTTCTGGTTGTGGGGAATCAAGGTATAGAGGTCTTCCTGGGAATACTGAGGTTCCTGGGGGTCATCCACCCGGAAGAACTGGAGGTTATAGGCCGGGAGGTAGTCGATATACTTCCGGATACCGGCCAGGACCCCTTTCTCATCCGCATAGACTTCACGGAAGAAGCCGGTCTCCGAATAATGGACCCGGACCTGACCGGGAGCCTCGGATGTCCCCTGTTTGGTCGCCTCAATCAGCTGTTGGGCGCCTTCCAGGTCCATATAGCCCTTGGGGTTCATCCCGCCCAGGATTCCTGCCCCGCCGACCGCCATATTGGCCTTCTGGTGGGCAATGAGGATGGTGGGCGAGATGGAGTGGTATCCCCCACCGGCCGGGTTGGTTCCGAAAATCCCAACGATGACGGGGACGCCCAGCTGGTTGAGTTCGGCATTCCGGTAGAAGGGGGCCCCGCCTCCCCGGCGGTTGGCATAGACCTTCTCCTGCTCATCCAGCTTAACGCCGGAGCAATTTAATACATAGACCAGGGGAATTTTCATGAGCTTAGCCGTGTCGGAAGCCCGGATCAGGTTCTCCGACTGTCCGGGAACCCAGGCCCCTGCCAGCTTCTTGTTATCGGATGCGACGATGACGCACCACTTGCCGGAAATCTTTCCCAGCCCCTTGATAATTCCCGTGGATCCGTTTTTATTGTCCTGGGGGTTATAAAGGCTGTTTAAAGGGAGGAAGACCCCGTCATCCACCAGGATCTTAATCCGCTCCATGGCGGTCATTTCCCCGGATTGGTGGACCTTATCCGTGGGCTTCCCGGCTTCCCGGGCTTCCTGGATTAATTCCGCAATTTCTTTCTCAATGGCCTTTAATTCCTGGCAATTTGCTTCATCCACTTTCCTAAGAGGACTTCCTACAGAAGGCATAGCCTGGAAATATGAGGGCATGGAATAGAGTTCTTGACTCACGCTAACGTCTCCTTTCATGAAAGGGCCCCAACCGGGATCCTTGCCCTTATCTACTTCTTCAACTTAATGAACACCTGACCCGGGTCAATCTCTTCGCGGATAATCCGGATAATCTCAGGATCCGGTCCTTCCATAAGCTGGGCACGAGAGGTATCAATCTCGAAGCCGGTATTCTCCTGGCAGATTTCAGGGCTGGAGTAGGGATAATAGTAGGCTAGGTACATTTTCTTCGTTTCGTCGTCAAACTTGAAAATGCCCAGGTCAGTGACCACCATCCGGGGACCCCGGTCCTCAGGAAGTCCGGCGGCTTTCCGACTGCCGGGCCCGGTCATCCAACCGGGACTGGTGATATAGCCGATCTTGTCAACAAAGCGTCTGGATTGGTGTTGCATCATGATGATGGTGTTTTGGTAGGTGGCAATCCCGTTGGCTCCGCCGGATCCGGTGAAGCGAACCTTGGGATTATTGTAGTCTCCGATGCAGGTGGAGTTGACGTTGCCGTAAATGTCGATTTCCGCCCCACCGATAAAGGCAACCATATTGTCCTTCTTATTGAGGTAGGAATTGGTTTCAAAGCCCACAAAGCGGACGTTGGGCCACTGGACGGCGCAATGGGCCATAAAACGGAGGTCCCCCACTGAACGGGGAACTTCAACCGGGTCACAATCCATCAAACCGGACTCCACAATCAAGTGGCAGGAGGGTTGGATGACTTTCTTGGCCAGGGATGCCCCGATCAGAGGAAGGCCGGTTCCGACGGTAACGATCTGGTCTTCTTCGATGAACTTAGCGATGGCATAGGCCTGCATTTCTTGTTTGGTATATTGTGTATAATCGCTCATGTCTCTCTCCTTTCTCTTGATTTATTTGATGGACGTGGAGTAACCCAGACCCGGAACCACTCTCAGCTTGGTCAGGCGGGCACCGCCGATTTTATCCAGGAGCTGGTCTTGATTCTCAATGGAATAGATCCACTTCTGGCAGTAGTCTTCAAAGGTCTCAGGAGGATTCTTTTCATCGTATTCCAAGCCCTTTTTCTCCAGGCTGGCCTTGGCATCGCTAGCATCCTGGTAGCGGGAAGCCTTATCATACTCCCGGAGAGCCTGGGGATCATCGTCATAATAGCCATAGCACTGGGAGGGCCATGCACCGAAGGGAACATGGACCACAGCGTCTACGCAGCCGCTGAAGATGTTGGGCTTGCTGGGATCCTGACGGATAAATTCATTGGAAACCAATTCATCGCAGGTGATGATGACCTTCTTGGCAGCGATGGCGATATCGACATCATGGAATTCATCCCCCATGATGATCGCTGTTCCGTCGGGGCTGGCCATCTGGGCATGGATGATGGCGGTATCCAGCCGGGGTACTGGGACGGCAAGGATTTCTTCGCCGGGTTTAAAGGGATTCTCCATCCGGACCAATTTTTTGTTGTCCACCTTGTCCAGGGTCTTCCTCTTTTCCTCGGACATCCCCCAATAATCCTCAAGGCCTGAAGCCTGCATTAAGCTCACCGGAAGGAAGGGAAGGCCTAAGGCGGAAGCATGGAGCTGGAGCATTAAAACGTCTTGTGAATAGTCCTCATAATTCAGCTGACCGCTTTCAATGGCTGCCCGGAAACGACGAGCCACATTGGTAAATCCGGAGTTGGCCGTATAGCAGTTGATGTAGGCCTTGACCCTTCCTTCACCGATCAAGAGGTCCCAATCGCCCCCGCCCGGTCCGGGCCAGCCCACAAAATCCTTCTTTCCCTGACGCAAAATTTCGTACACAGCCGCATAAGGCTTGCGGTTGGTGGTAAATCCGCCCAAACTCAGGACGTCGCCATCTTCTACATATTTGGCAACCGCCTCCGATAGTGACATCGTTTTGTCCATGTCATCCTCCTTCACCTTTCAGGTATCATTTTTGACTGGCGCTCAAACTTGAACGCTTTCCGCATCGTGGAATGCGTTCCCAGTCCTTTTATTTAATAATATAAGAAAGGGACTTCTTCGTCAATTTATGCCTGGGAATCCCATGGGCTTTTTCCGAACTTTTTGCATCTGATATAATACAGTTATTATTGATCTTCCCTAGCCCTATTGGACTGATTTCAGCAAAGGAAAAAGCATGTCAACGATTCAATCGATCGACCGAGCCATCGAAATTCTCAACCACATGGTCTTGGACAAGGAAAGCTCCATCGCCGACCTCTCCCGGGACCTGGACCTGGCCCCCTCCACCGTCCACCGGATCCTCCAGACCCTCCAAACCCATTCCTATGTCTTAAAAAACGAGGAGGCCAAGACCTACTCCCTAGGCCCTGCCCTCATCCGCCTGGGCCAAAAAGCCTCCGCTAATCATTCCCTCCTTAAGCTCTCCAATCCCATTCTCAAGGGCTTATCGGAAGAGGTGGGTGAAGACACCTATTTCGTTATCCGGTCTGACTACAAGGGGATCCTCCTCTCCCGTTATGAGTCCCCCACCCGGTTAAAGATCGTGGAACAGTTCGGCTATGGTCTTGACCTCCACTGCGGGGCCATCCGCAAGGTCCTCCTGGCCTTTGCCGGCCCGGTCTTTTGGAAAGAATACCTGGACTATATCGATAAAGTGGGAACCGACTACCCCATTTCCTCCCAGGAACAATTGCTGGAAGACCTTCGGGACCTGGTCAAAAATAAGGGGGGCTGGTCCTATGGCGATTATGTTCCCGGCTGCTATGGGATTGCTGCTCCGGTCTTCAATGCGGACGGATCCTTGGCCGGGTCCATCGGAACCATCGTCCCTGAGCTCCACCTGGCCTCCAAGGAACTGGACCAGCTGGTCGGCCTGGTCAAAAAATATGGCCTTCAATTCTCCCAGCTTCTGGGTTACCAATAAGGACTTACAAAAATGAAAAGGAGGAAGGAATTTCTGAGAAATTCCTTCCTCTTTTTTGTTCCACAAAGAATTTATAAGGCCCGGATGAGGGCATCGACCGACGACTCCTTGGTCGCCCAGGAGGTGACAAAGCGGACGGAATATTTTCCATCCCCTTCCTCCGCCCAATCTTCAAAGGCGAAGTTCTCCCGAAGTTCCTTAATTTTTTCTTTGGTGAAAATAGGAAAAATCTGGTTGGATTGGGCCTCCTGAATCATGTCGTAGCCCTTTTCCCTGAGGGCCCCGGCCAGCTTCATGGCCAGCTTGTTGGCATGGTCAGCCAGGTCATAGTAGAGCCCATCCTCAAAGAGAACTTCAAACTGGATCCCGGTGACGAAGGACTTGGCCAGGATGGCCCCATTCTGCTTCATGATGACCCGGAAATCCTCCTTGAGCTCATCCTTCATGATCACCAAAGCCTCCCCGATCATGGCCCCGTTTTTTGTTCCCCCGATGAAGAAGGCGTGGGAATACTTGGCGAAATCCGCCAGGCTCATATCATTGGCCGGTGAAGTCAAGGCCGAACCCAGTCGGGCTCCATCGATATAGAGGATGAGGTCCCGGCTTTCACAGTAGTCATACAGAGCCTTAATTTCTTCTTTTGTATACACAGTGCCCACTTCCGTCGTGTCCGAGATATAGACCAGCTTGGGATGGGCTGTATTTTCCGCCTGATGGCTTTGGACCAGGGGGTCGATGGTTTCCGGACGGAGCTTGCCGTCCGGGCTATCCGCCAGGTAAATCTTGTGTCCACGAGATTCAATAGCCCCGGCCTCATGGTCATGAATATGGGCTGTCCGGGCCCCGATGACCGCCTGGTGAGGACGGAGAAAGGCAGCGATGGCGACCAGGTTGGCCTGGGTTCCGCCCGGTATAAAGTGGATATCCCCATCACTCCGGCCCATCTCTTTATAGAGAAGTTCCTTGGCCCGGTCGCAGTGGCTATCGTAGCCATAGCCGGCCTGGGGGTCAGTCAGGTAGTCCCTCATCCGGTCCAAAATGCGGGGATGGCAGATTTCAGAATAGTCGTTGACAAAATACTCCATAAAAACTCCTTTGGAAAGCAAAAGAAAAAGGTGCCCAAGACCGGCTTGGGCACCTTTTTGGGGTCAATTACATGGATTCAGGGGCAGAAATCCCGATCAGCCAAAGGGCGTTTTCCATGACCTGGCGGCAAGCCATGACCAGGCCGATCCGCTCATTGGAAAGCTCGGGATCTTCGGGAACGATGACCTTGGAAGACCCGTAGAAAGAGTGGAAGGCGGTAGCCATCTGCATCAGGAAGTTGCAGATTCTGTGTGGCCGGCGGAGGACCGCCGCTTCTTCAACAATGGAGGGGAAGTCATCCATGAGCTTCAAGAGGTCCACTTCCTTTTCCTCATTCAAGCGGGTGAATTCAGTCTGTTCCTTAAATTCAGGGGCATTTCTCAAGACACCGCAGGCACGGGCGTGGGCATACTGGATGTAGTAAACCGGGTTTTCATTGGAATGGGACCGGGCCAGGGCCAGGTCGAAGTCCATCTGACTCTCCACAGCGCGGGAGGCAAAGAAGTAGCGGGTAACATCCACGCCGACATCATCGATTAAAGCCTGGATGGTGATGGCGTTTCCGGACCGCTTGGACATCTTCACTTCCTGGCCATCTTCAACCAGGTGGATCATCTGGATCAGGTCCACTTCCAGGTCGTCAGGGCCAAAGCCCAGGGTCTGAAGACCTGCCTTCATCCGAGCAACATAACCATGGTGGTCCCCACCCCAGAGGTTGATCATCTTGGTGTAACCACGGTCATGCTTAAATCTATGGTTAGCTAAGTCCGGAGTCATGTAGGTCAATGTTCCATCGGACTTGACCAAAACACGGTCCTTATCATCTCCCCACTGGGTGGTCTTGAGCCAAAGGGCCCCATCTTCTTCATAGGTGACGCCAAGGTCTTTAAGCTTTTGGATGGTTTCCTCGACCAGGCCGGAATCGTAGAGCCACTGTTCACTGACCCAGGAGTCAAACTCCACCCGGAGGTCTTTTAAGACCTGCTCAATTTTCTTGAGCTCCACTTCATAGCCCTTCTGTTTAAAGTGCTCGATCCGGCCTTCCTCCTTGTGGAGCCAGACATCCCCTTCTTCAAGGGCAATGTCCTCGCCGATCTTCTTGACATCGTCAGCAAAATAGCCATCTTCCGGCACTTTCACATCCTCGCCGAAGAACTGAGCATAGCGGGCATAAACGGACTTGCCCAGGTTGATCATCTGGGCACCGGCATCGTTAATATAATACTCACGGAGAACGTCGTAGTTAGAAGCCTTATAGAGTCGGCAGATGCAGTCCCCCCAAACAGCACCACGGGCATGGCCCAGGTGGAGGTCACCGGTCGGGTTAGCAGAAACGTACTCGACCAGGACGGGCTTACGGACGCCGGAATAGTTCCAACCGTACTTATCTCCCTTTTCGAAGACCCGGCTGATGACAGCGCCCAAAGAATCCGATTTCAGGCGGAAATTAATGAATCCGGGACCGGCCACTTCCACCGTGTCAATCAGGTCCTTCTCCTGAAGGAGGGCCTCCTTCATTTCATCGGCGATGGTCCTGGGGTTCTTTTTCAATCGTCCGGCAAGCTGCATAGCAACCGGGGTGGCATAATCGCCATATTCCGTGTTCTTGGGGATCTCGATCGTAACGAGACCTTCCCCTTCCACTCCGTAGAGGTCTTTCACAACCCCTTCAACAGCACTTTGAAGTTTGTTTTCATTATTCATAAGCTACTCCCATCTGACCATACTAAAAATAAACGAATTTGATTCATTTTACCATATCTTGAGTGATATGGGCAGAAAAAAGCCCCCTGCTCAAAGCCGGGGGCAAGTGAATCATTTACTCGATGATGAAATAGCTTAAGACATCATCTCCGCTGCGGTTAAGATGACGATGTTGGCAATACCGACGATAATGAGGAACTTCCACACGAACTTCAGATAGGTGGAGTACTCAACACGGGAGGCAGTAACGCCGCCCATGACAACACCCGAGGTCGGGGTGAAGTAGTTGATGACGCCGGAAGCGGCGGAGAAGACCATAATCATGATGGTCGGATTGAAGCCCAATTCTGCAGCCAAGGGGCCCATGACCGGGATGGAGAGTCCGGCCAATCCGGAAGTGGAGGGCACCAGGAAGGAAAGAATCAGGTAGATGATATAGGCCAGAGGGATGAAGACCAAGGCAGGGACGCCGGAGAGGAGCTGGGAAGACTTGTCCAGGATCCAGAAGTCCATGTGGGTGGCGTTCATGACGACGGTGATACCACGAGCGGTAGCGATGATCATGGCAACGGAGATTAGGTCTGCCGCACCGGCCAGGAAGGAGTTGACAAAGTGCTTTTCGGAGAAGCCTGCAATTACCGCAACGATAATGGAGGCAAAGGTGAACCAGGCGGCTAACTGGGTGAAATACCACCAACCCAGGGGCTCACCGGTCAGGAAGTCAGTCCAACCCATGGCAGCCAGGAAGGCATCTTCGTCGCCGCCAAAGACCAGGTCGGGCCAGGAAATCAAAGAAATGATCATAACAATAAAGGAGATGCCGAAGACGGTCAGGATAGCCTTATGCTTGCCGGTGAATTCCAATTCGGCAGCCTTGGCGGCCTCCTCGCCCAGTTCTTCTTCCATGATCTGCTGTTCACGGACGGTTAAGAGGGTGGAGCCCTTGTCGGCTTTTACCTTCTTGGCATAAGAGGTGACATACCAAGCCGCAATGGCATAGGTGGAGAGCCAGAGAATAACACCCAGGCCCATGATTAAAGTGACATTGGGCTCAATGCCGACGGACTTAAGGGCCGACATGGCAACGCCGGTAGCAAAGGGGTTGATAGTGGAACCCAAAACACCGGAGGTGGCACCGATCAAAACGGTGGATAGGGCAACCAGGGTATCAAAGCCGGCGGCGACCATGGCGGTGGTAATGAGGGCATAGAAACCGATGGTTTCCTCAGCCATACCGTAGGTGGTTCCGCCCAAGGAGAAGAGGAACATCAGAATGACAATCAGTCTTTCTTCCTTTCCCTTCATCTTTTTTACCAGGTGGAGGACACCGGCTTGAAGGGCACCGGTTTCCATAACGATACCGATAAATCCACCAATGCAGAAAATAAAGACGATAAGGTCAGAGGCATCCATAAAACCATTCGGGATGGACATGAAGAAGTCTTTAATCCCGGCTCCAACAACCTCAACATGGTTGCCTTGTTCAATGGTCTCAAGGAGAGAGCCGTACTTGTCGGGATCCAAGTTCTTAATCACGCCATCAGAAATGGGTGATCCGGACAGAACTGCGGATACAATGCAGAGAACGAGAAGGATCAGCATCAAAATACTAAAGGCCGATAGGGATCCCCTCTTTTTCTTTTCAGTCATAAAATGACTCCTTTCGGAATTTTTGCTTTTCCTAGGAAAAGCGTCGACGGATGATCCGCCTCCAAGCCCATTCCTACAAACGGGCCTGGAAACGGGGTCTTTCCTACGAGTAAATGATCGTTCCGGTTTTTCCTTCCAAGGCTTCCTTGGCCCTCTCGAGAGAGGTGATCAAGGCTTCCTTGCCCTTGTTGGCTTCAACAAAGGATAAGCAGGCCTCCACCTTTGGCAACATGGATCCCTGGGCGAACTGACCTTGTTCAATATATTGATTGGCCTCCGCCACATCGATCCTCTCCAAAGCCTTCTGGTCCGGCTTATTGTAGTTGATATAAACCTGGTCAACGGCCGTTAAAATTACGAGAAGGTCGGCACCGATATCATTGGCAAGTTTGGCCGAAGACCGGTCCTTGTCAATGACGGCCGGGACACCCTCATAGCCGTATTCCTTTTCAATAACGGGGATGCCGCCACCACCGGTGGTGATGACAATATCGCCCTGGGCAACCAATTGGTCGACCACGTCCAGCTCAACAATCCGCTGGGGCATGGGCGAGGCAACCACCCTCCGCCAGCCGCGGCCAGCGTCTTCTTTGACGGTCCAGCCCTTTTCCTTGGCTTCCTTTTTAGCAACTTCCTGGGTCATGAAGGAGCCGATAGGTTTAGTCAGGTTTTGGAAGGCCGGATCTTTTTCATCAACAACAACCTGGGTAACCAGGCAGGCCACCGGGCGGTCTTTGATCCCCCGCTTGGCCAGCTCATTCTGGATGGACTGGACCAGGTGGTAGCCGATATAGCCCTGGCTCATGGCCCCACATTCAGGGAAGGGCATGGCCGGGGTCTCTCCCCCATTGGAGGCGGAGAAGGACATGGCGTTGTTGATCATACCAACCTGGGGACCGTTCCCGTGACCGATGATGACGTCATAGTTCTCCGAGAGGTCAACAATGGTGGAGGCGGTCTTCTTTACCAGGGAAAGTTGTTCTTCAGGTGTGAAACCCAGGGCGTTTCCGCCCAGGGCCACGACGATTTTCTTTCTTGCCATAGGTTAACCCTACTTTAAGGTAGCGAACATGACCGCTTTGATGGTGTGCATGCGGTTTTCCGCTTCATCAAAGACCCTGGATTGCTTACCCAGAAAGACCTCGTCGGTCACTTCCATCCCGTTCAGGTCATACTGGTCACCGAATTCCTCGTTGATTTCGCGACCGGTAGAGGTCTCCAGGTCATGGAAGGAGGGCAGGCAGTGGAGGAAGATGGCTTCAGGATCAGCCAGGTCCATCAACTTCTGGGTCACTCTGTACTTGTGGAGCTCAGCAATCCGCTTCTGGTAGATTTCGTGGGGCTCGCCCATGGAAACCCAGATGTCGGTGTAGACGGCATGAGCGCCCTTAACCGCTTCTTCCGGATCTTCGGTGAACTCAACGGTGGAGTTGTAATACTTGGCGTATTCATTGGCCTTGGCAATGAGGTCCTTTTCCGGCCAGAGGTCCTTGGGACCGCAGCCGACGTAGTTAAGACCCAGCTTGGCGCAGGTGATCATTAAGGAGTTGGAGACGTTGTTCCGGCAGTCGCCCATGAAGACAAACTTCAGGCCCTTGAGGTAACCGAAGTTTTCACGGATGGTCAACATATCGGCCAGCATCTGGGTGGGGTGGGAAGCATCGGTCAGGCCGTTCCATACGGGAACGCCGGAGTACTTGGCCAGCTTCTCAACCAATTTCTGGTCGAAACCACGGTATTCGATGCCGTCATAGAAGCGGCCCAAAACCTTAGCAGTGTCTTCGATGGATTCCTTGTGTCCCATCTGGCTTGAACCGGGGTCCAAGTAGGTGACGCCCATACCCAGGTCCATACCGGCTACTTCAAAGGAGCATCTGGTCCGAGTGGAGGTCTTTTCGAAGAGGAGAACGATGTTCTTTCCTTCGAGGTATTTGTGGGGGGTGTGGGTGTGCTTCAGGCTTTTGAACTTGGCGGAAAGGTCGATCAGGTAGGTGATCTCTTCCGGGGTGTAATCTTGAAGGGTCAGAAAGCTCCGGCCCTGAAAGTTAATTGGCATAGTTTGCCTCTTTCTAATGGTTAACCATGGGCCGGGTTAAGAGATCCGGCTCATGGGACAAGAACAGACTACTTGGTCAGCTTTTCGATGGGCTCACGAATCAGAGGCATGGACATGCAGCGTGGGCCGCCACGACCGACGGTCAGGTTGTCGGAATCGAGCTCCAGAACTTCAAAGCCGGCTTCCTTCAAGGACTTGTTGGTCGCATAGTTTCTCTTGTAAACCAGGATCTTTCCGGGAGCCAGGGTCAGGGTGTTGGACCCGTCAGTCCACTGCTCTCTCTCGGCAGCAATGACATCGCCGGCGCCGCAGGGAAAGAGACGGACTTCTCTGCCCAGGATGTTGCTGAGGATTTCCTGGAGGGAACCCTTCATCTCCTTAATGACGATCTCGCCTTCCTTGTTCTCGTCCTTGGTCAGTTCGAAAACGCGGAGGGTGGCAGTGATGCCGGGATGGTAGGTGAAGGCATCGTAGTCGATCATAGTGAAGACGGTGTCAAGGTGCATCATGGCACGGTTATTGGGAATATCAAAGGCATAGATTCTCTTGATATTGTTGGCACCCTTCTCCCAATAAATGTTATGGGCTAATTTCTGAAGGGCATCCGCCTCGGTCCGCTGGGAAATACCTACAAAGAGGGTATTTTCATCGACGTTGAAGACGTCACCACCTTCGATATGGAAGTGCTCATGACGACCGTAGAGGTTGGGAACCTTGCCGGCATATTCGGGGTGGTAACGGAAAATGTAGTCGCAGTAGATGGTCTCACGGTTTCTGGTCACGGAGTACATCTTGTTGACGACAGCTGAGTCACCAACGGAAGCAAAGGGGTCGCGGGTGAAGTAGAGGTTGGGCATGGGGTTCAGGATCAGCTGGGAGCTTCTATCCAACTCGTCGATCAGGAAGTTGGTTTCCACTTCGGGCAACTCATCGAATTTGACACCGGCCATGGTCTTCATGACCAGTTCCTTGTTGTCCTTGTACTGGCTGAAGAACTGCTTGAGAATGTCATGATAGGTTTTGGTAACGATTCCTGCATCATCCAGGAATTCATCTAAAAATTGGTCTTTAAGGTCGGGATTGGCATCCAGAGTTTCAGCCATGAGGTCTTCCAAGTAAACAACCTCTACACCCTCTTCACGCATAATGTCAGTGAAACGGTCATGCTCGGCCTGGGCCTTGCTTAAATCAGGGATATCATCGAAGAGCAACTCTTCTAGTGTGTTGGGAGTGAGATAGAGCAGCTCATCACCGGGACGGTGGACGAGTACCTTCTTCAACCTGCCGATCTCACTAGTAACATTAATTGGGTTCATGTAATCTCCTTTCAAAGATTAAAATAAAGTGACCTTAAATCAACAAGGGTTAATCGTTTTCCAGCCTAGTATTCGAGGGCACTAAAAAAGGAAGAATCTCTCCGCAAGGGGGCTAATGCAAAAGCAAGACCCTCTCTATGTTCAG
This sequence comes from Bacillota bacterium, assembly GCA_029003555.1. GTDB lineage: Bacteria > Bacillota > Clostridia > Tissierellales > Peptoniphilaceae > Kallipyga. The sequence goes on along the minus strand of JAQYCE010000074.1, from coordinate 2,437 downwards.
GACCTCCCACTTTTATCAATTTCGATAAAAGTTAAGCGGAAGTCCATCTTCATGGTGAGATACTCCCTATCTGAAAAACTATCTTCCCTGGGGATAATATATCACAGTTTCTAAAAAAAAAGAAATCATTTTAAAAATTTCTAAAGGCAAGTATAAAGGCCTGATTATCAACAATCAGGCCTTACAAAAAATATTATTTATATTCATTTTGTCCATGTGTTAGGAATGGCTAATTCTTCCGCTTCCGGACCATATCGCCGACTTGACAGGTCTCCTCTAGGGGAATCCAATAATCCGCCATAGGAACTTTGGCTTCCTCCTGTCGGGATCCTTCCCGGTCCTCGATATCCGAAATTTTGAAGGAAAGGGTACAAGCTTTTGCCCTGACCATTTCCACCTCATCGCCTCGAGAAAACTTATTCCGGCATTGGATGAGGACCCGTCCCCTGGCCTGGTCGATTTCCTGGACCACTCCAATGAAGTCATAGTCCTGGATATACGATGTGGTGTCATAATTCTGCCCGCCCAATCCTGGATTTCCAAAGAGGAAGCCGGAGGTGAAATCCCTGTGGGAGGTCTTGGCCAGCTCCTTCATTAAGTCATCAACCAGGTTCTGGTCCAACTTCCCTTCCAAGGCGGCATCTATGGCCTGGCGATAGGCCCTGACCACACAGGCGACGTAGAAAGCGGTCTTGACCCGACCTTCAATCTTAAAAGACCGGATGCCGGCGTCCATGAGGTCGGACATATAGGGAAGGAGGCAGAGGTCCTTGGAATTTAGGATGAATGTCCCTCCCCCATCTTCCCCGATGGGATAAAACTCCCCCTCCCTTTTTTCTTCCATAAGATGGTACTTCCACCGGCAAGCCTGGGCGCAGTCGCCCTGGTTGGCATCCCTCCCGGTCATATAGTTGGACAGGAGGCAGCGGCCACTATAGGAAATGCACATGGCCCCATGGACAAAGCACTCCAAATCCACATCTTCATAGGCGTTTTCCCTGATCCGGCGGATTTCCTCTAAACTGAGTTCCCGGGCTAAGACCAGTCGCTTTGCCCCCAGGTCGGCCCAAAAATTGACCGTATCTGATGAAGTGATGGAAGCCTGGGTGGAAACGTGGATTTCTACATCTGTATTATTTTTAAAGGCCATAAAGATACCGGGATCCGAAACGATGACGGCATCCACCCCGATGGATTCCAGAAAGAGAGCATAATCCTTTAAGCCATCCAGGTCATTATCATGGGGAAGGATATTGGTCGTCACATGGATCTTGGCCCCCTTAGCATGGGCATAACGGACGGCTTCTTCCAATTCCTCACGGGAGAAATTCTTTGATGCCTTCCGGAGTCCAAAGCTCTCCCCGCCCAAATAAACGGCATCCGCCCCGAAGTGGAGGGCGGATTTCAGCTTTTCCATATCCCCTGCGGGAGCCAGGAGTTCAAACTTACCGTGATTTGCCATTGGCGGTCTCTGTTTCCATAATGATCGAAAGGATCATGGGGTTTCTCTGGATTTCTGCATAGACATAGGACTTGATCTTATCCCGGATTTCCGATTTCAGGAAGGACCAATCCTTGATGTTTTTCTTTTCCGCATTGTCGAAGATGGCTCGAACCTGCTTCTTGATCTCCTGGATCATGTCGATGTTGTCCTTCATATAGACAAAGCCACGGGAGATGATTTCAGGTCCGGCCGCCAGGCGGGCAGAATTCTTGTCCACTGTTGCCACAATGACGATCATCCCGTCATCCGATAGGCGCTTGCGGTCGTTCAGGACCACATTGCCCACATCGCCTACCCCCAGACCATCGATCAGGACCTTGCCGGCCTGGACTTCATTATCCGTATTCGCCTTGACATGGGCCCCACGGCGTTCAAATTCAAAGACGGTTCCGTTTTGTCCCATCAGAACGTGGTCTTCCGGCATACCTAAAGACATGGCCAGCTCTTTATGGGCGACCAGCATCCGGGTTTCCCCGTGGGCCGGAATAAAATACTGGGCCTTGACCAGGGAGTGCATGAGTTTGAGTTCCTCCGCACAGGCGTGGCCGGAGACATGGACCTCGGCTAAGGAAGAATAGATGAGTTTGGGCCCCATCTCCGTCAAATTGTTGAGCATATCCCCAATGGCTTTTTCATTTCCCGGGATCTGGGAAGCCGAAAGGATGATGGTATCCGTAGGCTGGATTTGAATCTGGCGGTGGGCATTGTTGGCCATCCGGGACAAGGCCGACATGGGCTCACCCTGGGACCCGGTAATTAAAAGGGTCACCTGTGAAGGCTTGTAGTTGCGGACCTCATTGATGTCGATCAGGGTGTTTTTCTTGACCTTGAGATAGCCCAGGTTCATGGCCACATCCACGTTGGTCAGCATGGACCGTCCTGACAGGGCTACCTTCCTGTGGTTGGCTTCCGCCGCCCAGATGATCTGCTGGA
>JAQYCE010000073.1 GCA_029003555.1 Bacillota bacterium | reverse complement strand
GAGAATGAATTCGTTTGTGTTGTTGGCCCTTCGGGGTGCGGAAAGTCCACCTTGCTGAACATCATTGGCGGATTGGATAAACCAACCGAGGGGAAGGTGACGATTGACGGAGAGGAAGTGGATGGCCCTAGTCCTGAACACGGAATTGTCTTCCAGCAATATGCCTTGTTTCCCTGGCTCACCGTGGAGAAGAATATCCAGTTTGGCCTAAAATTGCAGGGAAAAACGCCGGAAGAACGGGAAGCCATAACCCAAAAGTATCTTAAAGTGGTGGGATTGGAGAAGTTTGCCAAATCCTATCCCAAGGAGTTATCCGGTGGGATGAAACAGAGAGTGGCCATCGCCCGTGCCTATGCGGTCAATCCGAAGGTATTGTTGATGGATGAGCCCTTTGGTGCCCTGGATGCCCAGACTCGTGTCCAGCTTCAAACCGAGCTTTTGAAGACCTGGGAGGAAGAACAGAAAACCTGCTTCTTCATTACCCATGATGTTGAAGAAGCGATCGTCCTTGCCCAGCGCGTGATTATCATGTCGGCCCGTCCTTCTCGGGTCAAGGATATTGTAGAAATCGACATCCCCTATCCGCGAGACCAGGCGACAAAGATGAGTCCCCGCTTTTTGGAATTAAAGAATCGTATTTGGAGTCAGGTTTATGAAGAATACCTGGCCGTCAGAAAATAGAAATTGGCAGACTGTTACTGAGAAGAGGAAAGAAAAGGAGAGAACAATGAAAAAAAGAATGTTATCCATGGTCCTGGCTCTCGCTATGATGCTGACTTTAGTGGCTTGTGGCGGAGAAAAGGACAAGACGGGGAGTTCATCCGGAGAGATGAGCTCAGCCAGTGAAAGCGTTCAGGCGGGGGAATCGTCATCGGAGAAAGAACCGGAAAAAGAACAAAAAACCGTTCGCGTAGCCTATATGCCGAATTTGGGATCGGCTTCCTCTCTCTTCACCGCCATTGACCAGGGCTACTTTGATGAAGTGGGCCTGAAAGTGGAAGTGGCAGAATTTGAAGGCGGGCCGGCGGAAATCACCGCTATGGCTTCCGGCGACATCGACATTGCCCAAATCGGTCACGGTGCCCACGCCCTTTGTATTGAAGGACAGGCTTGCATCTTCCAAATGGATCATACCAACAGCCTTTCTGATGAAGTGGTTGCCAACAAAGAAAAGGGAATCACCAAAGCTGAGGACCTGAAAGGGAAGACGGTTGCTGTTGCTTCCGGTACTTCCTCCGAAGTTATCCTTAAGCAGATCCTGGCCAAGGCCAACATGACTGAAGATGATATTAAGGTTGTGGAGATGGCGGTTGATGGGATGACCACCGCTCTGGTTGCCGGTCAGATTGATGCTGCTGCCACCTGGAGCCCCAATACGGTTACCCTGAAGGAGTCCCTGGGCGACAACTACGTTTCTCTGGGAACCAATGCCGACTTTGCCGATAAGGCCACCTTCCCCTCCAGCTTCATTACCACGAAGGAATATGCTGAAAAGAATAAGGATGTCCTGGTTCGTTTCTCTGCAGCCATTAACAAGGCACACGTATATAGAGAAGCCAACATCGAAGAAGTGGCCAAGTCTCTGGCCAAGCACCTGGATGCGCCGGAAGAAACCATGGTCGCCAGCGTTGGTGAAGCTGACTGGGCAACCATCAATAAGATTTGTGGAGACATGGAAGCGATCAAGCAAGTCTACGAGATCCAACAGAATGTCTTCATGGATAGCGGAAGAATCAAGGAAAAGGCAGATCCGAATTCCTACGTCCTCTTTGATGTGATGGAAGAAGGGTATAAAACTTTTAATGAAAATAAATAAAGGTTTTTGATCGATCGCCCTTGATGGGAAGAGAAGGGAAGAATCTATGCTTTTAGTTGTTGTGTTCATCTGTACAGTCATTGTACTTTTCACTTCAATCCTCCGGCATAGATCCTTCCCTCTTTCTTTTTCCTTCATGAACCTTGCCAACTTAGTTTTTCTTTCCGCCATTGTCATCTATATTGCGATTATGGGCGGCATCGCCGCACAGAAATCTGAACTTCTCTTTCTTAGCGCCGACATCCAGCGTTGGATTCATATCCAGCCCATTAATCTAAGGACCTTGGGCTATGTCGTTGCGATTGGTCGTATGCTCACCCCCTGGTTTCTCTTTCAAACGGCAGTGGCATTGAGCATGAAGCAATGGATTCGGAGAAATACACGAAAACTGATCATCGGGACAGGCTTACCCACCTTTTTCTTCCTCTTGATCTATTATCCGACTCTTTTTCGAAAACTGGTCAATCTCCATCCCATTTTTCTCACCCTTCTTGTGCGACTCTCCTTCTTTTGGATCATCGCCTTAGTTCTTGCTTCCTTGATGATCTTGTTTTTGGAATGGCACGAGATTTCCATTCCTATGTTCAAGAGGAACTTCTCAAGAATTGTCCTGGCCATCTTTTGTCAGACCCTGGTCTATATGATCTACGCCAGCAAGGACCCTGCCCAAATTTATAACCTCTTTATTTCGGAATATATTGACTTGGGCGTCAGCAATTATATCAGTCCTTCCCTGGAGGGAGACAGCTGGAACTGGCTGATCGGCATTGATGTCGTCTGCACCCTGATCGGTTGTTGGGGGATTTTCAGTTACGATGAGCTTCGGTACTCGGAAGATAAAGAAGATGAGATTTTACAAAAAAAATTCAACAGTGCGGAAATGGGTTTGTCCATCTTTGCCCACAGCATAAAAAATCAGGTGCTTTCTCTGCAGGTTTTGGAGAAACGAATGGACCGGGAACTCTCCAAAGAGGAACCGGATTGGGACCGTCTGATCGAATCCAAGGATCAGATTAAAAGCATCACCCTTGCCATGAAAAACCGTATCGACGAGTATTATAAAAGTGTCAATACCCAGCAGATCGAACTTCGTCCCCATGATGTGGCGGAAATCATCCGCTTTGCCGAAGATCGATTTTTGCTCAAGCACCCCGAAGGGAAAATCGATCTTGCCATCGACAGCGATCGGAAAGTATTAGCGGATCCCACTACCCTGGGAGAGGCCCTTGCCAATATCATGAACAACGGATATGAGGCGGCTAAGGAATTCAGGGAGGAGCCATGCGTGAGCGTTCGGGTACATTCGGAACGTTTATGGATGGTGATTGTCATCGAGGACAATGGGCCCGGTCTTTCCAAGGACCAGAGGAAGAAGGTCTTTCAGCCCTTCTATACGACAAAGAGCAAGAATGAAAGCTGGGGCATGGGCCTTTTTTTCACCAAGAAAGTGGTTAGGCAGCACTTCGGCCATGTCAAGGTGGAAAGTACCCCCGGAGAAGGAACTTCTTTTTCCATTATGCTTCCTTCCTATGATCAAAGAGTGAGGTGATGAGAGTTGTCGGAAAAGGATCGAATTCGGATTATGGTCGCAGAGGATATTGATCTTCTGCGTGAGGATTTTTGCGAAACCATTAATATGGAAGAGGATATGGAGGTCGTGGGGTCCGCCGGACGCGGAGATGAGATCGTTGCCTTGGTCGACGGGGCAGATCCAAAGCCGGACGTGATTCTTATGGATGTGGAGATGGAGGAGTTGGATTCCGGCATCAAAGCCGCTCAGATTATCTCGGAAAACCATCCCTCCGTAAAAGTGGTTTTTATGACGGCCCATGAAACGGATGAAATGATTCAGGCGGGGATGTCGACCGGGGCAGTGGACTATGTGGTAAAGGGTTGTGAGAGCGAAGTTCTCCTCTCCCACATTCGCCGGGCCTACCGGGATGAGACCATCCTCCAAAGCCAGGTCCAGCGGTCGGTTATGCGGGAGTTCTCCCGCCTCCAGGACAGTGAGCGGTCTTTGCTTTTCTTTATCCATAATGTATCGAAGTTAACGAATGCGGAGAGGGAGATAATCCGCCTCCTTCTTCAAAAAAAGAAAGTGCGGGAAATTGCAGAGATTCGCGGGGTGGAAATGGTCACGGTAAAAACGCAAATATCCGGTCTGCTCTATAAATTCGGCTGTCGGCGGACCAAGGAGATCGTGGCCTTAATTCAAAAGATGAGACTAGAGCAGCTCTTTTTGGAAGAATAGCGGCATAGAGATAGGAGATAAAGCATGGATAAAAGAATGTATCATATTGAAGGGGAAAAGCTTCATGAGGATGGGAAAATCCCGGTAAAAACCCTGGGCGACTCGGGTGAGGTCTTCTATGAGCTCGCTCTGGAAATGGTTCGGACTATTACCAAGAATAATCGTGAGAATAAATCAACCGTCCTCATCTGTCCGGTGGGGCCGGTCGGTCACTATCCGATTTTTGTCCGCCTGGTCAATGAGGGCGGGATTTCATTAAAGAATTGCTATTTCTTTAATATGGATGAATATTTGAATGATGATGGTTCCTACATCGATAAGTCGGACCCTCTGTCCTTCCGGGGATTTATGGACCGGGAGGTTTACGGTCGGATCGATCCGGATCTTCTGATGCCGGAAGAGAACCGCTTCTTTCCCGACCCTGAGGATCCGGAGGCCCTGGATCGGAAAATGGAAGAATTGGGCGGGGCCGATTTATGTATCGGAGGCATCGGTATCAACGGTCATGTGGCTTTTAATGAGCCGGAAGAGGACCTGTCGGCGGAAGAATTCGTCCAGCTGCCGACGCGGGTTATCAACATCAGCCGGGAGACCCTAGTTGCTAATGCGATTGGGGACCTGAGCGGCGCGATCGATGCCATGCCCAAGAAAGCGGTAACCCTGGGGATGAAATCCATCTACGCGGCTCGGACCATCCGGCTGGGGGTCTTCAGGGATTGGCACCGGTCGGTTCTGCGCCGTGCAATCTATGAGGAGGCGACAAGTGCCTACCCGGTCACCCTTCTTCAGAACCATAAGGATTGTCAGATTATCGCCAACAGCAATGCTTCACAAAAAGCATTTTAGACGAACTTGGGGATCCCGATCATGAAGATTACCAATGTCAATGCCTATATTGATGGGGCCTTCCATCCTGCCACCCTTTGGATCGAGGACGGAAGGTTTCAAAGAATTGTGACCTCCGGCGATAAGACCGTGGCCGCAGGGGATTCAGGTCAAGCCGTCCTGGATGGTCAGGGCTTGCGCCTGCTTCCGGGTTTTATTGATGTCCACACCCATGGGGCAGTCGGCGTGGATGTGAATGCAGCGGATTCGGCGGGGCTGGATAAGATTTCTCAGTTCTTCGCTTCCAAGGGGGTTACGGCCTGGAATGCCAGCATCGTAACCGATACGGAAGAAAACACCATCCGTTGTCTACGAGACGTTGCAAAAAAGACCAAGTCGGGAACGATGGGCGCCCGTTTGTTAGGCTCCCATTTGGAGGGTCCTTTTATTTCTCAGGAGTATCGAGGATCCATGCCAGCACATCTCCTGATCGAAGGGGACGCTTCCCTGCTTGAGCGCTATATTGAAGCCTCGGATCATACGGTTAGCTATATCACGGTTGCTCCCGAAGTTCCCGGTGTCCCGGACCTCATCCGCCGTTTCGGAAAAGACATTCCTTTTTCCCTGGGCCACTCCTCGGCGACCTATGAGACCAGCCGGGAGGCAATCGATGATGGGGCCGTATCCATGACCCACCTTTTTAATGCCATGCGGCTCTTTCACCAACATGAGCCGGCCATCATGGGGGCTGCCCTGGAAAGCGACTGTTTCTGTGAAATCATCTGCGACGGACGCCACCTGGTTCCCTCCACCATCCGGATGGTGGTGAAATGCAAGTCCTATGACCGCCTGGTGGCGATAACGGATAGCATGATGGCGACAGGGTTCCCGGACGGGCATTACCGGCTGGGCGTAAATGACATTGTCGTTGAGGATGGGGATGCCAAGCTGGCCTCCAATGGCGTCCGAGCAGGGAGCACGCTCACCTTGGATCGGGCCCTGAAAAACATGGTGTCTTTTACCCATGATCCCATCGAGGAGATCCTTCCCATTTTTTCAACCAATCCGGCACGTGTCCTCCGTCTAGACCACGAAATGGGTCAACTGTCGGAAGGGTATTTGGCCGATTGCCTTCTCATTGATGAGGATTTGAACGTGGTTTGGACCATGGTGGGAGGGAAGATCGTATACCGGAAAGCGGACCTAGCATAGAGAATGAGGAAAATATGTTGAAGAAATTATTGATTATCCATGGGGGAGGGCCGACAGCGGTTCTCAACGCTTCCCTGTATGGTGCCATCCAGTATGCCAAATCCCAGGGGATTGACGAAATTCTAGGCGCAAGAAATGGATGTGCAGGCTTGATGAATCAGGATTTCATCCATCTTGAAGGCCTATCTGATGAAAAATTGAATCTCCTTCTTCACACTCCGGGTACTGCACTTGGTAGCTCGAGATATCCTTTGGAGAAATCAGATTATCAAAGGATCGTGGAAATTCTTGAGGAACAAGAGATAGGTTTTGTTCTCATGAATGGGGGAAACGGGACCATGGACACCTGCGGAAAGCTCCATAAGATGTGCCTGTCCATGGGAAAGAAAATCAAGATCATGGGGATCCCGAAAACCATGGATAATGATATTGCCGTTACCGACCACAGCCCCGGTTTCGGTTCTGCGGCTAGATACATGGCCCAGAGCGTCCAGGAGCTTGCGGCAGATGTCAAAAGCCTTCCTATCCATGTGGTTGTCCTCGAGGCATCGGGCCGCAATGCCGGCTGGATTACGGCGGCATCGTCTTTGGCGGAGGATCGGGGGCCGGGAGCGGACTTGATCTACCTGCCGGAATTGGCCTTTGATGAAGACCGGTTTTTGACCGATGTCTCCACCCTTTTGGAGAAGAAGAAGGGGATTTTGGTCGTGGCCAGCGAGGGTCTTCACGATAAGGAAGGGAAGCCCATTGTCCCGCCCATCTTCCAAACCGGCCGGGCCACCTATTTTGGTGATGTGAGTGCCCACATGGCGAATTTGGTCATCCGGAAATTAGGCTATAAGGCCCGCGGGGAGAAGCCGGGCCTTTTAGGAAGGGCATCTATCCTTATGCAAAGCCCGGTTGACCGGCGTGAAGCGGAGGATGTGGGGAGAATTGCCTGTCAGGCGGTGCTGGACGGGGAGACCGGAAAGATGGTTTCCATCCGTCGCCTTTCCACATCTCCCTATCAAGTGGAGTACGAACTTCTTGATATCGAAGAGGTTATGCTTTATGAACGAAAAATACCAAACGAATTTATTAATGAAACAGCAAATGGGATGACAGAGGCTTTTAAGGAATGGTGTCGACCATTGATAGGGATTGATTTACCGGAGATGATCTCTTTTAACTAATTTATCTTCTGATAGAGATGATCATTTCTCCGTATATTTGTTTAAATTAGAAAAGAAAGAAGGAAAAGCATGTTAGTACCAATGAGGGTAATACTGGAGGCTGCAGATCAGTTTTCTTATGGACAGCCGGCTTTCAATGTCAACTCCGTCGCTCAAATCAAGGCAGCCATCGAAGTTCATGAGCAATTTCGTTCACCGGCCATTTTACAGGGTGCTGATCTTGCCAATGGCTTTATGGGAGGTCGGGTGGACTTTGCCAATAGCAGCCTAGAGGATAAAAAGCGGGGAGCAAAGAATATTGTAAGAGGAGTTCAGCAGTATGGTGCAGACTCTGACATTCCTATTGCTGTTCATTTAGACCATGGAAAAAACTTTGATTCCGTTGTTGCGGCTATCGAAGGCGGTTACACAAGTGTCATGATCGATGGTAGCTCCTTACCCTTTGAGGAGAATGTGGAGCTTACTCGAGAAGTTGTCAAATATGCCCATGAGCGAGGAGTCACGGTTGAAGGGGAGTTAGGCATTTTAGCCGGAGTTGAAGATGATGTCGCTTCTGTCAGCTCAACGTATACACACCCACTTGCTGCCATTGACTTCTTTAAAAAAACAAGGGTAGATGCTTTAGCCATTTCCTATGGAACCAAACATGGCGCGAATAAAGGTAAGGATACGGTTATCCGGAAGCAGATCCCTATAGCAATTAAAGAATGCATGGTGCATGAAGGCATTGAAGGCTTTTTAGTCAGTCACGGTTCTTCAACCGTTCCCCAGTATATCGTCAAAGAACTGCTGGACTTGGGTAGTCAGTTGAAGGACATGCACGGGATTGAGGTAGATCAGCTGGTGGAAGTGATTCAATTCGGTATCAATAAAATTAACGTGGACACGGATATCCGATTGGCGGTGACCAGAAATCTAAAGGAATTATTCCAAAAGAAGAAAGACCTCC
>JAQYCE010000072.1 GCA_029003555.1 Bacillota bacterium | reverse complement strand
CATGCGGAATGTGGCTGTGGATGACCCGGTCAAGATGTACCTCAAGGAAATCGGCCGGGTGGACCTCCTGACCGCCCAGGAGGAGGTCATCCTGGCCAAGCGGATGGAGAATGCCCAGATGGTGGAAAAGGCCCTCCGGGGTGAGCGGCCCACCCTCCGTGAAGCTATCGAACTCGCCAAGAAATCCCTCAACCTGACCCAGGCTGACCTTCTTTTGGAGGTAATCCACGTCCTCAGCCAGGGGAAGGACCTCCTGGAGGACCTGGCTTCCCGGCTTAACCGCCTGGATATTTTCATCAACCGGGTCCTTCATGCGGAAGGTGACCGCCCCGATCCGGATTCCGATATTGCCAGGGCGGTGAAGACGGCAGCCTATGTGGAAAGATATATCCGTCGGAGGCTGTCCAAGAAATCCATGACCGAGGAGGAATCCCGGGCCCTCAACTTCTGCATTAAGATTGAAGAGGCTGTTGTGACCAAGACCCTGGCCTCCGACCAGGTTACCGAGGACCAGGAAAAAATAATCGCTTATGCCCTGGAAAATGAGGAGGCCATCAAGGCGGCGGTGGACCAGGTCTACAAGAAGAAGGAGGACAAGGATAGCGAGGTAAAATCCCTTTACCAGCTGGCTGAAGAGGCCGGCCTGCCCCCCTTCTCGGACAAGGACCAACTGAGTCCGGAGGAACGCCGGATCATCTATGAGCGCAATACGGAGATGGACAAGATGAACATCGCCCTCCGCAAGGCCCAGCCCAAGGACGAACTGACCGAGCAGGAGGTGATTTCCTATGAGGTGTTGGGGAGGGAACTGGATAAGGTGAAGAAGGTCCTCGATGGTGAATTGACCGCCGGCCAAGCCGAATTCGACTTGGACGGCCTGGCCCAGGTCCGGGAGGCCACCATCCCTGCCCGAAAGTTCCTCATGGGAGAGCCCATGGCGGAATCCGACCAGGCCCACCTCAAGCGGGTCCGCTGGCAGGGGTCCGAGGCCAAGCAGTACCTGGCTGAAACCAACCTCCGCCTGGTCGTCTCTATCGCCAAGCGCTATGTGGGTCGGGGGATGTCCTTCCTGGACCTCATCCAAGAGGGGAACCTGGGTCTCATGAAAGCTGTCGACAAGTTCGACTACCACCGGGGCTTCAAGTTCTCCACCTATGCCACTTGGTGGATCCGCCAGGCGATTACCCGGGCCATTGCTGACCAGGCCCGGACCATCCGGATCCCGGTCCACATGGTGGAGACCATCAACAAGCTATCCCGGGCCCAGCGCCAGCTCCTCCAGGAGCTCAACCGCGACCCGACCAATGAGGAGATTGCGGCCGAGATGGGGATTGATGTGGAAAAGGTCCGGGTGGTCCGGAAGATTGCCCAGGAGCCCATTTCCCTGGAGACTCCAATTGGGGAAGAGGAAGATTCCCATCTGGGTGACTTCATTGAAGATGATACGGCCGTGGCCCCGGATGAGGCAGCGGACTTCATCATGCTCCGGGAAGAACTCAAGAATATCCTCTCCACCCTCTCCGAAAGGGAGAGAAAGGTCCTCGAGCTCCGATTCGGCCTCAATGACGGGACCCCCAGGACCCTGGAAGAGGTGGGCAGGGAGTTCGATGTCACCCGTGAGCGGATCCGCCAGATTGAGGCCAAGGCCATCCGGAAGCTCAAGCATCCCACCCGTTCCCAGAAGATCAAGGATTTCATTGAATAGTCGGTGGACAACCACCCTGCCTCCTCCCTCTCGGCCTACCGGGAGGGAGGTGTTTTCAGGAGGGGAGAGAGGAGGGGGAAGATGACAAAGAGAGACCTTGGCGGTGACCGGATTCAAGCCCTGGTGGACCGGGTCCTGCCCTGCCGGCGGGTGATTGATGTGGGCTGTGACCATGGCTACACCGCCATGGGTCTGGCCCAAAGGGAGGATATCGGCCAGGTCCTTGCCACGGATATATCCGGTCCTTCTCTGACCAAGCTCAAGGAGGCGCTTGAAGATGGGGGAGAGGACTGGAAGAAAAAGATCACCTGCGTCAGGGCCGATGGTCTCCGGGACCTCCCCTGGAGGGAGGCGGATGCCCTGGTCATCTCCGGCATGGGGGGTGGCCTGGTCCGGTCCATTCTGGAAGGAGAAGTCAGTCTCTCCCGGTCCTGTCACCAGTGGGTCCTGAGCCCCCAGAGCGACCTGGCCCACTTCCGGACCTACCTGGCCTCCCTTTCTTATGAAATACGGGAAGATATGGTGGAAGAGGGGGGAAAGTTCTATACTCTCTTCGATGTCCGCCTAGATGGAAAAATCCAGCCGGATTACCGGGAAAAGCTGGAGGAAGGGAACCCCTTCTTTTTGGACTATGGCCCTGACCTCTTGGCGAGGAGGGACCCGGTCCTTCTCCGGAAGATGAGGAAGGATCTGGCCGGCCTGGAAGACTTGGAAAGAAAACTGTCAACTGGGCCCCAGGAGAAAAGAGGGGATAGGCAGGAAAGCCGTTTGAAAGAAGTGATCGAAGAAAAAAGCCGGTTGGAGGCCTGGTTAGGGCCCGACCGTTGAGGGAGGATGCGATGAGAATACAAGATTGGATAGACCGTTGGGAAAAAGTGGTTCCTCTGGACCTCCAGGAGGCCTGGGACCATTCGGGAAAGCAGGTGGGGGACTTCGGAGCGGAACTGACCGGGGTGGTCATGGCCCTGGACCTGACCCATGAGGCCATTGAACGGGCGGTGGAGGAGGGGGCTAACTTCATCTTCACCCACCACCCCCTCTTCTTTTCTCCCCTGGAGGACCTGGTCTACGGGTCCCCCCGGGTCGACCTCCTGGTGTCTTGTATCGAAAAGAAAATTGCGGTTTATGCCTCTCATACCCCTTTTGACCGGGTGGATGGGGGAGTCAATGATGTCCTGGCGGAGGAGATCGGCCTCCGGGGACGCCTCCCCCTGGAAGATGCCCCTCTGGATTCCCTTCACTGGGACCTGGCCAAGGGGATGGGACGGTTCGGCCGTCTTGTGGACCCCATGCCTTTAAAAGAGTATGCGGAAAGGATCCAGGAAAAACTGGGTCTCCCTTCGGTCACTTTTTACGGAGACCCGGAGGCTCCGGTGGACCGGGTGGCTTGCTTAGGCGGGTCAGGGATGGACTTTGTCCCCCAAGCCCTTGAGAAAGGGGCCCAGGTCCTGGTTACTGCGGATATCAAGTACCATGATGCCCAGGATGCCCTCCGTCAAGGCCTCTTCCTGGTCGATCTTTCCCACTACGGGTCGGAATTTCCGGCCATGAGGAGGGCGATGAACTGGGCCGGGGATTTCGCTCCTGAGGTCCCGGTCAGCCTGGTGGAAAACGGGCTGGATTCAAAACGTTGGTCGACAGGCCACAGCTTGTGATATTATAGGAAATCGGAAGTAAGCCGGACTATCGCGACAGGTTCGAGGAAAGTCCGTGCACCATAGAGCAGGATACCGGATAACGTCCGGTGGAGGTGACTCTAAGGCTAGTGCAACAGAAATAGACCGCCCGCAAGGGTAAGGGTGGAAAGGTGAGGTAAGAGCTCACCAGCAGGCTGGAGACAGTCTGGCTCTGTAAACCCTATCCGGTGCAAGATCAAACGTCCAATGGGCTGCTCGTCCGGACAAAGGATCGCTGGAGCCCGGTGGTGACGCCGGGCCGAGACAGATGATAGTCGAAAACAGAACACGGCTTACCGGCTTGCTTCCTTATTTTTTACATTCATGCGGAGGAGGAAACCATGAAAATTGCCATTGCATCCGACCATGCCGGCTTTATCCTAAAGCCTGCCATTGTAGACTATATCCGGGAATTGGGCCATGAGGTCAAGGACTTCGGCCCTTCCGACGATAGCCGGGTCAACTATCCGGACTATGCATTAAAGGTATCCGAGAGCGTGGCCGGGGGAGAGTGCGACCTGGGCGTCCTCATCTGTGGAACCGGCATCGGCATGGCCATCACCGCCAACAAGGTCAAGGGGATCCGTTGCGGGTCCGTTTCGGAATCCTATTCCGCCCGCATGTCCAGAGAGCACAACAATGCCAATGTGATCTCCTTCGGTGCCCGGGTGGTGGGGGAGGACATCGCCAAGGATATTGTCAAAGCCTTTTTGGAGGGAGAATTCCAAGGCGGCCGCCATGGTGACCGGGTAAAGATCATCACGGATTATGAAAGCTGCCATTAAAGCGATTTTTTTGACAGGCTCCCTCGATCTTGCTATTATAATTAGGTATCATTATGGGCAAAAATGCTTTGCCCTTTGATTCTTCTTCAATCTCATTCGCAGCGTCGGCGTGCGAAACAGAAATTGTCGAATATCCAAAACCCGCCACCTCGTAGTGCGGAGGCTAAATTTGCGAGGGTAGAAAAAGAAAAGGAGCAAAGATGAAAACGACCATGGCAAAACCCTTAGAGGTCGAGCGCAAGTGGTATGTCGTTGACGCCACCGACCAGGTTGTCGGACGTCTGGCGACCAACATTGCCGCTGTCCTTCGGGGAAAGCACAAGCCCACCTTCACCCCCAATGTTGATACGGGTGACTATGTGATCATTGTCAATGCGGACAAGGTCCGCCTGACAGGCAACAAAGAAAACAAGAAGACCTACCGTTATCATACCGGTTATCCCGGCGGCATCCGTGAGATCCCCTATGCAGAGCTTTTGGAAAAACATCCGGAAAGGATTTTGGAAAAGGCCATCAAAGGGATGCTCCCCCACAACAAACTGGGACGGCAAATGTACAGAAAGCTCAAGGTCTATGCAGGCCCTGAACATGCCCATGCTGCCCAGATGCCCGAAGAACTCAAGTTTGATTAAGGAGGTCATCTATGGATCAATTTTATCGCGGTACCGGCCGTAGAAAATCTGCGGTAGCCCGTGTCCGTCTCCTTCCCGGCCAGGGCAAGGTGACCATCAACGACACCCCATTTGAAGAATATTTCGTCTACGAGGACCTCCGCCAGGATGCCCTTTCACCCCTGACTCTGACCGGAAACCTCAACGGTTTTGATGTGGTCGCCACGGTCAAGGGCGGCGGTTATGCCGGCCAGGCCGGTGCCCTTCGTTTGGGCATTGCCCGCGCCCTCCTGGAATTCAACCCCGACCTGAGAAAGACTCTCAAGTCCTCCGGCTTCCTGACCCGGGACTCCCGGAAGAAGGAACGCTACAAATACGGATTCAAGAAGGCCCGCAAGAGCCCACAGTTCTCCAAGCGTTAGGGGAGACCCATTCCGATTTCAAAAAGAGGCTGTGTCGAACGATTGGTTC
>JAQYCE010000071.1 GCA_029003555.1 Bacillota bacterium | reverse complement strand
ACCTGCATATTTTGGTCAATGGTCGTCACGGATTCATCGAAGGTGGATGAGAACTCATATTGGCCGGGGCCCACCTCATTGTGCTCAATGTCGGCATAGATTCCCAGCTTCCAGCACTCCTCATTGACATCGTTCATGAAGGCCTGGACCCGGGGGTTGATCCGACCGGCATAGGTTTGGTCGTACTCGCCTCCCTTGGGAATGTCCGAGGAAAAGAGGACCCGCTTGCAGAATTTGATATCCGGTCGCTTGTCCGCCTCTTTCCGGTCAAGAAGGAAGTACTCCTGTTCCAATCCCAACATGGGTTTGACGAAGTCGACTTTCTTGCCCATGAGCCGGAGGACCCGGCAGGCCTCCTTATCCAGGGCCCGGATGGACTTGATTAAAGGAAGCTTGAGGTCCAGCTTCTGACCGTTATAGGAAATGAAAACCGAGGGAATATAAAGAATATTGCCCCGGACAAAAGCATAGGAGGTGATGTCCCAGAAGGTATAGCCCCTGGCTTCAAAGGTGTCTCGCAAGCCCCCATTGGGGAAGGAGGACCCATCCGTCTCCCCCTGGAGGAGGGACTTGCCGGAGAACCGGTCCATAGGACGGCCATCTTCCCCCTTTTGGAGGAAGGAAGAATGCTTTTCCGCCGTCTTTCCGTTTAGCGGTTGGAACCAGTGGCAGAAGTGGGTCGCCCCCCGCTCAATGGCCCAGGTTTTCATGGCATGGGCGATGGCATCCGCCACCTCCCGGTCGATGGGACGCTCTTTTTCACAGGCCTCCTGCCAGGCCCGGAAGACCGGCTTGGGCAGGTAGTCCCTCATTTTTTCCCGGTTAAATTGGTTCTCGGCAAACTTCTCCAAGACTCTTTCGTTGGACATGGTCCCTCCTACATCCGCTTATAGCGGTCGATGTTTTCCTTGGAAAGGAATTCATAGGCTTGATTGATTTTCTGGAATTTCTCCGTCGCCCCGGCTTCCTTATTGATGTCGGGGTGGTATTTCTTGGCCAGCTTTCGATAGGCTAACTTGGCCTGGTATTCATCCGTATCGTAGGGGATGCCCAGGGTGTCACAGGCTTCTTTGTATTTTTTCTTAAAATCGTCGAAGGGGTTGTAGGCCCCCTGCTGGCGCTGGCGGTTTTGGTAGCCCTCATACCCTCCCTGGGTATAGCCCTGGCCCCCGGTCCGCCCATAACCCTGACCGCCGTAGCCGGACTGGCGGTAGAACTCCCGGAAGATTTCTTCCCAGCGAGCATTCTGGGCCTCCTGGGCCCGACGGCGAGCCTCTTCTTCTTCCTTCATCTTCTGTCTCCGGTAAGCAGGACCATAGTGGGAAAAGTCCTTCTTGGAGTCCTTGCCCAGGCGGTAGTAATCAGCCTGGTCATAGAGGTATTCGGTGAAAATATAGCGGCCATAGTCCAAAAAAGAAACAAAGGTCATTCCTAAGAAAGGAAAGAGGACCAGGACCATCATAAAAATCAAAAATCGGGGATTAATAAAGGGAATGAGGAAGATGCCCCCGGAAAAAATGGTGAAGCCGAAGCAGGTGAGGAGGGGGAGGAAAAGCTGGCGCACCCCTTCAACCAGGCCGACAGCAGCGGACAGGATCCTGATCAGGCCCCCAAAGACCAGGTCGATGAAACGGGCCAGACCGAATAACAGGTTTCCCCAAATTTTTTTCATGGGACCTCCTTGTGGTAAAATTCAAAGGATAGAAAGCCAAGCGCAAGAGCCAAAGCTTGGAAATACTCGATTTTTATTGTAGCACTCAATATCGATAATAATATGAAAAAAAGGAGGCTTTGGTCAAGTATGGAAGGGTCCAATACGAGGAAGAAGGAGACAATTTTTATCACCGGGGGATCTCGGGGAATCGGCCGGGCCACTGCCCTTCGGATGGCCGGTCCGGGTCGAAAGCTGGCCCTCCTCTACCGCCAGCATGAGGAAGAAGCCCGGGAAGTGGCTGCCCTCTGCCGGGAAAAGGGGGCCGACACCCTCCTTCTCCAAGCCGATGTCTCTGACTTTGATGGGCTTTCCGAGGCCTTTGGTCAAGTTAACCGGGTCTTTGGAGGTGTGGATGTCCTGGTCAACAATGCCGGCGTCTCCACCTATGGCATGGTCCAGGACATCACTCCCCAAGAATGGAACCGGGTCTTCTCGGTTAATGTGAATGGCTATTTTTACGCCACCAAGCTGGCCCTCCCCCATATGGTCGACCAAAAGTGGGGGCGGATTATCAACATCTCCTCCGTTTGGGGGATGGTTGGCGCCTCCTGCGAATCCCTCTATGCGGCGACCAAGGGGGCCATTATTGCCTTCACCAAGTCCTGTGCCAAGGAACTGGCCTATTCCAGCATCACCTGCAACTGCGTTGCCCCCGGCATGGTGGACACCCCCATGATGGAGGAGTTGGATGAGGAATCCATCCAGGTGGCCCTCTCCGAAATCCCCCTGGGCCGGATGGTTAAGCCGGAGGAGGTGGCCCTTTGGGTGGACCATTTTGCTTCGAAGGAAGCGGAGGCCACCACCGGCCAAGTTCTTTCCCCCAACGGAGGCTGGATTATTTAGTCAGGTCCAGGCGGTCAGTCCTGCCGTAACGGACCCAGTAGAGATAGGCCTCCACCACAGGCTTTCCCAGGGCCTTCTCCAGGGCCAGGGCGTAAAGCTTAACCTGGTCGGTGTAGCGGCCCTTGACCATGGTCCGGTCGGTTTTGAAATCCAGGAGGAGGAGACCTTTCTTACCCTCCCCGGTCTTTTCCAGGTCCACATACAAGTCCATACGACCATCGATGGTGAGGGTTCCCTCTCCATATTGGCCTTCCCCGGGACGGAGCCCCGGCGGGAGGTCTTTTTCTTTGATCCGGAGGGTGAAGGATTCTTCCCGGCAGACAGCCGGGCCCATAGCCCAGAGTCGTTTCCCTAAGGGAGAGTGGTAGAAGCGGAGGACTTGGTCAAGGTCAATGCCTGCCACCTCCTCTTGAGTAAGATAGGCCCGGTCGACCAGCCCCCTGATTTCTCCTTCCAATTCTTCCGGACTATAGGGCCGGATGGGGAGGGCTTGGAGGATGTTGTGGATGATGGACCCGTAGTCAGCCCCCTGAATTTTTTCGGTGGTTCGGAGAAAGTCCGGGACAGTTAGGGGGTCGCTTTGACCGGATTGACCTTCTCCGGGTCCCCATCCCCTTAGTCCGGTCTCTTTCTCCCGGGAAACCAGTTCAGTCACCGATTTTTTAATGGGTTGGATCCGACCTTGGGGGTCGGGATAGGTAAAAGCCATGATTTCTTCCGCCCGGTTCCAGAGGTCCCCAAGTTCCCCATCCTCATCTTGGCTCTGGGCCATAGCCTCTCCGGATTCCGGACTTTCCCCGTCCCATGGCCGGTAGGCCCCTTCCTCTTCAATGACCAGGGAAAACCCATCCTTGGGGCGGCCGTCTTCTAGACGGTCGTCCGAGAAGGCGGATCCTTCCGGGAGTCGGATGGCCCGGTTTTTCAAATCCTGACCGATGGACCCCCGGGCCCGGGTCCAGGCGGACCGGTCATGGCGGAGAAGGGTGATGAGCCAGTCCTGGTAGGACCCGCCCTGGTCCAGTTCAAATTGGACCTCTTCCTCGTTTCTGGCCAGGGGCCGGAGGAAGGCCTCCGCCAGGTCCTTTCCCCCGCCGATCAGGACCAGGCGGGAGATGGCCCGGGTCAGGGCCACATAAAAGATCCGGACTTCCTCATCCCTCTCCCGGTCCAACTGGCGGGATTTATCCAGGTCCAGGCGGATGGATGGGCCTTCCAGGATCTTCCCGGTCTCCGGATCCTCCCGGCGGTCAGCCAGGCTCAGCCCTTCTTCGGTGGAGAAGGAGTAGGGGTCGGATGACTTCCCGTGGAAACGGGCGGCCAGGTCAGCGACGACCACCACCTTGGCATCCAGGCCCTTGGACCCGTGGATGGTCATAAGGCGGACGACATTATCCGATTCGGATAGGTCGTTGGCAGGATTCATCCCCTCCCCCACGGACCCGGTCTCCTCCTCCAGCCGGCGGATCATCCCGGTCAGGTCGGACCGGCCTTCCCCTTCATAGAGCTCGGCATAGCGGAGGAGGACGTGGAGGTTTTCCTTCCGCTCTCCCCCATGGTCCAAAGCCTGGACATAGTCATAAAAGCCCGAAGACCGGAAGACATAGGCCACAAATTCCGCCAGGGGCATGAGGTCCTGGGCCTTTCGGAAGGCGAGGATCCTGGACCAGAATTCCAAGGCCTGGTCCCGGAGAGCCTCATAGGACAGGCCTGCGGGGGCTATATCCCCTTCAACCTCCTCTTCCTCCAGAAGGGCGAAAAAGGCATCCGAAAATGACCCCCGTGGGTAGAAGATCCGGATGGAGGCCAGGTCATCATC
>JAQYCE010000070.1 GCA_029003555.1 Bacillota bacterium | reverse complement strand
GGCCCCATGGAAAAGCGCCGCATGAACATCGCAAAGCTTCTGGACCTCAGCAAGCGGAGTTCCCTCCTCCAGCAACTCCTGCTCCGCCTGCATAATCTCCGCCGCTTCCACCTCCCCAAACTCACGGACAAAATCCGCCCGGACCGCCTCCAGTGCTTCCCCTTGGCCAAGCCTCTTCAAATAGCCCTTGAGCTGGTCCGTCCGACTCTTGGTTGGCTTGACGCCTGCCCCTTCTCTATTGAAATCAAATTTCTTTGTCATCATAATCAACTCCTTTCCTTGTTTGGATATAGCTTAGCCCTATCTCAAGACAAAGTCTGTTGTTATAGCAACATAATTGTACGAATTGCAATGTTTTTTGTCGTCGCAGTAGTGGTGGTTTCGCCTTTTTCGCCAAATCAACACTATTATGAGCCAAAAAAAATAGTGTTGGTCTGGCCTTTTTCACCAAACCAACACTATTTTTCTCCCGCCAGAGTAGTGGTCGTATGCCCTATTTCCCCAAACCACCACTATTCTCGCATCCCCCTCACTCCGGCCATTTCAACCGCTCTTCAACAGTTTTGCGGACCAGGTCAAAATCGATATATATCTCGCTGGATTCAAAGGAAACCAACAGCCGTTCGCCCAGGCGATAGCCCGATCTTCCGTAAAGCTTTATTTTCTCCAAGGCCCGATTCATATAGCCCACATCATCCATCAGGCCGAAATGCTCCCAATAAACTTCCTCCAAGCTCCTGGGATCCAAGAAGGTAAAATCCGGATAGAGGATGCGATCACCCCTCAGCCGTAATGGGCACTCATATTTATACGGCACCCCGGCGTCATGAAAGAGATCCGCCAGAATCTTCTCCGACTTGGACCGGACAATTTCCCCTTGATTGGTCACAATTGCACGAGATTTTTTGGCCATGGGGTTAGGTGAATAGGGCTCATCCATCCATCGGGCCAAGCGGTCTTTTTTCGTCATCATGACCGGCTGAATCAGCGCCTTTCGCGCATCCGGCAGGTCATCATAGAACTTGTCGATGTCCTCCTCATGGATCCTCCGGCCCAGCTCCTCCATCAAAGGAAGACAGCGATCGATAGCGAATTGGACTTTCTTATAATAGCCCTTTTGTGCCAGCTCTTTCGCCAGGCCCCGCTGATCTCTTGGAAGATATTTCCGCACCGTCCTCCCCCGGTCCCGGTCGTAAATACAGTAATAATAACGCTTAGCCGCCCCCCTCTGCCGAGTCTCCAGCCAGCCCTCCATAGCCATTAGCGGCTGGCCCTCAATGAAACTTTTCACCGCACGAAGTTTCTCCGCCCTTTTCCTCAGCTCATTCTCCAGGTCCGCCATATCCTCTTCCTTCCTCATCAACTCAGCCAACGCCACCGATGAGTAAAGTATATAAGAAGAAGCCCGCCCCCGCCGTTCCTGGATATCCCCCTTTTCCCTATCTGCGTCCCAATCTTGCTTTTTGGCGAACCACCATGGCCACTCTTCCGCCTCATGGGTGGTGATTTGAACTTTTTCGGAAAACCACCACTATCCTTGGTCGCAAAAAGGAGTGGCGGTTTGGCCTTTTTTGATAAACCACCACTATTCGTAGGCAATAAAATAGGGGTGGTTTCCTATTTTTCTCAAAAAAACAACCGCCAAGAGAAAAACTCCTTGACGGTTGTTTCCTTTTCTATAGAAGCCAGGCTAGCGTCTACCCTGCCACTGCATCCAGAATTCGCTTAGTCTTCCTTTTTCCGGCGACCTGAGTGACGGGCAGTCCCTGCTAATCCTCCACTGGCTAGCAAGAGGGCAGATACCTGGAGGGCAAGCTCGTTGCCCATGGCACCCATATTGGGATTCTTATTTGTCTTGCCCTTTTTGACGTCCTTTGGTGGGTTCACTTTCGGCGCCTCATTTTCCTTGCCCGGCTCCGGCTTTGGTACCGGCTTGGGTACTGGTTTGGGTTCCGGTTTAGGCTCGGGCTTGGGTTCCGGTTTAGGCTCCGGATTCGGCTCCGGCTTTGGTTCCGGTTTAGGCTCTGGCTTAGGCTCCGGTTGAGGTTCTGGCTCCGGCTTGGGATCCGGCTTCGGGTCCGGCTGGGGATCCGGCTTCGGATTTGGCTGAGGATCCGGTTCCGGTTCAGGATCCGGCTGGGGATCGGGTTCGGGCTGTGGATCCGGGTTTTTGGTAAATGTCCATGTGCCGATAAAGGTCACATCCGCTCCATTTATAGTCTTCGTTTTCTCGTCCCAACCCACAAAGATCCAGGTCCCTTTATTAGCTTCGTCTTCATATGTCTTGTTTTCAAAATCAGATGGCTCGACCTCTTCTCCGTTGACTTTGTCCTCCTGGTTGGTCGGTGTCCACCCTCTAATAGCTTCAGGCAAATCCAATGTGATCCCCTCTGCCACTTCGAATTGATGAACCACCTTATATCGTAAAATCTTATTCGTCACCGTGTAGGTCACTAGGGATCCATCAGCATTCGCTTGCGGGTCCGAAATTGTTGCGGTATAGCCCTCCGGAACGGCAGGCTCATCGACCACATACTGGATTGGAGTTTTCCCATCCTCTTGAAATTTGTCCAGACCGTCATAGCTTTTTTCAAGGTCTGTTCTCGTTGCGGTAAAGCTTTCGTTCGTCCCCACAGGAGAAGTCAGCGTGATGGTAGCTTCATCTGCCTTCTTATTCTCATCTACCCCCTCATCATCCCAAACTTTCTTCAAGACAATTTCCAGGGGCTTCCAACCCGCATAGACATGCAGCTCATTGGGCGAAACAATGTCCTTTATTCTCGCTTGCTTCTCTACAAAATAAGCATCTGCAAAGTTCACCTTAAGGTCAGAAACATTGTTCTTCTTTGTGTTCCGGAAATCTGCGGCCGCATTATCCACAGGCGGCTGCTTGGGCGTATGGTTATACCAACCATCAAAGATCCACTGAGAATGCGGCTTTTCTTCCAGCTCATGGAGATAATCCACTTTTTTATCGTTCACGGAAACTTTGGGTTCCCCGTCACCGGAACCATAGAAAGTATAAATCTGCTCTTTTTCCTTGCTGCCACCCTCAAACTCTGCATTTTTATCATCATAGTTAGCATGATAAATCATCTTAGCTCGCTGGCCCAAAACCACCGTATTCATTTCCGGGTTAAAAACAAAATCCCATTTTCCAATCGAGCTGTGGTCACCGGCATCCGCAATAGCTTGGCTGGTGTCCTTTGACACATAATGAATTTTCTGGGCATCCTTGGGAGTCACCGTGTAGCCTTCTGTTCCACCTGCCACCGTATAACCGATATACCGCTCCTGGGCCTCACTATATCGATCAAGAATACTCTTCGGATCCTTATAGGTTTTCGCCTTTTCACTGACGGAAACATTGAGCTGGTTCGTCAAAGCACCCGTTAAGAGGATCTTGGATTGGCCATCCAAGACCCGGATATCTTTGCTATCAAATTTCGCTTTAGGTGTAATGATGACGTCTTTATCCGCATAGATATTGATTCCCCCCATCTCGTCCTTGTCCGAAATGTGGGCATCCCCAGTAAACGGGTCTCCTTTAATGTTCCCACCAAAGCTTGCATCATCAATCTTTAAATAGCCGTCATTGTAGATCCCGCCGACCATTTGGTAGGCGACATTGCCTTTTAATTCAGCACCACCGGTGATCGTCACAGAACCCTCATTAAAGATTCCGCCGGCATTGTTGGATGCCGTCTGGGAGGAAATCTTTCCCCCTTCAATGGTCACGGTGTTCCCTTCACCAACAAACATCCCCCCGCCATGGCCGGTTCCCTGCCAGACGTAAGTCGCGGTATTGAGGATCTCGGTGTTCTTCATGGTTAGTTTGACAGCTGCCTTGTGACCGGTGGATTTGGCTAAGGAAATGCCAGCGCCGGCGCCATCCACCATGAGGTCTTTAATGGTCGTGTCTTCAATGGTGGCTTTGACAGAGCAGTCATCGTAGAAGTTAATCGCTCCACCGGTATTGGCTGTAAATAGCCCATCCTTCCCACCATTAAACCAAGCGCCTGCGCCTTCCAGGGTTGAAGCCTTCAAGGCAAATGAGCCTTCGCCGACGACTTGGATCAGGCCTCCGGCTTCGAGCACACGACTACCCTGGCCTGCCTTGAAGGAGGAAGACTCAATGGTGAGATTTGAGTTCTCCGATGTAATGGCTCCCCCGGCAACACCGATATTCCCTTTTTTCGGCTCGATCGTAAAATCTGCATTCTTGATAATGGCCTCTTTTGAACATCTTTCAAACTTGATGGCACCGCCGGTGTTGAAAGGCCCGCTAATCGAAAAGCTGCTTCCATAGATGGAGACCTTCGACTCGGTGGCTTCAATCGCTCCACCCTGTCTTCCGCCTTCATCAGCCATACTGTCCAGATGGTTCCCTTTAAATGTAGTGGTCGTCTTCTCTGTCGTGCTGGGGTCATTGATGGTCAGGGTCGAACCCGAATGAAGCTTGATGGCTCCACCCTCGCCGTGGGAAGAAAACTGCTTATCCACTTTTCCTGTATAGTTATTATTGAATTGGCCCCCTTTTATGGTGATGGTTGCCGTGTAGGATACAATGGCCCCACCATGAGGAGCCCCGGGGCTGGGAACAAGAGCTTTTGTATGGTTCCCTTCAAAAACGGTATTTTCTAAATTCAATGTCGTAAATGCCGCATAAATCGCCCCACCTTCATAGCGTTGGGTATTCTTGTCATCTTCAATGATGGGTTGGAATTTTTCCGTCGTGGCATTTTTTAAGCTGGAATTTTTGATCGTTACCGTAGCTTTGCCCGCATCAAGAATCCGGCCATTTCCCTGGCCATCAAAGATGATGTTGTCAAAAGTCACCTTGGCCCCATCAGGGATGGAAAACATATTGTCCACACCAGGGCCTAAGCTAAGCGTCTGTTTATTATCAGGATTCTCAGAGCGAATCTCGCCTGTGTAATCTGCAGGAATCTTTAGGGTTTCCGTGACCTCGATGTCTTTTGTCAAGGTAATTGAACTTCCCTTTTCAATCTCCGTTTTCAAGTCTGCCATTTCCGATACGCTGACACCTGCCGCATGAGCCGGATTGGCCCAAATCAGGGTCAGGAATAGAAAAAAGGCGACGAGACCGGTAATTTTTTTATTCCATTTCATTTCTCTCCTCCAATACTTCATTGTTCTGGCGATGAGCCCCCACCATCGGGGACCGAGTTCGGTTCAAAATCTAGCCAACAGCGTCCGCAATAACTTCTATATTCTATCTAAAAAGGGTACATTTCTGAGAATGATCCAGTTTATATTAACATAAGCTTTCCTTCGCTCCATGTCAACGATTTCAGGCCTTTTCCTCCTCTATAAACAATACTTATCTTGGCAAATCGTTCGCCTAATGCCTTGTTGCATTTGTGAGCATCACTGTTAGAATAACTCTCACTTTTTAAACCTTCTAACTCCCAACTTTTGATTATTTTAACTCCCAACTTTTTCTTTTCAGTGTTTTTTACAATGATAGCTCCAAAAGGGCTTTAACAAAGAGAAAATATCACCCCCTTCCTGTAAAATAAGAAGGGGTTTATGCATTCTAAAAGGTTAATGGTTTATAAAAGCAAACGATCTATGGCGAATTTTTTTGCCGACCACCACTCACACGAAAGGAAGTCACCATGCTCATCAATGCACATGATCATATGGAGTCCTACGGAGACCGGCTCCCCCGGGCCCTGAATATTATTGAAGAGAAGGAGATCCTGACCCTTGGGGTTTCCATGGACCCCGCCTCATATGACCGGCTGAAGGACCTGGCCCGGGACCATCCCCTGATCAAAAAGGGCTTCGGTATCCATCCCTGGATGGTCCGGCCCGATACCAGCCTGGAGGGCTTCGACCCCTACTTGGACGACTGCGATTTCATCGGAGAAATCGGCCTGGACCGGGTTTGGGCACCCCCGGAGAGTCGGCTTTTGGACCAGATCCGGGTCCTCCGCTTTTTCTTGGATGAGGCGAAGAAAAGATCCCTGACCGTCAACCTCCACACCAAGGGCTGTGAGGAGGAGGTCCTGGATGAGGTCCGAAGGGCGGACGTCCCTGCCCCCCTCATCCACTGGTACAGCGGACCCCTGGACCTGGTCCCCGCCTACCTGGATCTGGGGGCCTACTTCACCATCAGCTCGGACTTCATGGATTCCCCGCTCACCCGGGACCTGGTGGCCATGGTCCCTATGGACCGGATCCTGACGGAGACGGATGGGCCCGGGTCACTGGAGTGGGTCCGGGGAGAATATGGCTGGCCCGACTTGGTGGAGGGCATCCTGGACTTCTTGGCCAAGGAGAAGGGAAGGGACCGGGATGAGGTGGAAGCTATGGTGGAGGCCAACTTCCGGCGGTGTTTTCAAGAAAGTTAGTAAAACCATTCCCTTCCATTTATTCCATGATTGCATCCATAATTATCTGAATAGTCCTGCAGGTGTCATCAAAAGAGATCTCCTTGGCGTACTCATACTCATCGCTGTATTTCTCCCACAGCTTACGAAGCCTATCGCTTTTGCAGATCTCTTTCATAATCTCCATGTAGTCAGTCAGGATCACGCCACTGCCACGCTTTTGCGTCGTCCTTTCCAGCGCCCGGCGTAAGGTCGCTATGTCACATTCCGGACCGCGCAGTGTATACAGGATGTGAATATCGTAATAATCTCTCGGACGAGTATTGGCAATATTGCGGGACAGCACGGTTTCCAACTTTTCCGCCAGCACCGTTTCAAGGTTATAGGCAAAAATATTAATCGTACGGTCATCGAACAGCAGAGGGAATGTATATTCTATCTCACGGGGCGTGATCATGTCGCCAGTAATGACATCCACCGTCAATGGCACACTGATCGGCCTATAGTTTGCTTTCAGTGCGATCCGGATACCCGGATAATCGTCCGTTCCCCGAATATCTGAGATACCGACGATCTCAAACTGTACGTCGTCGGCAATCTCTACAGCACAAATCTCTGTAAATATCCTGCGGATTGCTTCATGAGTCAGGGTAAATCCCTTGATCGTTGTGTCCATATCCATTGTTGTCCGCGTATCCAGTCCCACAATGGCAGAAATCAGAAAACCGCCCTTGAGAATAAAATTGTTCTTATAGGGCGAAAGTGAAACCCGCTCTAAAAGCCGTTCGAGCATGTAGTTCTGCATGACTAGCTGCGCTGAGATATGCTTTTCCGCTGCTTTCTTTTTAATAAAAGCTTTCAGTTGCATCGGATTTTTAGTTATCATAGCAACACCTCCATGTAGCGCAGTACCTTTGGTTTCACACGAAGCCGATCTGCGTACAACATCAGTTTTTGAATGTTCTTATCTTTGGACGCTACATAGCGTTTCATTGCTTCTCCGACGATCTGGATATCGCTGCCGCTACCACGCAGAATATCACACAAGGTTCGTTCCAATTCATAAACACGAATTGGATTGCCGGAGGGGGATTCAATTTCTATTTGACCAAACTCGTAGTTTTCAGGCACAACCCGCTTGATAATTACATTCTCCTGTTTCAAAGACGGAGCATTATAACCCTTGGGAAAGGTCATCGTATATTTCGCTGGAGCACGGTCTGAATAGCCTAATAAATACAAAGCGGTATCGTGAGAGTAAATCCCGCGCCCATACCTGTACTGTAAAAGATAAAAATCGTCCTCCCATGCACTACTCTGCACATACAAGCCACGTCCGTAGCGGTATATTTCACCGTTCTTGACAAATTCCTGTAAAATACTGCGGTGTAGACCGGCTTCTGTTACTTCTCCTGTAGTAATCATGCCATCCTTCGATGCTTCCAATAATTGTTTAACCTTCTTCCTGGCATCCATATTTATCACCCCTCCCCCCTCATTTCGACAATTACACATTATATTATAATAAATTAATGTGTGATTGTCGATCAAAGTAGAGACATATAGAAAAGAGCCCCTAAAGAGGCTCTTTTACTTACTTCACCGAATATCCATCCTGGAAGCAGGTGATGATCTTGGTCTTCTGCCGGGAGAAGTCCTCTTCCAGCTCCATCCCCTCCTTCTTAACCGGGCTGGGCCGGAAGCGCCGGCTGATGGCGCCGGACTTCCCCTGGAAATAGAAAAAGCCGAGCAAGAAGTTTGCTCGGCTTTGTTCACACTCTCTTATTCGTATCAAATGAATGGTTAGTAAACATCCTTTGAATGAGAAAGATGAAGATGACCTCAACAATTCCTATCATTACTAATATTAGGG
>JAQYCE010000069.1 GCA_029003555.1 Bacillota bacterium | reverse complement strand
CCTCCCCATCGCCATCCTTTTTTTCTTCCTCAATTTTGTCCGCTTCAAGCTCAACAAAAGGGAGATTATCACTATCGTCCGCGGTCTCATCTACTCCCTGATCGGCCTGACCTTTTTCCTGGCCGGAGCCAATGAGGGCTTTATGGACATGGGAAAAATCCTGGGCACAGGTCTGGTCAAGCAAGGTCCGGTCGTCCTGGTCATCCTCTCCTTTATTTTGGGTTTCCTGGTCGTTTCAGCGGAGCCGGCTGTCCTGGTCTTGGGCAAGCAGGTGGAAGAGGTGACGGGGGGCTACCTGAATGCCAAAATTATGGGGCGGACCCTCTCCATCGGGGTGGGGATCGCCGTTGCCCTATCCACCCTACGGATTGTCCTTCCTTCCCTGGAAATCTGGCATATCCTTCTTCCCGGCTTCGCCCTGGCCATCGCCCTCTCCTGGTATGTCGATGACCTCTTTGTCGGCATCGCCTTTGACGCCGGCGGGGTAGCTTCGGGGCCTATGGCTGCCACCTTTGTTCTTTCCTTTGCCCAGGGGATTGCCAACGACTGGCCCACGGCCAACATTCTTTCTGACGGTTTCGGGATCATTGCCCTTATCGCCATGACCCCGGTCATTTCCATCCTCGTCGTCGGCGCTCTGGTTAAGGTCCAGTCCAAGTCGGAAAAGGCGCAAGATAGGGTGCTGGCTGAGCCCCGGCCCATCCGGACCCTTCCGGCCATGGAAGGTGGGCCCAAGTTCTATGACCTCCTGGTGGTCACCCTACCCCATGGAGGAGCCGACCGCCTGGTCGAAGTCGCTCGTGAGCTGGGGGCGACCGGGGCAACCATCCTCCACGGCCGTGATGAAAGAGGCAAGCAGTGGGCCAAATACCGCCTGGCCTTAGATCCCCAAAGAGACTTCGTCTGGTTCCTGGTCGAGTCGGACCGGTCGGATGCTCTGGCGGATTCCCTGACCAAGGAAGTCATCTTGGGCCAGGCCCCTAGGGTGATTATCCTCCCGGTCCACTCCGAGGCCGGCCTTTCGGCCTTTGGGTCCATGCCGGATGAGGACTAGGCCATGAGCCGGATTCGCCTGGCCCACACGGCCGACCTCCACCTGGGCCAGGACCTCCATTTCTTGGGATCGGCCGGCCCCCGGAGGGCCCGGGAAAAGATCCGGGCCTTCCGAGACCTCCTGACCATCTGCCGGGATAAGGGGGTCCAGGCCCTCCTGATTGCCGGTGACTTTCTGGATGGGAGCCCGCCCCAATCCATGGTCCGGACCATCAGCCGGGCCATGGAAGAGGCCGGTTTTTTGATTTTTATTTCTCCGGGCAACCATGACTACATGAGCCTGGACTCGCCCTATGGTCTTTTCCCCTGGCCGGACAATGTCCACATCTTTCAAGGTCCTCCTGAACGGATGGACTTCCCTGACTTGAAGCTCTCCGTCTATGGGGCGGCCTTCCCGTCCGCCCAGCTTTCCCGCCCCCTCTTTGAAGAGGAGGATTGGGCCCGTTTGCTCGACCAAGCCAAGGCGGATGATCCGGACTGGGTCCATATCGCCCTGATGCATGGGGACCTGGTCCAGGGGGACCGGCCCTCTCTCTACCAGCCCATCCGACCTTCCTCATGGCCCAGGGGCCTCTTGTCCTATGTGGGCCTGGGCCATATCCACAAGCCCTCACCGGTCCAAGAGCTGGGCAAGACTTCATTTGCCTATGCCGGAACCCCCATGACTTCCTCTTTTTCCAACCTTGGGCCCCAGGGATTCTACCTAGGCTGGGTGGATTCCCGGGGAGCCCAAATGGACCGGCGGATCCTGCCCGGACCGGTATTTCTTGAGGAGGAAGTGGACCTCTCGGACTGCCGGATCCGGGAGGACCTGGACGACCTCCTCTTCCGAAGGCTCAGTCGTTACCCGGATTACCGGAAGAATTATTATCGAGTCTACCTTGTGGGTAAGCGGTCCGAGGGCTTGCTCGTTAATGCAGGGGATCTGGAAAAGTCTCTAGGGGAGGACCTGTCCTTCCTGGAAGTGGTCGACCGGTCATCCCCGGCCCTTGACCCCCATCTCCTGGTTGAAGAGAAATCCCCGGAGGGGGACTTC
Source organism: Bacillota bacterium (assembly GCA_029003555.1). Taxonomy (GTDB): domain Bacteria; phylum Bacillota; class Clostridia; order Tissierellales; family Peptoniphilaceae; genus Kallipyga. Next base: position 5,867 of record JAQYCE010000069.1, on the reverse strand, counting down.
ACCCGGTCCCTCCTGGACCTGGTCGGAAAGGAAATTAGGGATCTTGAGGATGGGGGATCCGAGGAAGATCGGGTCCTCCGCCTGGCCTGGAAGCTGGGCCTCGAGGCCATTCAAAAGGAAAGGGATCAGACATGGTGATTCAATCTATCCACCTTTGGGCCTTCGGCCGGATCAGGGAAGAGGCCTGGACCTTTTCCCCCGGCTTCCAGGTCATTTACGGGGAGAATGAGTCGGGCAAAACCACCCTCATGGATGCCTTCCAAATGGCCTTTTATGGGTCGGACCGTCGGACGGAGGACCCCCGGACCAACCTGCGCAAGCGCTATCTCTCCGACCGGGAGGGGGAAAGCCGGGTTCAGGTCCGCCTTCGAACGAGGGCAGGCAAGTCCCTCCGCCTGGATCGGACCTTCGGAAGGACCCAGGCCAGGGACCGGGTCAGCCTCATCGATGAGGAGACCGGCAAAGACATTCCCCTGGAGAGGGGCCGGGAACCGGGGTCCTTTCTCTTCGATCTGGATGCGGAGACCTTCCGGAGGACCCTCTTCATTGACTCCGGCGCCGGGCCCATGGCCTCCGATCGAGGAAGGGATAGGCTTCAGGAGAAAATAGGTCGGTTGGCCTCATCCGGACAGGAGGACCTTTCCCTCTCAGCCGTCGTCAAAAGCCTGGAAGAGGAGGCCGGATCTCTCCGGTCAAAATCGGGCCACCGGGGTCTTTTGGTCGACTTGGAGAAGGAAAGGGACCGGCTCATGGAGGAGAAGGGTCGGGCGGTCCGGAGGGAAGAAGAGGAAGCGGACTTGGCCCGAAGGCTGGCTTCTCTGAAGGCTCATGCGGAAAGGATCAGGGAGGAGGCCGGTAGGGAAAGGTCGGCTGACCTGGCCCTACTTGCCAAAAAACAAGAGGAAAATGCGGGCAAGGAGGAGGTCCTCCAAGACGCTGTCAAGCGCCTGGAAAGGAACCGTCAGGCGATTTTGGAGGAGAAGAACCAAAAGGAAGGCAGGCTCTCCTTTATGGAGTCCGCCTTCGATCAGAAAAAGGGGGAAGGGGAGGATCCTGCACAACTTAGGGCCCGCTACCGGGAGATCCTGGAAGAAGGCCAGGCTCCGCAGCCTTCTTCCTTAGGCTTGCCGGCATGGATAAGTCTTGTCCTGGCCGGACTTTGTGCCCTCCTTGCCATTCGAGTGGAATCCTTCCGTCTCCCCTTTAGCCTACTCAGCCTGGTAGGCCTGAGTGCCTTCCTTTATTTCTTCCGGAGCAGAAAAAAAGACTGGAAGACTCATCAAGTCAAGCAGAAGAAGGCTTTGGAGGAGATGGCGGCCCTCCAGGACCGGATCCTGTCCCTGGAAAAGGGGACCGGTCCTTCAGAAGAGGAGGAGAGGGCATCAGAGGAAATCCGGATTCTACGGGCGGAGGTCCGGGAACTGGATGACCGGCTTAGGGACCTGGAGGATGAAGAGGACCGGGCCCGGACCCGGCTGGATGGAGTCATTAGAGAGGGACAGGACCTCCGGGAAAGGGCCATCCGGATGGAAGGAGACCAGGCCTTTTCAGAAGAGGAGGAGAGGATCCGGGAAGAGGTCCGACAAAGGGAGGCGGAAATCCGGGCCCGCTATGGTTTGGAGGAAAGGGCAGAAAGCCTCCAGGTCAAGATCAAGAGGGTGGAAGAGAAATTGGCCGGCCTGGAAGAAAGACGGGAAGCCTTGGACCTGGCCCGCCGGGCCTTCCTGGCTGCGGATGAGGACCGGAGGCGGAAGCTGGGTCCCTCCCTCCAGCGGAGGACCCTGGACATCCTTGACCAAGTGGCTCCGGGCCGTTTCGAGAGCCTGGGCCTGGACGACCGCTTCCACTTGAGCCTGGAGGACCGGAAGGACCGGATCTACTATGACTGGCGGGCCCTTTCTCTGGGAACAGGGGACCAGGCCTACTTCAGCCTCCGCCTGGCCTTGGTGGAGTCCCTGGAGGGGGAGGACCCCTGGCCCCTCTTTATGGATGACCCCTTTGTCCACTATGATGACACCAGGGCGGAGGCCGGTCTTTCCTTCCTGACCCGGGACCCCCGTCAGAATAACCGCCAGATCTTCTACTTCACCTGCCATGGTCGGATCCTGGACCGGGCTCGAAGCGAAGAGAAAATCCATATCCACTACTTATGAGAGAGGACGCTCCGGCGTCCTTTTTCTTTACTTGTCGCCTAGACAAATACCCAATAGGGGTATATAGTATAGGTAGAATGAATAAAGAAAAGAAGGAGTCTTCTTATGAGTACGATGAAAAAAGCAGAAAAAAAACAGGCATTCGACGTCCGGGGGATGACTTGTGCCGCCTGCGAACAGGCGGTCACCAAGGCGGTCTCCAAGTTGGATGGGGTAGACCAGGTCCGGGTCTCCCTCATGACCAATTCCATGGAGGTGGACTATGACTCGGACAAACTGACGGATACAACCATCGAAGAAGCGGTAGCCAAGGCCGGTTACCAAGCTGAGGTCAGGGAAGAAAAAAGAGGATCTAACAAGGAGAAAAAGAAGGACATGGGCCAGGCCATTTTCAAAGACCAGGCCAGGGACATGGCCTTCCGTCTCAAGGTCTCCATCCCCTTCCTCCTCATCCTCATGTACTTTTCCATGGGTCCCATGGTGGGGGCCCCCCTTCCCGCCTGGATGGAGGGGGTGGAAGGGTCGGTGGCCTTTGCCCTGACCCAGATGATCCTGACCCTCCCCGTCCTCATCGTCAACCGGACCTACTTCATCCACGGCTTCCGGTCCCTCTTTTCAGGGGCCCCGAACATGGACGCTCTGATTGCCATCGGAGCTACGGCTTCCTTTAGCTATGGCGTATTTGCCCTCTACCGGATGGCCTACGGCTTGGGTTTCAACCGGCCCGACCTGGTCCACACCTACCTCCACGACCTCTACTTTGAATCCGCCTCCATGATCTTCACCCTGATTACCCTGGGCAAGTACCTGGAGGTCCGGTCCAAGATGAAGACCAGCCGGTCCATTGAAGCCCTCATGGACCTCCAGGCGGAGACAGCCACTGTGGTGGAGGACGGTCAGGAGAGGGTCCTCCCCATTGAAGAAGTGACTCCGGGCATGGTGGTCAAGGTCCGACCCGGTGAGCGGATCCCCCTGGACGGGCGGATTATTGAGGGGAGGACCTCAGTGGATGAGTCCGTCATTACCGGGGAGTCCATCCCTGTGGCCAAGGAAGTGGGGGACAAGGTAACCGGGGCCACCATGAACAAGCTGGGCTCTTTCCTCTTTGAAACGACAGCGGTAGGGGAAGATACCACCCTCTCCAAGATCATTGACCTGGTCCGGGATGCCAATGCCTCCAAGGCCCCCATCCAATCCCTGGCTGACCGGATTGCCGGCATCTTCGTCCCGGCCGTCATCGCCATCGCCCTGGTGACCTTTATCGGATGGAACCTGGCCGGTCAGGGGTTGGAGTTCGCCCTCCGGACGGCCATCTCCGTCCTGGTCATTTCCTGCCCCTGCGCCCTGGGCCTGGCTACCCCGGTCGTCATTATGGTGGCCACAGGAAAGGGGGCGGAAAACGGCCTCCTGATCAAGTCTGCTGAGTCCCTGGAAGTCCTCCAGGAGGTCCAGCTGGTTGCCCTGGATAAAACCGGGACCTTAACAGAGGGCCGGCCCCGGGTGACTGATATCTTGGTTCATGGAGATGAGGATCAAGCAAACTTGAAAGAAAAGGGGAGGGCCCTCCTGGCCTTGGCCGCTTCTCTGGAAGCCGGGTCGGAACAGCCCCTGGCTGAAGCCATCTTGAAGGCAGCGGAAGAAGAGAGGGTCAGCTACCGGGACGCCCGGGACTTCGAGGCCCTGGCCGGTCGAGGAATCCAAGGAAGGGTCTTCCTGGAGGAGAGTCCCTGGGGCCAGGGTCAGGGTTTGGGCTTAGCCGGCAACCTCCGGCTCATGAAGGAAAAGGGGGTGGTCATTTCTCCGGATGTCCAAGCACAGGCTGAAGACTTGGCCGGCCAGGGGAAGACCCCCATGTACTTCGCCTTGGACGGCCACCTAATTGGCCTGATTGCTGCTCAGGATCCGGTGAAAATGACTTCTCGGGAGGCCATCTTGGCCATGGAAGAGAGGGGGCTGGACCCCATCATGGTAACCGGAGACCATGCCATGACGGCCCGGGCCATGGCCCGGACCTTGGGCATGGACCATGTGGAAGCGGAAGTTCTTCCCGGCGACAAGGATGCCATCATCCGGAAGTACCAGGACCGGGGAAAGAAGGTGGCCATGGTAGGGGACGGGATTAACGATGCTCCCGCCCTGGTCCGGGCGGAGGTCGGGATCGCCATAGGGGCCGGCACCGATGTGGCCGTGGAGTCGGCGGATATCGTCCTTGTCCGGTCGGACCTCCGGGACGTGGTCGCCGCCTATGACCTCTCCCACAAGACTATGGCCAAGATCAAGCAGAACCTCTTCTGGGCCTTCTTTTACAACGTCATCTGCATTCCCCTGGCGGCCGGCTTGCTCTATCCCGCCTTCGGGATCACATTGAACCCCATGATTGCGGCGGCGGCCATGTCCTTTTCCTCTGTATTCGTGGTGATGAATGCCCTCCACCTCCGGACCTTTTCCTTCCACCATGAGGGACAAGGGGCGGAAGAGGATGAGGAAAGTCGGCCCATCGCCTATGGGATTTTAAAGGAAGCTGGTTTGAGAGAAGAAGAAAAGAAAGGGAATAAGGAGGAGAAAATGGAAAAAGTGCTGAAGATTGAAGGAATGTCCTGTGCCCACTGCCAAAAGCGGGTAGAAGATGCCCTCAACCGCTTGGAAGGGGTGGAGGCCAAGGTAGACCTGGAGGCCGGCCTGGCCCGGGTCAAGGGTGACCATCTGGACCTTGAAGCCATGAAAAAGGCCGTGGAAGATGCGGGCTATGAGATGACGGGAGTTGAGGAATAAGATGCAGGCGGATAAAAAAAAGATCCTCAGACGGCTGAGGATCATCGAAGGTCAGGTCAAGGGGGTCATCGATATGGTGGAGGAAGACCGCTACTGCATCGACATCTCCAACCAGATCATGGCCATCAGCCAGGCCCTTAAGGGGGTCAACCGGGAGGTCCTCTCCGCCCACCTCCACCACTGCGTCCTGGATTCCATGGAATCCAAAGATACCGACCAGGTGGAGGAGAAGCTGGAGGAGATCAACCAGGTGATTGCCAAATTGTCAAAATAATCTAATTTACAGGTTCCGCCAATAATTCGGTCGGTAGGCGGAATAGGCCACAGCCTGGTCGATCTGGGCCAGCATAGCTTCCCTATCTCGGTTGAGGGTTCCGGCAATGGAAACGGGGTTGGAGGCGTGGTTGGACCGAAAGACGGTCCCCGGTGAGTCCACCTGCTCAATAAATTCCCGCATTTCGGCCATCTTATCGTCATCGTTGATTTCATAGAAGCGACCAGCCTTTACCTCATCGTAAAGGGGGGCTCCGGGGCTGAGGTGGAGGCTGAGAAAGGCCACATAGTCGGGTTGAGACCGGTTGATGGCCTGGATGCAGCCTTGGATATGTTCTTCCCTTTTTTCCAATTGACCCAGGCCCAGGATCATGGTGACCGAGGTCTTGATGCCGGCTTTTTTTGCCTTGAGGATGGCGTCAACGTAGTCGTCCTGGGTCATGTCCTTGGAAATCTCCCGGAGGATGTCATCCGACCCCGACTCCAAGCCCACATAGACCATGTCCAATCCGGCCTCCTTAAGGGCCTGAAGTTCCTCATCGGACTTTCGGAGGATGTCCTGGGCCGTGGCATAGGAGGTGACCCTCTCCAGCTTGGGATAGAGGTCATCGGCCGTATGGAGGATTTCGAGGAGGCGGTTGGTGGGGACGACCAGGGCATCGCCGTCGG
>JAQYCE010000068.1 GCA_029003555.1 Bacillota bacterium | reverse complement strand
AAGAAATAGATCGGATGGACCATGAAAGTTAGGGAACTCTACCAAAAGATCGGAAAAAATCCCAACATGGAAAGAAAGGCCCACGGGCTTTTGGATGCCGATATTATCAGAGCCTCTTATTCTCAGGAGAAAGAGGCTCTTTCTTTACTGTTATCTGTCCAATTGTCGGCGGTTGATCAAAAGGAGCTGGAAGGAGAACTTTCTGCTTATTTTGCCTGTCCGGTTTTCCTTTATGCGGATCCTGGAAAGGGGGAAGAAGCTCCCAAGAGTTCTGAGCAAGAAGCGGAAGCCATGACTTTTGGAGAGGAAAGTACTACAGGCTTTTACCAGGAGGCCGTCAGCCTGGTGAAAAAAGAAAAAGCACCTTCAAAGAAGGGAACAAGGGATGGGGTGATCGGCCGTTTCCCCAAAAAAGAACCCGACCTGACTCCTTTAGAAAATTTAACCCAGGCATCCGGAATGAGCCTGGTCGAAGGCTTTTTATTGGGGGTAACGACCCGGACAACGAAGAAAGGCAGCCTCATCTTTAGCTTTATCCTCTTTAACCGGGAGGGGGCCTGCCAGAAGGGGAAAATCTTTGTTAAGGATAAAGATGTTGATCGGGCCCTCACTTTGAAAAACGGAGATTTTGTCCAGGTCCGGGGCCAGCTTCAATACGATGATTTTGACCAGTCCTTAGTTCTCATGGCCCAGGGAATCCGGAAGGGATGTCCGGAGGAAATTGCCGACCCTTCGCCCGTAAAAAGGGTGGAACTTTCCGTTCACAGCCAGATGACCACCATGGAAGGCCTGATTGACATTCCTCGTCTGGAAAAGAGGCTAAGAGATTTGGGGATGGGGGCCTTTGCCATAACGGATTTTGCCAATGTCCAATCCTACCCCCTCCTCCAGCAGGCTTTTGAGAAGTCTGATATCAAGGCCATATATGGCCTCCATGCCAAGGTTCTTCGGGATGACCACAAAATTCTGGTCAACCCCTATCGGAAGGACTTGGACCGGATTCCTGAAGATTTCATCGTCTTTGACCTGGAGACGACAGGATTTTCCCCCTTCCAGGAGGCCATCATTGAAATCGGTGGTGTTCGAATTAAAGAAGGCGTCAAGGTCGGAGAATTCTCCGCTTTTGTCAACCCCAACCGTCCAATTCCTGAAAGGATAACGGAGCTCACTTCCATTTCTGATGCTATGGTCAGAACGGCCGATCCTATCGAAAAGGTCCTGCCCGATTTCCTAGAGTTTTCTAAAGGCTCCACCTTTGTGGGCCACAATGTGGACTTCGATATCGGCTTTATCCGGGAAAATGCCTTCCGCCTGGGCCTGGATTTTCATCCCCTCTCCCTGGATACCTTAGGCCTGGCCAGGGCCCTTCGTCCCGGTTTGAAGAATCATAAGCTGGATACGGTTTGTAAGGAATTCAAGGTTCCTTCCTTTCATCACCACAGGGCCATTGACGATGCCCAAGCGACGGCGGATGCCTTCCTAGCCATGTGGGAGGAGGTCAAAAACCAGGGAATCGCCTTGGCCGATATCAATGCGATTCCATCGGAATACCCCTTGGCCAGGCATGAGGACCGGGAGGTCCTGATTTATGTCCAGAAACAGGAGGCCTTGGCCAATTTTTATCATATGGTCTCCCAGGCCAACCTGGACTACTTCTGGCGTAGCCCGGGCATTCCCGCTTCCCTTCTGGAAGAAAACCACCCGGGTCTTCTCTATGGGTCGGGCTTCGTCGGCTCCGATCTTTTTGAGGCAATTTCCAGACGCTGGCCGGATGAAAGTTTAAAAGAAATCGCCTCAGGCTATGATTTTTTAACCATCCAGCCGCCCTCCTTCGTGGATAAGGCCCTCAGGCGAGAACTTGTCGGGGACTTGGATCATTTTAAGGAGATCACCCGGACCATCATCCGTCTGGCCCGCGATCTGGGCCTGCCTTGCTGTGCGATCGGCATGCCATCCTACCTGGATCCGGGAGAGAGACTGGCCCGGAATATCCTGGTCAACTACCAGAGGAATATCGACTTTGACCACAATGGTCGCTACCGCTTTCTTTCGACCAAGGAAATGCTGGAGGCCTTCTCCTATTTGGATCCGGAGACCCGCCAGAAGGTTGTCATCGAGGATCCCAACCGCCTGGCCCAAACCATTGACAGGATCATTCCCATTCCCCATGGGACCTTTACCCCGGAATTGGAAGGGGCAGACCAGGAGCTTAAGGAGACCTCCTACCGCCGAATTAAGGCGATCTATGGAGATCCCCTACCTGACCTGATTGACCGTCGCCTGGATCGGGAGCTGACCTCCATCATTTCCCACGGATATGCCTCCCTTTATATCATCGCTGAGCGCTTGGTGAAGAAGTCTAATTCGGACGGTTATTTGGTGGGTTCCCGGGGATCGGTTGGTTCGTCTTTTGCTGCTTTTGCCGCCGGGATTACCGAAGTCAACCCTCTACCACCCCACTATATCTGCCCTCAATGCAAGCATAGCGAATTTATTGAAGATGGTTCTGTTGGCTCCGGCTTCGACCTCCCACCCAAAGTCTGCCCCCATTGCGGGATAGAGATGGGCCGGGACGGACAGGAGATTCCTTTTGAAGTCTTTTTGGGCTTTGATGGGGACAAGGAGCCGGATATCGACCTTAACTTTGCCGGCGAATACATGGCCACGATCCATAAGTACACCGAAGAACTCTTTGGTCAAGGTAAGGTCTTTCGGGCCGGAACTGTATCCGGGGTCCAGGAGAAGACTGCCTATGGCTTCATCCGCAAGTACCAGGAAGCCCGCTATGTTCCTGAGGAGGACCGGATCCTTTCTCCGGCTAAAATTTTCCTCCTTCAAAAGCAGATGGAAGGGACCCGGCGGACGACTGGCCAGCACCCCGGTGGCTTGATTATTGTTCCCAAGGACAATGAAATCTACGAGTTCACCCCCATCCAGTACCCGGCGGATGACCCTAATTCCGATATTACCACCCACTTCCAATACCGTTATTTGGAGGAGCAGCTCCTTAAACTCGACGAACTGGGGCAGACCACCCCCACCATCATCCGCCAGCTGGAGGAGATGACAGGGATCGACCCCATGGAAATTCCCTTTGATGATCCACCCACCATGGCCCTCTTTTCCGGGACGGAATCCCTGAATGCCCTGGCCGACTATTCCAATAGCCGGGACGGATCCCTTGGGATTCCCGAATTCGGAACCAACTTTGTCCGATCCATGCTCAAGGATACGAAGCCCTCCACCTTTGCTGAATTGGTCCGGATTTCCGGCCTCTCCCATGGAACGGATGTTTGGCTCAACAATGCCCAGGAGCTCATTCAAAAGGGGACGATCGATCTGACTCATGCCATCTGCACCCGAGATGATATCATGAACAACCTCATTGCCATGGGGATGGACAAGCTGGATTCCTTTAAAATTATGGAGAAGGTCCGGAAGGGGAAGGGGATCCCGGAGGAATACCTGCCCAAGATGAGGGAAACCGGTGTGCCGGACTGGTATATTGAATCCTGTCAGAAAATCCAATACATGTTCCCTAAGGCTCATGCGGCTGCCTATGTCATGATGTCCTTCCGGATTGCCTGGTTCAAGGTCCACAGGCCTGCTGCATTTTACGCTTCTTACTTCACTCAGAGGTTGAGCAATTTCTCCACCGCCTTCCTGGTTAACGACCTGGAGACCGCCCAACGGACTTTAGAGGAGCTCAAAGCCGGCGACGAGGGAAATGAGGGGAAGATCACCCTTATGGAAGTGGTCGAAGAAATGCTGGCCAGGGGCCTCCACTTCCACCCGGTTGACCTCATGACTTCGGAAGCCAATCGCTTCACTGTCTATGATGAAATGACCGTCCTCCCACCCCTCTCCGCCTTGGACAGCGTCTCTGAGGCCATGGGGGAGGCCATCGTTCGGGAACGGGAGAAGGGAGACTTTATTTCCAAAAAGGACTTTAAGGACCGCACAGGGGTCAATAAGTCCGGGATGGAATCTCTGGAAGAGAATGGCCTCCTGGATGCCTATCCCTCCTCCAACCAGATGTCCTTCCTCATCGGCTTCTGACTTGTTTATAGTCGGGAAATGTGGTAAAATACAGGAGATGATTGGATGTGTGTAACAAGAGCGGGTTCCCGCTCTTGTTTTTTTAAGGAGGAAATCCATGAACAAACAGGCCCTTGAGGACCTTCAATTGAAGCTGACGGAACCGGTGGCCCGGGCAGGATATGAACTTTTGGACCTGGAATTCATCCGGGATTCTTCCGGCCAGGCCCTCCGCTTCTATATTTACCATCCTGACGGGATCGGCATCGACGACTGTGAGAAGGTCAACGATGTTCTCAGCCCCCTCCTGGATGAGCTGGACCCGATGGACAAAGCCTACAACCTGGAGGTTTCCTCCCCGGACCTGGACCGGCCCATCACCAAGGACCGCTATTTGGAAATCTACCGGGGTCAGGAATTGGAATTCACCTTTTATGGGTCCTATCGAGGGATAAAGGTCTTAAAAGGTGACCTTGTGGACTATGATGATTCGGCCTACCGGGTCCTGGTCCGCCAAGTGGATGTCGGAAAGAAGAAGGGCAAGAAGAATAAAGTAGATGACCTGGCCGGTCAGGAGATCCTCTTGGAAAGGGACCGGGTTGCCAGCGTGAAAGTTGCTTTGGAATTTTAGGAGGAAGTATGAACGAGAATCTGATTGAAGCCTTGGACGCTTTAGAAAAGTCCAAGGGGCTCTCCAAGGAGGTCATCCTCGAAGCTATCGAAAAGGCCCTGGAGAAATCCTATGAGAAAAACTACGACGACCGGACCAATGTTGACGTGGTGATGGACCGGGAATCCGGCGACATCCGGGTCTACTCCCTCCGCAATGTGGTGGATGTTGTAGAAGATCCCGTTACGGAAATCTCCCTGGCGGAAGCCAAGGGCTACAATCCTTCCGCTGAAGTAGGAGGCCAGGTCCGGGTGGAAGTCTCCCCTGAAAATTTCGGCCGGGTGGCAGCAGGAACGGCAAGAAACATCGTCATCCAGAAACTCCACGATGCCGAGCGGGAAACCATCTACGATGCCTACATTGACCAGGTACGGGAAATTATCAATGGAACGGTTCAAAGAGTAGACCGGGGGAATGTCTTTATTAACCTGGGGAAAACCGAGGGAATCGTCCCCTCCAAGGAACAGATTCCCGGAGAACACCTTAAACCCGGGGACAGGGTTAAGCTCTATGTGGCCGATGTGAGAAACTCCTCCAAGGGAGCCCAGGTCCTTCTCTCCCGTGCCCATCCCAATTTAGTTACCCGCCTTTTTGAACAGGAGGTTCCCGAGATTAGCGAAGGGATCGTGGAGATTTATTCCGTAGCCCGTGAACCCGGATCCCGGTCCAAGGTTGCCGTCTATTCCACGGAAAGCGATGTGGACCCTATCGGAGCCTGTGTAGGGTATAAGGGAAGCCGGGTCAACTTTATCGTTGAAGAACTGGGCGGGGAGAAGATGGATATCACCATCTATGACACCGACCCCCAGGTCTTTATTGCAAATGCTTTAAGCCCGGCCAAGGTATCCCGGGTCATCATTAATGAGAAAGAAAAAACGTCCGTTGTGGTGGTCCCCGATGACCAACTCTCCCTGGCCATTGGAAAGGAAGGACAGAATGTCCGCCTGGCGGCCCGACTAACCGGATGGAAGATTGATATTAAAGGAGAATCCCAGTACTTTGAGGATCCCGAAGCCTTCCAGCTGACCGAGGAGGATGAGGATTCTGAGAATCCAGATCTTGAAAAGGAAGCCGGCTTGGAAGAATCCCCGGCAGAGGAGGACGTCTTCTAATATGAAAAAATCTCCTTTGCGCAAGTGTCTGGCTTGCCTAGAGAGGAAGGAAAAGGACCAGCTTATCCGGGTTGTTAAGGATAAGGAGGGAAACTTTTCCCTGGATAGAACGGGGAAGATGCCGGGACGAGGGGCCTATATTTGCAAGTCGGAGGCCTGTATTCAAAAAGTTCTGGACAGCAAGCGGCTCAATGCCGCCCTAAGGGGAAACCCGCCCCAAGAGATTTATGAGGAGCTCATGCATGTAACACAAGAATAGAGGTGGACGATGAGAGTTTATGAAGTTGCTAAAGAGTTGAATGTCCCCACAAAAGCCCTGAGGGATTTGATGGAAAAAAAGCTGAACCTGACTTACCCTTCCCACATGTCAACGATAGAGGATGAGGATATCGAGAAGGTGAAAGCCATCTACCGGGAAAACCGACAGAATGCCCGTGACCGGAAAGAGAAGGCTGCGGCCCCTTCTGTAGAGAAGAAAGACCATAAGAAAAAAGAAAAGTCCCCTTCCCATAAGAAGGCGAAAAATCAGGAAGACCTGGAGGAGGAAGAGGAAGACCGGCTGAAAGCAAAGCTCAAGAACCAGGCCAAGGCGCGGACAAAAAAGAAGGCGTCCAAGCAGGGGGAACAAAAGAAGAAAAAGCCCCAGGCTAAGAAGGAAGAAAAGGCTCAAAAGCCGGAAAAGCTTAGGGAAGAAGAGAAAACGCCTCCTCAAGAAGAGGATGAATTTGACGCCATCATCGAAATTCCGGCGGAAATCACCGTAGGCGATTTTGCCAAGGTCATCCACCAGGATGCCATGCAGGTGATCACGGTCTTAATCAAGATGGGGATCATGGCCGGTCTCAACGAATCCATCACCTTTGAAACAGCGGAGAAGGTGGCTGACCACTTCGGCGTCCTGATTACCGAACCGGAAGAAAGCCTCCAGGATGAGATCTTCGACCACTTGGACTTTGAAGATGCGCCCAAGACCCTAAAAACACGTCCACCCGTTATCACCGTCATGGGTCACGTCGACCACGGAAAAACCTCCATTTTGGATGCTATCCGTGAAACTGCGGTTACTCGGGGAGAAGCCGGGGGAATCACCCAGCACATCGGTGCCTCTGTGGCCTATGTGAATGGCCATAAGCTGACCTTCATGGATACCCCGGGCCACGAAGCCTTCACCCAGATGCGGGCTCGCGGAGCCAAGACGACCGATATTGTCATCCTGGTTGTTGCCGCCGATGATGGCGTCATGCCCCAGACCGTGGAAGCCATCAACCACGCTAAGGCCGCCAATGTTCCCATCGTCGTTGCCATCAATAAAATGGACCGGCATGGGGCCAACCCCGACCGGGTCAAGCAGGAGCTCATGGAATATGAACTGGTTGCCGAGGAGTGGGGGGGCGATACCATCATGGTCCCCGTTTCCGCCAAGACCAAGGAGGGGATTGAGGACCTTTTGGACAATGTCGTCATCCTTTCGGAAATCCTGGAGCTCAAGGCTAACCCCAAGCGTCCGGCTGTCGGTGTCGTTATCGAATCCCAGCTGGAAAAGGGCAAGGGGGCCACTGCCTCCATCCTGGTTCAAAAAGGAACCTTGACCGACGATGATTATGTGGTGTCCGGAACGGTCTCCGGCCATATCCGGGCCATGGAGGATTCCTTTGGAAAGCGGGTCAAGAAGGCCGGCCCCTCCATGCCGGTCAAGATTATGGGACTCTCCGACCTCCCTGAGGCGGGGGATAAGATCTATGCCGTTAAGGATGAAAAGGTGGCCCGTGAATACGCCGAAAAGGCTGCCCAGAGGGCCCGTAAAGAGCGCCTCAACATGACCACCCACGTCTCCCTGGATGACCTCCATATGCAGATTTCCGAAGAAGGCTTAAAGGAACTCAACCTGGTCGTCAAGACCGATGTCAAAGGGACCATTGATGCCCTGGCCGGGTCACTGGAGAAGCTCTCCAATGAAGAGGTTAAGGTCAATATCATCCATGGTGCTGTCGGCGGGATTTCTGAATCCGACGTCATGCTGGCCGTGGCTTCCAATGCTATCATCATCGGCTTTAACGTCCGGCCTAACCAGGGAGCTATCGCCCAGGCGGCCAGAGAGAGCATTGACATTCGGACCTACCGGGTCATCTATGATGCCATCGAAGATATCAAGAAGGCTATTGAAGGCATGCTCTCGCCTGACATTGTTGAAGAGGTCACCGGCCGGGCTGAGGTTCGGGACACTTTCAAGGTTCCCAATGCCGGTTTGGTCGCCGGAATCTATGTGGTTTCCGGGAAAATGGTTAGGAATTATAAGGCCCGCCTCCTCCGGAACGATGTGGTTATTTTTGAAGGGGATATTGCCTCCCTCCGCCGCTTTAAGGACGATGTCCGTGAAATCGCTCACGGCTATGAAGGCGGCTTAGGGATCGCCAACTATAACGACATTAAGGTAGGCGATATGATCGAATGCTACCATAAGGTGGAAGTGGCCCAGAAGCTGGACTAGACCTGCCTTATGAAAGGAGAGAAAGATGAACCATAAAAGAATGGGACGTATTTCTCAGGAAATAAAAAAAGTTCTTTCCCATGCCATCATTTACGAGATGAAGGATCCCAGGATCGCACCCATGACTTCAGTGACGGATGTGACAGTCTCTTCCGACCTCTCCTACTGCGATGCCTATATCTCCGTCATGGGAAAGGAATGGGATAAAAAACAAACGATTGAAGGTCTGGAAGCCGGGGTTGGTTTTTTAAAGAACCAGCTGGCCACCAAGATGGACCTACGCCAGATCCCGGATATCCGCTTCCACCTGGATGAGTCGATCGACCGGGGGATGAAGATGGATGCCTTAATTGAAGAGGTCATCCAAAAAGACCGGGAGAGTCAGAGGGCCCGAGGGGACCTGGATGAGGAGGGAGGGGACCATGACCCATCCGACCTGGCCTAGGATCACCCGGGCCATCCATGAGGCGGAAACCATCGCCATCTCAGGCCATGTTAACCCTGACGGGGACTGCCTGGGATCCATCTTGGGCCTGGGACTTAGCCTGGAGGCCTTGGGGAAGACGGTGGACATGGTTCACAATGAGACCCCCCGTCATCTTTCCTACATCCCCGGCTTTGACCGCCTGGTTCCGGTCAATAAGGACAAAACCTATGATCTCTTTATCATGGTGGACCTGGGCGACCGGGAACGCCTCAAGGATTCTGCCGTCCTCCTGGATCAGGCCAAAACTTCCCTCAACTTCGACCACCATCAGGTCAATGAGGGAGTCTGTGATTTGATCTGCCAGATTAAGGAGGCCTCATCCACCTGCGAGATCATCGCCGACTTCCTGATCGACCAGGGATTCGACCTTCCCAAAGAGGCCGCCACGGCCCTCTTTGCGGGCATCACCACCGACTCCAACCGCTTTTTGTATGATACGGCGGGGGCCCGGTGCCTGCGCCTGGCTGCGGATCTCATGGACCGTGGAGCGGACCCCGCCTGGGTTTACCTCCACGAATACCAATCGGTACAGCCCCGCCTCTTCGCTTTCAAGGGAGCGGTCGTTGAAAGGGCGACCTTCCTCCAGGAGGGGAAGGTGGTCCTGGCCACCGTGACCCAGGAAGACCTCAAGCACTACAATATCACCATGGGCGAGGCCGAAGGTGTGGTCGACGTCCTGAGGAATCTGGAAGGGGTGGAAGTGGCTTGTCTCTTGAAAGAAACGGGCAAAGAGGAGACCAAGCTCTCCCTAAGGTCCAAGCGCTTCTTCAGCGTGGAGTCCGTGGCCCGCGCCTTTGGCGGTGGGGGACACATCAAAGCCGCCGGTGCCACCCTGGACCTTCCCAAAGACAAGGCCCTGGAGACCATGACCCAATACTTTGAGGACCTGGACCTTCAGGCGCTCACTATGAGTGAGGAGGAGTAGGATGGAGGGCGTCCTCAATGTCTTCAAAGAAAAGGATATGACCTCCCACGATGTGGTCGCCATCCTTCGCGGCACAACCGGCCAGCGGCGGATGGGCCACACCGGGACCCTGGATCCCCAAGTCACGGGGGTCCTTCCTATTTGTTTCGGACGGGCGACTAAGCTTGCGGACTATATTAGTGAGCAGGGCAAGACCTACGAAGGAAGCCTGGTCTTCGGCATCCAGACGGACACTCTGGACCTTGATGGGGAGGTTATCAACCGATCCGATAAGACCCATTTCAGCCGGGAGGCCATATTAGAGGCCATGGCCACTTTCGTCGGGACCATCTCCCAGCTGCCGCCCATGTATTCGGCCGTCCAGGTCCACGGTCAAAGGCTATACGATCTGGCCCGTCAGGGCAAGAAGGTGGAGCGGAAGCCCCGCCAGGTGACCATCCATGACTTCTCGATCCTAGCCTTTCGAGAGGACGGGATCGACTTCTCCTGCACCTGTTCCAAGGGAACCTATATCCGGACCTTAGTGGATGATTTGGGTCAGGCTTTGGGATCCTATGCCACGACCAGCCGCCTGGTCCGAACTCAGGTGGGTCCTTTTACCATCGACCGGGCCCATCCCATCTCCAAGCTTCGGACCATGACCAAAGACGAGATCCAAGGCCTCCTTTTGCCCATGGATCAGTCCATACCCCACCTGCCCATCATTGAGCTGGGCGCAAGGGAGGGCAAGATCCTCCAGGACGGTGGCTTTACGGCCTGGCCCAAAGATAAGGCTCAGGAGGCTGATGTTATCTACCGAGTCTATGATCCCTCGGGCTTCATCGGCCTGGGCTACTATGATTCTAAGAAGAATAAACTCCGAATGAAGAAGGTCCTGGCTGAAAAGCAGGGATAGACAAGCTTCCCCATTCTTAGAAATATCAGAGGAAAACATGCAGATTATCGATTGTGATCAAAAGGATAGACCCTTAAGTGCCGACCAGTCCATGGCCCTGGGCAATTTTGATGGCATCCACCGGGGCCACCAGTCCCTTATTCACCGTGCCATGGATTTTGCCCAGCAAGAGAAGATTCATTCCTCGGTCCTCCTTTTCAAACAACATACCTTGGAAGAGATT
>JAQYCE010000067.1 GCA_029003555.1 Bacillota bacterium | reverse complement strand
AGCCGGTTGACCGGGTGGCGGATGACGTCCAAAAAGCCCTGCAGGAGATTCAATGACGCAGGAAAGGAAGATGAACCGCCCATGCGAACTCGCCATTGGCCAGGTCGTCCGCTCGAAGGCGGGCCACGATAAAGGGAAGGTCATGGTTGTCCTCGATATTGTGGACGCCAAGCATGTCCTTGTCGTCGATGGGGACAGCCGTCCCCTGGAAAAGCCGAAGAAGAAGCGGGTCAAGCATTTGCAAGCTTTCCACCATGTACTGCCACTGGAAGAAGCAAGACTGTCAAAGACCGGTTTCCAAAATGCCTGGGTTCGGAAAATGTTGATTCGTTTCCAAGACAAAGCGACCCAAACGAAGGAGGAGAGCGAATGTCATCTAAAGATGTGATTGAAGTTGAGGGCGTCGTCAAAGAGCGCCTTCCGAATGCCATCTTTATTGTCGGTCTTGAGAATGGCCATGAAGTCATGGCCCATATTTCCGGGAAACTGCGGATGAACTATATTCGCATCCTCGAAGGAGACCATGTGACCGTGGAACTTTCTCCCTATGACCTGACCAAGGGGAGAATTACATGGAGGAAGAAATAGGAGGAAGCCATGAAAGTGAGACCATCTGTCAAGAAGATGTGTGATAAATGTAAGATCATCAAACGCAAAGGTCGCGTCATGGTGATCTGTGAAAATCCGAAGCATAAGCAACGTCAAGGATAACGGGGGGTGAAGGAATTTGGCACGTATAGCAGGTATTGATATACCAAAAGACAAACGAGTAGAAATCGGCCTGACCTATATTTTCGGTATCGGTCGTTCCCGCTCCAATGAAATTCTGAAGAATGCAGGGGTCAATCCGGACACTCGCGTCCGTGACCTGACCGACGATGAAGTGCAGAAAATCCGTGAGCAGATCAACCACTACCATGTGGAAGGTGACCTGCGCCGGGATGTTTCTCTGAACATCAAGCGTCTTCGCGAAATTAACTGCTACCGTGGGATCCGCCACAAAAGAAACCTGCCTGTAAGGGGTCAGAGAACGAAAACCAACGCTCGGACCCGCAAGGGTAGAAAGAGATAAGGGGGGAGAACATGGCTAAGAAACCAGCAAAAACAACCCGCCGTGGCGGGAAGCGGAAGGTAAAAAAGAATATAAGCGCCGGACAGGCCCATATTCTTTCCACCTTCAACAACTCCATGGTGACCATTACTGACTTAAACGGAAATGCCATCTCCTGGTCTTCTTCCGGTCAGCTGGGCTTCCAGGGGAACCGGAAATCCACTCCCTACGCCGCTCAGATGGTTGCGGAGACCGCAGCGAAAGAGGCCATGACCCAGGGTCTGAAGACCGTCGAGGTCTATGTTAAAGGACCGGGCCCCGGCCGTGAATCCGCCATCCGTGCCCTTGAGGCAGCCGGACTCCAGGTAACCATGATCAAGGACGTCACACCCATTCCCCATAATGGATGCCGTCCACCGAAGAGAAGAAGAGTGTAACGGGAGGGAATAATGTCAAGATACACAGGACCAATTTTAAAACGCTGCCGTGCGCTCGAGTTGGAACCCCAGGTTGTGGGCATCAACAAGAAGTCTCGCCGGAATCCGGAACAGCGTCGCCGCAAGCTCTCCGACTATGGTATGCAGCTGCGGGAAAAGCAGAAGGCAAAATTCATTTACGGAATGAACGAAAAGCAGTTCCGCAGACTCTACACCCGTGCTGAACGGATGGAGGGTCAGGCCGGTTGGAACCTCCTCAAGCTGCTTGAGATGCGTTTCGACAACGTCGTTTACCGGATGGGATTCACCCAGACCCGGGCGGAAGCTCGTCAGCTGATCGTTCACGGCCACTTCCTCCTCAACGGAGAAAAGGCCACCATTCCTTCCATGACCCTGGAAGTGGGCGACCAGATCAACGTCAAGCCCTCCTCCAGACAGAACGGTTTCTTCTCCAATACATCGGAGAATGTCTGGAACCAGATGCCATGGGTGGAAGTGGACACGGAAAAACTCCAGGGCAAGATCCTGTCTGAACCAATGCGTGAAAACATCGACTATCCGATTGAAGAAACCCAGATCGTCGAGCTTTACTCCAAGTAATCCCTGTGATTTATCATTTATGGACAAAAGAGACTTGGAAAGAAGTCGCAAGAGTAGAGGAGGCTTGATCCGTGGCAGACAAACTCAATACAAAGGTTGAAATTCTTGAGCTGGACGAGGAAAAGCACTATGGCCGCTTCACCATGTCCCCTCTGGAGCGTGGGTATGGGACGACGATTGGGAACTCCCTTCGTCGGGTCCTGCTCTCCTCCTTACCGGGGGCGGCTGTGGCATCCATCAAGTTCGATGAAGGCGTCCCTCATGAATTCTCAACAGTTCCGGGCGTCATTGAAGATGTCCCGGAGATCATCCTCAACATAAAAGGGATTGCGATCCGTCGCTTGCAGGGAGAAGGGGAACCGGTTACCCTGCGGCTGGATGTGGACGGGCCCAAGATCGTTACGGCCAAGGACATCCAGGAGACCACAGAGGTGGAGATCATCAACAAGGACCACTACATCTGCACGGTCAATGGCGAAGGCGAGATCCATATGGAACTCGTTGTCGTGGATGGGTCGGGCTATGCCTTGGCGGATGCCAACAAAAATCCCGATGACCCCATTACGACCATTGCGATCGACTCCTTGTTCACCCCGGTGACCAAGGTCAATTTCTCCATCGAAAACACCCGGGTTCAGCAGATTACCGACTACGATAAGCTGATTTTGGAGGTTTGGACCAATGGGACCATTTCCGCCCAGGAGGCGGTGGCCCAGGGCTCACAGATCCTCATCAGCCACCTGGCCCTGTTTACCGAGCTTCCTGACTTTCATTTGGATGAGGAAGAAGAAGGCGAAGAAGAGAATAATGAGGAAGAGTTACTTTTTCAGAAGCCCATCGAGGACTTGGACCTCTCCCTTCGTTCCTATAATTGCCTGAAACGGGCCGGGCTCAACAGCCTGGGAGAAATCTTGGCAACCGATGCTCGGGAGTTGGCCAAGATCCGCAACTTCGGCAAGAAGTCCTATGCGGAAGTGGAGAACATGGTCAAGGCCTATGGCTTTGAGCTCGAGGAAAAGGAAGAAGAGTAACAAGGAGGCATGAAATGGCCACTCAAAGAAAATTAGGGAGGAGAAGCGACCACCGGAGCGCCATGCTTCGCAACCAGGTTTCTTCCCTCATTGAACATGGCCGGATTACCACCACGGTAACCCGGGCAAAAGAAACCCGCCAGATGGCGGAGAAGATGATGACCCTCGCCAAGAAGAATGATCTTCATTCCAAGCGGGCCATCTCCTCTTACATCTATGACAAGGAACTGGCAAGAAAGCTGGTCGAGGACCTGGCTCCCCAATACGTTGACCGCAACGGCGGCTATACCCGGATCCTCAAGCTGGGCCCCCGCCGTGGTGATGGAAGCGAAATGGCCATCCTGGAATGGGTGGAAGCAGGGTCCAAGAAAGAACAAGTTGTAAAGGAAGACTAGTTTGCTAAGCAAGCGGTCTTGTGACATGCCCTCTTTATGAGGGCATTTTTCACATTTTATGGAGTCAGCCATGTTTGACAAGTCCAAGGAAAAAGTGAATTGCTCTTCCCACGATGGGGGAGAGGGAAGGAAGCGGCAGGGATTGACCACCTCCCTGGTGGGGCTTTTGGCCAACACCATCCTTGCCCTATCCAAAATCATCATCGGCAATTTGACCGGGGTTCTGTCCATCACGGCTGACGGGATGAATAACCTCTCGGACGGTGTGGCTAACCTCATCTCCCTTTCGTCTTTCGTGGTTGCCGCTCGTCCCTCGGATGAAGGCCATCCCTTCGGCCATGCCCGCTTCGAATATATCGCTTCTTCCGTGATTTCCCTCCTCATCCTTTTCTTAGGGATACAGGTTGGACGGGAGGCGGTCGACAAGATCATCCATCCTGTCATGGGCCAAATCCAGGCCATCCAGGTCGCTGTCCTGGTCTTTTCCATGGCTCTCAAGCTTTGGATGCAGACCTTCTACAGCCGGCGGGGGAGGGCCCTGAACTCCTCCGTCCTCATGGCCACAGCCCAGGACTCAGCCAATGATGTTCTGATGACAGGGGGGATTCTTCTCTCCCTCGTTTTGACCCACTTCTTCCAGGTCCCCTTGGATGGCCCCATCTCCATGGTCGTTGCCCTCCTCATCATTAAAGCCGGCCTGGACATCCTGAGCCGGAACTACGACCGGCTCATGGGGGAGGAGGCGGACCCTGACCTAGTGAAGAGAATCGAAGACCGGATCCTGGAGTCCCCCGAGGTGATGGAAATCCACAATCTCAAGATCCATGACTATGGTCCCGGCCAGTCCTATGTGACCTGCGATATCATGGTTGACGCCCGCCTGTCCCTATTGAGGGCCCATGCCGAGGCGGACGCCATCGAAAGGTCCCTGGCTAAGGAAGGGATTGACATCACCATCCATATCGACCCCATGATTATGGATAATCCGGCCATCAATGAGGCTCGGGATAAGGTTAGGCGGTTAGTGGAAGGGAGCCACAGGGGCTGTCAGGTCTTTGACCTCCAGATCACCCCGGGAGCCGGACCTGATTCTGACCCGGAAGGCCCCGACTTAAACAAAATGGGTGACCTCCGGACAGAAGCCCTGACCATTTCCTTCGGCCTTGCCGTTCCCTATTCCGTCAAGGACACGGATGACCAATTGGTGGCAGAAATGGCTGCCATCCTTGGCGTTCTCTACCCTCAAGCTCGGCTGGATATGCGGATCGAGAGGACAGCCTCCCCGGCTGTCGACGTTACCCGGCCGGAAGACCGATTCCGGGAAGAAAGTCAGGGGGAAGAGTAGTATAATGAGAAGGTAGCCCATTGCGGTAAGAAATTAGCTGAAGACTGGAGGGGACCATGGACGAAGATGCAGCCCTGGATATCCAAAAAATGAACTGGCCCAGCCGGGAAATTCTCCTTGAGAACGAAAACCTGGTTGTCCGCCTCCTCCCTGAGGTGGGTTTTAAGATCCGGGAGATTTACTATAAGCCCAAAATTTTTGACCTCCTCTATAAACCCAAGGAGGCCCGGGAGTCAAAGGATTTTCGAAGGAGCTATTTCAACCCCTTTCCGGGCATGTCCTATAGGTCTTTGGACCGGTCTGGGATTGATGACTGCATTCCCTCCAAGCAAGGCTGTCAGATCAAGAATGTGGGCCATATCCACAGCTATGGAGATGTTTGGGCAAGAAACTGGAATGTAAGGGAGAGTGACCTCTCCAAGACGACCTGCACAGCATCGGTCCGCCTTTCTGCCTTGCCCTTTTATTTTGAACGGACGGTGACCCTATCCGGATCTTCCGTTTTCCTTCACTATCGTCTTCTCAACGAGACGGTTTCTCCCCAGGCCTGGATGTGGTCTCTCTACGCTCTGGCAGTCTCCAAACCGGATGCCTTTTTGGAAGTCCCGGGACCCTACCCCTATCTTGATCTGGAGACCGGTAAAGCCCTGGAAAAAGACTTTTGCCAAATAGAAAAGATCCCCTTGGACAGGAAGCTGGCCTTCTTCTCCCCGGAAGGGGTTGATGAGGGGTTGGCCGCCATCCACTATCCTTCGGATGGGGTAGTCTTCAAGATTCGTTGGGATGCCAAAGCCCTACCTTATCTTGCAGGGTCTATTGAAAGGTCTCCCACCAGTGGGGAGAGGAAGCTCTCCCTCCGGCCCACCAATGGCTATTTGGAAAACCTGGAAAAGGCCATGGATGCCGGAAAGGCGCCCAGCCTCCTCCCCGATGGGGAGGTCAATTGGGATGTGGAGTTGAGCCTCGAAAGTATAGAACAATAACTCACAGCTGATCACAGAAACTAGGGCCTAATGGCCGTGAAAGAAAGGATGGTACTCGGGAGGCTTCTTCCGAGATGACAATAATGGATCAGACGAAAAGCAAAAAATGGTTTTGGATAATCCTTCTCGTCCTCCTGCTTGCCCTCTACCTTGGCGGAAGCTACTACTTTTCTAGGTACACCTTCCCCAATACGACGGTCAATGGGATGGAACGATCTTTCCGCCCCCTCGATGAAGTCTTCAAGTCCAGTGAGTATTCCGACGAGCTGGCCATCGAAGGTAGGGACGGGACGAAGTTATCGGTTTCGGCCAAGGACATCCAATTGGAGTTGACCAATAACGGAATGCAGGCTCCTAGTCAAAACGCCTTTTTATGGCCGGTTGAAGCTTTTAAGCACCACCCCTATACCGTAGAGTATGATGTCCATTACGACCAGGCCAAGTTGGACCGGATCCTGAATAATGCGGGCCTGGTTCCCAATGGTCCGGCTCCGGTGGATGCCAAGATCGAAGTTTCCAAGGATGGGGTCCGGATTGTCCCTGAGGAAAAGGGAAATAGGGTGGACTATGAAGGCTTGAAAGCCCAAATTTTGGATGCCTTCCAAAAGGGCGTAAAGGACCTGGATATCAAGGAACTTTATGAGGAGCCGAAGATTACTGCGGATTCTCCTAGTCTCAAGGAAGAATTTGATCGCTTGGACAAGATCACCCGTGTGAAGGTGGTTTATGACTTCGTGGACCGGAAGTTCACCTTTGGCCCGGAGGAAGTGGTCCAGTGCCTGAAGAAGGGTGAGGATAAGCAGGTAGCCATCGACCCGGATGCCGTCATGGACTGGGTCAGGGACATGGCCAAGAAGACCGATACCTACGGAACGGATCGGGAGTTTAAAACGACCAACCGGGGGACAGTGACCGTCCCTCCCGGAATCTACGGTTGGCAGATCGATACCAAGAAGACCCAGGAAAAGCTCATGACTCTTCTTAAAGAAGGGGGAAACCATGAGCTGGAACCGGAATATCGCCATAAGGCCATCAACCGGGAGAAAAACGAAATCGGGTCGACCTATATTGAATGCGACCTATCC
>JAQYCE010000066.1 GCA_029003555.1 Bacillota bacterium | reverse complement strand
CGTCCTGGACTCCCTCCGGGAGCAAGCCCCCGACCTCATCCTCATGGCGGGGGACTTCCTCCTTGGCCGCCAACTGACCCGGTCGGATGTTCAAAGACAGCTGGATCAGTCTGTCCTCCCCTTTCTATCCCGGGCTTCAGCCATTGCCCCCTCCTTTTGTTCATTAGGGAACCATGACCGCTACCTGGAGGCGGGGGACCTGGAAAAGCTGGAAAACCAGGGTGTCCGGGTTTTGGACAATGCTTATGTTCGGACCGGGGGCCTGGTCATCGGTGGACTGACCTCCGGTCGGACCCTGGCCTTCCGGTCAGACCGGGAGGCCGTAGAAGAGAAGGAAAAATCCGCCATGTATGGCAGACTTTATTTTTTCAAACGATTCCTGATCCGGCCGGAAGATGAGCCTCGACCGGACCTCTCCTGGCTGGAGGCTTTTGAAAAGGAGGAGGGTCCAAAAATCCTCCTCTCCCACCATCCGGAATATTGGGCGGAGGAGCTTGCCGACCGCCCCATCGACCTCACCCTATCCGGCCACGCCCATGGGGGCCAGTTTCGATTCCCATGGAAAGGGCGGAAGCGGGGGCTCTTCGCTCCCGGCCAGGGCTTTTTTCCCCGCTATACGGAGGGGGTCCACCATGGACCCCATGGCGCCCTGGTCGTCAGCCGGGGACTGGCCAATACGGCGGGTGGGATCCCTCGTTTGGGGAATCCCACGGAAGTGGTCTATATTGAATTCGTTAGCGAATGATCAAGGTGATGTTATTCTATATTGGAGTCTTCATCTAGCAATAGTAGTGGTGATTTCCAATTATTTGCAAATGACCACTATGAATTTTGGGCCATCATAGTGTTGGTTTTTTAATTTTCGGTGAACCACCACTATTTTAGGAGGTGAAGCGATAGTGTTGATTTCTCATTTTCAGCAAACCACCACTATTTCGGACCGAAAACAGTAGTGTTGATTCCTCATTTTCAGCAAACCACCACTATTTTGGGCCAAAAACACTAGTGTTGGTCCCTTAATTTTCAATGAACCACCACTAGTAAATGGTTGAAGACCGGATTTTTCCTCCATATTTGGGGAGGAAGCAAAAAAACATCAAACAAAACCGCCGAAAGGGCTTGGTGACAAGCCTCTTCGGCGGTTCTGCTCTTAAAGGGTTTCTCAGAATGGAGATGGCGGGAATCGAACCCGCGTCCAGAAACTCATTCAAAAGAACTTCTACGAGCGTAGTTTATTGAATTTGATTCCCGGGCGGCTAAGCCAATAAACAAGCCAAAACGCCCGGTAGCTTCATGAATCCAACTTGTGGGCAAAGCTTAGCACAAGAAGTTTCCCGACATGGTTGAGGCCAGTCCGTATGTTACGGGTCCATCCGGAGGGCCGGCTGCTTTTAACTAAGCAGCGTAAGCTAATTCGTTATCGTTAGCAGTTAATTTTAGTTGCCTGTTTAACGTCATCTGCCTGACGGCTCGCTTATCTTTCTTCAAAATCCCTGTCGAAACCAGGGCATCCCCGTAAAGGAAATCGGGCCAAATTCCTGACCCTTCCGTTCCATTGTAACGGATTTATGGTTATTATAACAGAGAATCAAGAGACAATCGTGTGGAGATTACAAAGAAAGGAAGACTATGGCTAAGAAAGAAAAAACCAACGCCTGTCGCATATTGGACCAGAAGAAGATCCCTTATGACCTCCATCCCTATTATGATAGTGGGGCTGTAGGCGGAGAAGAAGTGGCTTCCGCCCTAGGGGAAGATCCGGACCGAGTTTTCAAGACACTAGTCCTTGTCGGCAAATCCAAGGACCACTATGTTCTGGTCATCCCTTCCAATGAGAATGTGGATTTGAAGAAGGCGGCCAAGGTCCTGGGGGAGAAGTCCATCCAGATGATCCCCCAAAAGGACCTGGAACCCCTAACCGGCTATATTCATGGGGGATGTTCGCCACTCGGCATGAAAAAGACTTTTCCTACCTACTTCCAGGAGGAGGCGGTGGATTATCCCACTATTTATGTTTCTGCGGGCCGGGTGGGCCTCCAGATGGAGGTCTCCATACAAGACCTGAAAAAAGTCCTCAACTACCGCCTGGCCGACCTGGTCATTAAAGATGCGGACCCCGTGAATAAGCTTTAAGCCATCCTCCTTCCCGGCAAGGAGGATTTTTGGTCTAGATCCGGAATCTTTGGGTAGAAATGAAAGGAAGAAAAACAAGGGATTTGATCTGGATTAAAGAAAGGGAGTTCACGCTTTGAAGAAAATCACGGAGAAGAAGGAATCCGTCATTAATCTTCGGGAAGAAAAGAGAAAGGGCCTTTGGCCAAGGGTTTTGGCCAGGCTTTTTCTTTTCCTAGCCCTCGTTGTCCTGCTTACCGCCTGCCAGGACAGGGGCGAGCCCTCCTTCTCCGGCATCTCTCAAGTGGTGACCTACGGGGGACCTGTTGAAGAAAGAGAGCCATATAGCCGGTTGGAGGATGTGGCCCTATATGTCAAGGAATTTTCCAAGCTTCCCCCCAATTATTTGAACAAGGGGGAGGCTATGGCCGGACGCTGGAAAACCTCCGATGCCCCCGGAGCTATTATCGGCGGAAATGTCTTTGGCAACCGGGAAGGCCTCCTCCCCAAGAAGGAGGGAAGAACCTACTATGAGGCAGATATTATGGCCGGCTATACGGACCACCGGGGTCCCCAGCGTCTGGTTTATTCCAACGATGGCCTGATTTTTTTCACTGACGACCACTACGATCATTTTGTCCAAATTATTCCCAAAGAAAGGAGTCCAAGATGAAGCGATATGTTCTCTGCGGGAAGCACTTTCAGGATCGGGAAAGTGCCTACCTTTATATGAAAAAAATCTTCGGATTCCCGGATTATATGGGCCACAACCTGGATGCCCTTTGGGATGTCCTCATGGAAGAACCCGACCGGGACATCGAGATTGACCAGGCCCGGCTGGTCGTTCGGCAGATGGGGGACTACGGGGTGGCCCTTCTTGACCTCTTCGGTGACCTCCAGGCCATTGAGGGCTTTAACATCCATATTTACTGGTAAAGGAGACCTCTGCAATGATGGACAATGAGAATTATTCCCCCCCACAGGGAAGGGGTTTCCGAAAAACCATCCTGACTATCCTTTGTCTCTTTTTGGTGTCCATGGTTATCTTTTCCATCGGTCCCTTCCAGGGGGGTGGGGGGAGCGTCCAGGCACCGGCGGTTCCACAGGAAAAGGGCCCTATCGAAGAGGCCTACCCCGGCTTAGGGAGCCAAGCATCCGGGGAGAGGAATGGTCTTCTTCCAGCTCTTGACGAAGAAAAGACCTCCACCGTCCGGATCAAGGCAACGGGAGACATCATGCACCACAGCGAGCAAGCCCAGCGAATTGACAACGATCTGGAGGAGGCCAAGCGGGAGTTTGCCCCGGTGGCCGACTACCTCCGTGAGGCCGACCTGACCATGGCCAATTTTGAAGCCTCCCACGATGCCAACAAGCCTGCCTCCGGCTACCCCATGTTCAACACCCCCGCCACCATCTTTCCCGCCATGAAGGATGCCGGCTTCGACGTCCTCTCCACTGTCAACAACCATACTCTGGATATGCGGCTGACCGGGGTGGACCAGGTCCTGGACCTCATGCGGGAAAATGGCCTGATCCCGGTGGGGACTCGGAAGGAAGGGGAGAAAGACCGCTTCATCATCACGGAAGTGAATGGGGTCAAGATTGGCGTTTTGGCCTATTCCTACGGCTTTAACGGGATTGAAAAGGCCTACGACAAGGCCCTCTTGGATGAACGACTTAACTTTATGGAAGCTGACCGGATCAAGGAGGACATTGAAGCTTGCAAGGCCTGGGGAGCCGACTTTATTATCGGGTCCATCCACAACGGGATCGAGTACCAGACCCAGGAAACCCAGGCCATGAGGGAGAACTATCGGCAGTATGCCGACTGGGGGATGGATGCCATCATCGGAAACCACCCCCATGTGGTGGGGCCTTTTGAAACTTACCGGGCAAAAGATGGCCGGGACTGCTTTATTATTTATGCCTGCGGCAACTTCATCTCCCAGCAGCGCTATGAGGTCTTCGATGACTACCGGGTGGAGCACGGGGTCGTAGTTGACATGACCATCGAAAAAAAAGGGAAGGACCATGCCCGACTGGTGTCCGTGGACTTTGCCCCTCTCTGGGTCCGCCTGACCCGGGATGATAAGGGGTTAAACTACCAGACACTCTCAGTGGAGGACTATCTCCAGGATCCGGACAAGAAAGCCCGGTTGTCAAAAAAAGAAGTTAAGCGGGTGGAGGAAGCCCGACGGGAGGTCTATGAGACCCTCTATTCCAAGGAACTTCCTGAGACAGGGATCAAGGTGATGGAGAACCCCTTGGGTGAGAAATAAAACCTGGATATTGCAGGATCTTATTACCTTGTTTAAGAAGTTAGGGGGCAAGAGTGACCAGTAGAAAAATAAAAAGTAAGCGAACCGGTTTTAGGGTAAAAGACGGGGCTGGCGTAAGCCTAGTACGAGTCCTAGGAAATTAAAGAGAAGACCGCTGCAAAACTTACAAATGGTACAAAGGTCATCATCAGAGATGATTTGAAATTTGAAGATTAAGGAGAAAAAATGAGAATAGGATTATTAGTAGGATCACTTAGAAAGAATTCATGGAATAAATATCTTGCCAAGGAAGTCGAAAAACTTTTAGATGTTGAAACATATAACATCGACCTAAGCGAGACGCCATTTTATAACCAAGACCTGGACATGGGCGAAATTCACCCGGCTTACATTAAACTTAGAGAAGATGTCAAAAAATGTGATGCCTTTATCTTCATCACACCAGAATACAACAGGTCCCTTGCCCCGGTGCTTAAAAATGCCATAGATATTGCATCTCGTGGACCGGAAGGTAATCTTTGGGCTGGCAAGCCAGCTACAGTATTTAGCTCAACCATAGGTACAATGGGTGGTGTATCAGGTAACCTTGCCCTAAGGCAATCCTTTACTTGTGTAGACCTCATCGCTATGAGCAAGCCAGAAGTATACCTATCTAAGATTAACGAATTATTTGACAATAATGGAAAACTCATCGAAGAAACAAGACCATTTATAAAAAGCGCTTGCGATGCCTTCGTAGACTTTGCAAGAAAACTTATAGGATAAAGGCAAAAAGGGGCTGTTGTAAAAGTCCTACTATAGGTTCCACCGCAGAGGAAAAGAAAACACAATGGCTAAACTTAAATACTTGATAAAAAGCTGATGCTGCAGCGTAGAACCACCTACTCTGCAGCATCAGCTTTTTGTTCACTTGGTCAGAAACTATTGATCAGTCGAGCTTTTTCACCGGCTCCATGGTCCAGTCAATCACCGTATTCGTGAAGGCCGGAAGGCGGGTCAATAGAACCATCACCGGCAGGCCGATCAGGGCCACAATCACGAATTCGGAGAGGGCGATGGTCCCGTAGGTCTCCATAAAAAGGGAGGGTGGAATTTCTCCGATGATGGCCAGCTCGGCGGCAATGATGAAGGAGAAGAGGGCAGGACCCAGGGAGGCGATATATTTCGAGGACATCTTGGCCATGAAAAGGACGGCAACCAGGGTGTGGAAGCTGCCGAAGAAGACATCGATAAGCCCAAGGGGGGAACCCAGGTTGGACAGGAAGCAGCCCAGGGTTAGGCCGATGACATTTTTTGGATCTAGGAAGGCCAACCAGTTGAGGATTTCGCTATAGCGAAATTGGATGGGGCCGTAGGCAAAGCCTTGGGCGGTGTAGGTGAGGACGGTGTAGGCCGCAGCAATCAGGGCCTGGCGGGCCAAGAGCTTGGCCGAGAAATGAAATTTTTGCATGAATTCAACTCCTTGATTTTTTAAGTGGGTGCCAAGTAAACACTTCGAAACAACGGAAAAACAGTGTTCATTGTACCCTAAAAAAAAGGCCGGGGCAAGGCGAGAGGGGCAAGAAAGGATAGGGGGAATCTGGTAAAATAGAGGAAAGATCGGAGGGGTAAAAGATGAAAAAAATTTTAGGGGTTGATATTGGCGGAACAACGGTAAAAATGGGCCTTTTCTCCTTGGATGGGACCAAGAGGAAGGAAGGCGTTTTTCGCTCTTCTCGCGAAGTGAGTCCCGAGGACTTCCTCAAGGGCCTGGCTAAGGAAGCTCGTCGCCTGGTGGAAAGCGATGGGGATCTGGAGGTTCTTAAGGGGATCGGCATTGGGATCCCGGGGCCGGTTGAGGGACAAAGAGTGGTCACCAATGTGGTCAACCTGGGCTGGGGACGGGTCCCGGTTGTCGATATTTTGGAAAATTATTTCACCTGTCCCATTGTTCTGGATAATGATGCCAATGTTGCGGCGATGGGTGAGCTCTGGCAGGGGGCCGGCGCCCACGTCCGGTCCATGATCCTGGTTACCTTGGGGACGGGGATCGGGGGTGGAGTCATCATCGACGGCAAGTTGGTTCAGGGGGCCCATGGGGCCGGCGGAGAAGTCGGCCACATCCCCTTTCTTGACCATGACTTGGAGAAGGAGTGCGGCTGCGGAGGCCACCGTTGTCTGGAACTGGTGGCTTCGGCCAGCGGAATCATCCGCCGGACCAAGGAAGGCTTGGAAGAGGGGAAGATCCCCTCCCGTCTGGGACGGGTCAAAGACCTCAATGCCAAGCATATTGTGGATGCGGCCAAGGCTGGCGATCCCTTAGCCCAGCACATTGTCGAAGAAACCGGGGAATACCTGGGAAGGGGCCTGGCCATTATTTCCGCAGTCCTGGACCCGGAAGAAATTGTTATCGGTGGTGGGGTCTCCGAGGCAGGGGATATTTTCCTCGACCCCGTTAGGACCCGCTACCGCCACTATGCCTTTAAGGGACTGAAAGAAACACCCATTGTTAAGGCCAGCCTGGGCAACCAGGCGGGGATGATCGGAGCGGCCCGCTTGGTTCTGGACCTGGCCTGGGAGGCGGAGATTTGAACCCCCTCCGTGTCCACCTCTCCCGCCAGCCGGATGCGGCAGCTGCCTCCCTCTACCGGTCTATCGGAAGATGGCTTGAGTATCCGGACAATAAGGCCATCCTCCTGGTGCCCGACCAGTATACGGTAGAGGCGGAACAGGCCCTTTTTGACTTCTTCCACCGGGAGACCCTCCTCCGCCTCCAGGTCAAGTCCTTTTCCTCCCTGGCCCGGGATATTTTTGAAGAAGGTCAGGGGCGGAAGGACCTCCTTCTTTCCGGAGAAGGCCAAAAGATGGTCCTCCGCCTCCTGCTTGAAGAGGAGGGCGAGGACTGGAAGGTCTTTAATAAGGAAGTGCGAGGGCCGGGATTCCTGGCCCTTTTAGCTGACCAGATCCGGGAGTTTAAGGAATATGGGATCGGCCCGGAGGACCTGTCCGCCATGGCCGAGACCATGGACCCCGACTCCCTCTCCCGGGAAAAGCTCCTGGAGACGGCCCGGATGATGGTTTCCTATGAAGGATCTTTAGCCGGCCGTCTGGATGATGAGGATGACCGCCTCCGCAAGGCCTTCCGCCAGGTCAGGGATGGAAAGAAGGGAGGGGGAGCCTTCTTTCCCCGGACCGGGTTTTTCTTTGAGCATTTCCATTCCCTTTCGAAAACGGAACTCTATGCCCTGGAATCCCTCCTGAGCCTGGGCCCCGTCGACCTTTCTATGCTTTTGGACATCGACTTGGCCCGGGAACTTTTGCGGGCGGATGACCGGACCCCTGATCAGGCCCTTTCCGCAGGTCTGGACCGCCTAGCTCCCGATGCCGGAGCCTTTGCTCTTTCCCTCCGCTTTTTGGGCCAGGTCAAGAGTCTGGCCCGGGACAGGGGTGGCCGTGTGGAGCTCATCCCGGCGGAAGAGGACCCCGGCGACCTCTTTGGCCATCTCGCCTCCTCCGTCTTTTCCTACCGGACACCGGTGGCACCCGAGGGGGACCTTCCCCTGACCTTGAGGGAATACCGGAAGACGGAAAGCGAGGTCGACGGCCTGGTTCTGGAAATCCGCAAGCTGGTCCTGGACCATGGCGCCCGGTATAAGGACATCCAGGTCATCCTCATGGACCAGGAGGAATACCGGGGCTTTCTCCGAGAAAAGTTGGAAAGTGAGGATATTCCCTTTTTTGACGATGATCAGCGGTCGGTCCACTTCCACCCCCTCATGAAACTCCTGGAAGCCGGCTTGGAAGTAGTAGAAAAAGGGCCCACGGTATCGGCCTACCTCCGCCTCCTCAAGTCAGGCATGCTGGGTCTATCCAACAGGGAAATTGAAATTTACCAATCCTATATCAGCCAACGGAAAATCATGGGCCGGACCCTGGACCGTGAAGATTTCTTCACCATGGACCCGGTCTTTTACCATGCCCTGATCGAAAGAGGCCAGGAGGAGGAAGCATCCCGGCTGGCCGACCATACCTTGGTTGCCCGGTCGGTCCAGGATAGAATCAAGGAGGTCCTAGCCATCCTTCGCGGGGGGGAGGACAAGGCCCCCATCCGTGACCGAGCGAAAAGGGTCTATCTCTTTTTAACCCAGGACCTCATCA
>JAQYCE010000065.1 GCA_029003555.1 Bacillota bacterium | reverse complement strand
CCATCGGGGCCATCACCGGATCGGTGGCCTGGCCCTACTATGCGAGACAGACCGGGGTTACGCGGGCCATGAGCCGGATGGCGGAAGAGGCCCTGGCGAGAATTCCGGAGGAATTCAGGGCGTTTGTGGAGGGATATGAGGCAATGTTCGGCTACCTATATATAGAATGAAAAAGTTTTCAAGCAAGGAATATATCTTGTACAATACTATATAGAAGCTAAATTTCAGAAGAATGGGGAGAGAGCCATGGCCATGGAAAAATTGATAGAGATTGAGAGTGCTGTGGTTACGCCGGCCTTGGACTTGCTCTTGCAGGATAAGACGACCAAACAGAGGATCATTTGGGCTACGGATACCTATGAGGACTTGGGCGAGGGTTTTGGCGACAAGGAGCCCATCACCTCCCTACTCTTGCGCTATCATCCGGAGGTCATCAAACCCCGCATTGAGAAATCCCAGGAGGCTCAGCTCGCCCGGACTAGGAAACGGGCGGAAGTGTTTACGCCTGCCTGGCTCTGCAATGTCATGAATAACTACTGCGACGAGGATTGGTTCGGTCGCCCAGGGGTCTTCAACCTTCCCGGGGAGGACCACAGCTGGACAGCGACAGAAGGCCCCATCGAATTCCCTGACCAAAAGACCTGGCAGGCCTATGTGGATTCTCGGCGGCTGGAGATCACCTGCGGGGAGGCTCCCTATCTGGTTTCCCGGTATGATGTCTCAACCGGTGACCTCATGCCCCTCCACCGCCGGATTGGGATCCTGGACCGAAAGCTCCGCATCGTCAATGAGAATACGGGGGACTATGACGATTGGGTCAAGTGGGCCCTCCGAGCCTTGGAGGCAACCTACGGCTATGAATACCAGGGGGACAACCTCCTGGTGGCACGGATCAACGTCCTCCTGACTTTTGTTGAATACCACATGGAAAGGTGGGGGAGGAGTCCGGATGACCCATTACTGAGGAAGGCAGCCAACCGTATCGCCTGGAATCTTTGGCAAATGGACGGCTTAAAGGATAGTGTCCCCTTGGGAAAGCCCTTAGTGGAAGTTGAACAGATGACCATGTTCTCATCGCCAGATCCCCAGGAGGGGCAGGGAGAGACGCGGAAGGCACAGCCCTGCAAAATCTATAACTGGCGAAGAGGCAATTCGGAGCTATTCAAAAGGATGAAAGGGGGTGGACAAGTGAGTAAGAAGCTGTTTGATTATGTGATTGGGAATCCGCCGTACAATGAGGATTTTTCAAAATCCGGTGAGAATGGAAATTTTGGAAAACCAGTATATAACGACTTCATGGATGCGGCTTTTTTGGTTTCAGACCGGGTCGAGCTAATCCATCCTGCACGATCCCTTTTTGATGCAGGCAGCACACCCAAAGCATGGAATCGTAAAATATTGAATGATCCTCATTTCAAGGTCCTGCGCTATGAAGCTGATGCAAAAAAGATATTTCCAAACAATGACGTCAAGGGCGGTGTAGCGATCACCTATCGGGATGCCCATAGAGACTTTGGCGCCATAGGCACCTTTTATGCATTTCCTGAGCTCCGTGGCATTGTAGAAAAAAGCCAAGCCAGTGACATTGATCATAGTGTGGCTTCCATAGTTTATACTCAAGTTCGCTATAATCTGGAATCATTATATGCAGATCATCCCGATTTACAGATGGTAATTGGGTCTTCCGGGAAGGATCGACGCTTTAGAAACAATGCGTTCAAAAACATACCACTATTCACCCAAGATCCGAGTAATAATGATGATATTGAAACGATTGGTCTTTTGAAGAACAAACGGGTTTCGAGATTTATCCCTAATAAATATGTGGATATGGATCACGAAAATTTAGAAAAATGGAAAGTTTTAGTTCCTCGGGCAAATGGATCGGGGGCACTTGGTGAAGTATTGAGTACACCCCTAATCGGGGAACCCCTAATCGGGTACACTCAATCCTTTATCGGAATAGGGGCTTTTGATAGTGAATTTGAAGCGCAAGCCATGATGAAGTATATCAAGTCAAAGTTTGCACGTGCCCTTTTGGGTGTTTTAAAAGTTACTCAAGATAATGATCGACGAGTATGGAAACTTATCCCCCTCCAAGACTTCACTTCCTCCTCCGACATCGACTGGTCCCAGCCCATTCGGGATATTGACCGTCAGCTTTATCGGAAGTACGGTTTGGATGAAAAGGAGATTGCATTCATCGAAACGCATGTAAAGGAGATGGCATAATGGCGGGGATTCAGATTCGCACAGCAAGCAAGGTCACGCCCCAGTGCTATGCCTATAC
Organism: Bacillota bacterium; assembly: GCA_029003555.1. Lineage (GTDB taxonomy): Bacteria > Bacillota > Clostridia > Tissierellales > Peptoniphilaceae > Kallipyga. The sequence goes on along the minus strand of JAQYCE010000065.1, from coordinate 5,410 downwards.
CACGCCGTCCCTTCCCAGCCATGAGGGCTGGACCAAGATCGGGTTTACAGAGCGGGATGTGGAGACTCGGATTAAGGAGCAGACCCACACCGTGGGGGTGGAGGCCAAGATTTGGTGGAATATGTTGGCCAGCTTTATGACGGAGCCCTTTGGGACCTTTACGGATAGGGACTTCCATGCCTATCTGAAGAAAATGGGCATTGACCGTCGGGCTGGAACGGAGTGGTTCCGGATCCATCCCAATGAGGCTCGCCAAGATTTTATTGACTTTGCCCAAAACCATGGCATCGTGGAAGGGGACCGGTCAGAGGTGGCGATTCCCTATGTCCTCCGCGAAGAGCAGGATGCGGCGGTTCGGATGAGCCTGGACTATTTCAATGCCCATGAAAAAGGGGAATTTCTCTGGAATGCCAAGCCCCGTTTCGGAAAGACCCTGTCCGCCTATGATCTCTGCAAGCGGTTGGGGGCGGAGAACATCCTGATCGTGACCAACCGGCCGGCCATCGCCAATTCCTGGTATTCGGATTATGAGACCTTTTTTGGCCCGGAATCCGGCTATCTTTTTGTGAGCACGGTGGAAGGGATAAAAGACCGGAAGTTTGTCCTGAACCGGGAGGAATACATCCAGAAGCTCTCGGCCATGGAAGAAGACCGGGTCAAGGGATGCATCGAGTTTGTCAGCCTCCAGGACCTCAAGGGCTCTCTCTATTTTGGGGGACAGTATGACAAGCTGGAGGAAATCAGTGCAGAAACCGGCATTGTCTGGGATATTTTAATTATCGATGAGGCGCATGAGGGCGTGGATACCTATAAAACGGATACGGCCTTTAACCAAATCGCTCGCAAACACACCCTCCATCTTTCAGGCACCCCCTTCAAGGCTCTGGCTAATGATAAATTTCCCTCGGATGCCATCTTTAACTGGACCTATGCGGATGAACAGAAAAAGAAAAGTGAGTGGGACTCATCGAGGGAGGAGGAAAATCCTTACGCTAACCTCCCCCGCCTGTCTCTTTATACCTACCAGATGTCAGAAGTTGTTCGTGACCGACTGGAAAGTGGAATCACTCTAGCCGACCAGGAAGTGGAAGAATATGCCTTCGACTTGAATGAGTTCTTCCGGACCAATGAATCCGGGAAGTTTGTCCATGACCGCGATGTCAACCTTTTTTTGGATGCCTTAACTAAGCAGGAGAAGTTTCCCTTCTCTACCCCGGAACTTCGGGCGGAGCTGAAACACAGCTTTTGGCTCCTTAACCGGGTAGCCAGCGCCAAGGCCTTGGCAAAGAAACTGGAAATCCACCCCGTGTTTAAGGACTACGAGATTATCCTGGCTGCCGGTGACGGCAAACTGGATGAGGAGGCAGAGACGGCCAAGGCCTTCGACCGGGTCACCCGGGCCATCCGGAACTATGACAAAACCATCACTCTTTCTGTAGGCCAGCTGACGACCGGGGTGACGGTTCCGGAGTGGACGGCGGTTTTGATGTTGTCCAACATGGCCTCCCCATCTCTTTATATGCAGGCGGCCTTCCGTGCCCAGAATCCCTGCCTCTTCCGCGATAGGGATGGGAATAGCTACCGGAAGAAGAATGCCTATGTCTTTGATTTTGACCCGGCAAGGACCCTCACTATTTTCGAGCAATTTGCCAACGATTTGATCCCGGAAAGTTCGGGAGAGCGAATTGATTTTGATGGACGGAAGGAACATGTCCGGGAACTCCTGAATTTCTTCCCGGTTTATGGGGAGGATGACCAGGGAGAAATGGTCGAGCTGGATGCCGAGAAGGTGTTGACCGTTCCCCGCCATATCCATGCTAAGGAAGTTGTGGATCGTGGATTTATGTCCAATTTCCTCTTCGCTAATATTTCCGGGATTTTCAATGCCCCCAAAGAAGTTATTGACCTTATTCAAAATATGGAGCCCATTGAAGAAAAAAGGGCTATTCGGGACCTAACGGTCACCGAAGGAACAGGGGATGAACTGGACCTGAACAGTGAGGGAAACGTTGAAATTTCAAAGGAAAAGGTCATTGGTCTCTCCGCAGACGTATTTGGGGAAAAGGTCTATGAGACTATCGACCGGGAATTAAAGGATACGGTTGACCGGATCACGGAAGAGCGGGCCACTGATCTGAAGCCGGAAAAAGAGGAGCTGGAAGAATTACAAAAGAAGTTTAGCAGGCCGATTACCGGGGCTTTGATGGAGACGGCCAAGCAGGAATATGGCAGGGATCTCTCAAGGTCCACGCAGAAACGAATAGAGAAAAAGATCCAGGGACAGACTGATGGGGTAGTCAATCAGGCCTATGGCGAGTACTCCATCACCCGTAACCGTCAGGAGAGGGAGTTCGAGGAGGAAATGGATTCGGCCCGGGAGGCCGGGGCGACCATGGAGGACTTAACCCGCTTGGAGAATGAGCAAGAGGCTCGTCGCCAAGAAGAACGCGAAGCCATGGTCCGGAAGATTCACGAGAAGCTTCAAAGCCAGGAGATCATCCAAGCCTCTGCGGAGATTATTGTGGAGACGGTGGAGACGGAAAAACGTCAAGCAGTCAAGCAATCCATTGAATCGGATGTCCGCGACCACCTCCGTGGATTTTCACGGACCATTCCTGCTTTCCTGATGGCCTATGGGAATGAAGATACTACGCTAGCAAACTTTGATGCCTTGGTCCCACCGGAGGTCTTCTGGGAAGTAACCGTCAACCCGAAAACAAATCAGGGCGTGACCCTGGATAATTTCCGCTTCCTCCGCGATGGTGGGGATTATTATGAAAGGGATGAAAATGGCCGGGAAATTCGGGATGAAGAACACCGGAAGCATTTCCACGGCCAGCTGTTTGATGAGGTGGTCTTCAATGATGCGGTGGCGGAATTTATGAGGAGACGGAAGGAACTGGCCAATTATTTTGATGAAGAGGTGGAAGGGGACATCTTTGACTACATCCCCAACCAGCGGACAAACCAGATCTTTACGCCAAAGAAGGTGGTGAAGGAGATGGTAGACCAGCTGGAAAAGGAGAACCCCGGCTGCTTTGACGATCCCGAGGCCAGCTTTGCCGACCTCTATATGAAATCCGGGATGTATATTACCGCGATTGTGACCCGACTCTTTCAAAGCGACCGGCTGAAAGCCCTATTTCCAGACGAGTCGGAGCGTTTGAACCATATTTTTGCCCACCAGGTCTATGGCTGTGCTCCGACCGAAATCATTTACCGAATCTGTCTCCGCTACATTTTGGGATTCAGCGAGACAATTCAAATCGACCACCACAACTTCATCCTCTGTGACACCATGCCCTTGGCCAGGGATGGCAAGCTATATGAGGAATTGAAGGAACGGTTTGGTCTATCGTGAGTGAGTCGTTCGAATATCATTCTAAGCCATGAGCCGGTCCCTATGGCGGAGGTAGTAGAGGATGCCCACGATGTCGGCCAGGGCCAGCCGATGGGGACGGACCACCAGATGCCGACCACCCCGATGGCGGAGAGGGCATAGGCCAGGACCAGGCTCATGGCGGGCTTGCCCAGGGCACGGTAGAGTCCATAAAGGAGGAAGAGGCAGTCGATGCCAGCGTAAAATGCACCCTCGATCCGGAGGTAGCGGGTCCCTTCCCGAATGACGGCGGTCTCACCGGGGCTGACGAAGAGGGCCATCAAGGAGGGGGCGAAGATCCAGACCAGGAGGGAGATCAGGATGCTACAGGCCATGGAGAGGGCGACAGGCTCCTTCAGGCCGCGGCGGATCCGGTCTTCTTTTTTTGCCCCATAATTTTGGGCAATGAAGGTGGAGAAGGCGTTGCCGAAGTCCTGAACGGGCATATAGGCGAAGGCGTCGATCTTGACTCCGGCGGCGAAGGCGGCCATGACTGTGTGGCCGAAGGGGCCCTTTGGTCAGGTCTTTGTTATGGCGGTCTCCTTGGGGGTAGGGGGCGTACAACAGGTCTATTCTATGTAATTTTAAGTCTCGGCGTCAAAGAGCTGTTTTCGCATGGAGATTATCGTTTTGTTGGGTTATCAAATTAGGGGGTGGCCATGTTTAATCCTTATCTCTGGAAAATTTATAGAGAGGGCAAAGGTTCAAGAACGATAAGGCACTTTCAAGAAATGTTATTTGGCAAATATACGGGCCAGTATGGTCATTTTATCGCAGGACTCCATAGAGCTTTCTGTCCCAGTGAGAGCGTCACGCAGGACATTGAGGATGAGCTTCTATGCGTATATAAGGACCAAGGAAAAAACATCTATTTTTTTGAACGGAAGCAGCATACGGTAGAATCTGCAGTTTCTTCCCTGTACCGGTTATATATGGAGGTCTTTGATCAATCACCAAAGGTTTCCTTTGAAGAGTTTTCGAATTCCATAGAATACTACACCACCTATTTTGCCAGAGAATTGGGTGATTTGCTGGTACCTTACTATTTCAAACATACTTATATTGTATTTGAAAAAATCGCACAGGAGTTTGATATTCCATTGCCTACCTTGCCGGCGAAGAAAGATTATAAGGGAAGATTCCTCTTTTATGGTACAATTTGCCAAGCCTTGCAAGATTTCAGGTGCAAGTATGGATTGAATCCGGCAGAGCTTTGTGCGTTTTTGTATGATTATGCACCCAAGTATATTGGAGGAACAGAGAGCTATATTGTGGATGATCTACCAAAGGCGGAAGGGGCCTATTTTATCGGGAGTTCGAAAGATGATATTTATTATACGACTGATCCCGATGTGATCACCCCTTGGCAATGCAACCCGGATACAGAAGTGGGTGATAATATTGTTATGTATTTAACCTCACCGACCAGTGCCATCGATTCCATTTGGAGAAGCAGCTCCGTTGGCTTCAATGATCCCTTCTTTTATTATTATCGATGCACCTATATTTCACATCCGGTAAAGATAAAGAGTATTCCCCTGAATCAGATAAGAGAAGATGAGATATTGGGGAGCCTGCCAATCGTGAGAAAGAATATGCAAGGGATCAATGGAGTGGAAATCCTGCCATCGGCTTATAACCGCATCCTTGACCTGTCGAATGCAGAACTCGTGCGGATCGAGTATACGACTTATGAGAACCATGAGGGGATCAGCCGAGAAAAGGATGTGGAGACGCAGCTGATCAAGCCCTTCTTGAATAAATTGGGCTATAGTGAGGCGGACTATCTCAAACAGTTGTATATAAGGGTTGGCAATGACAACCACTTGCTCATCCCGGACTTTGTTATCAACCCGGTGATATCGTTAGGCCATCAAAAGGCCGACTTTATTATTGAGGCCAAATTCTCCCTTGTCTCAAGGAAGGCAATCGAGGACGCAAAAATACAGGCAAGGAGCTATGCCAAGATTCTTAGCACCAAGTATGCCGTCCTGTCCTCAAAAGAAGGAATATGGATCATGGATGCCGGGG
>JAQYCE010000064.1 GCA_029003555.1 Bacillota bacterium | reverse complement strand
CATACCGGTCCAATTACATCCTTTTCGGGGCCCCCTTGGGGGCGGCCCTCCTGGGTGACGACCAAGCGGGGATCGTCGTTCTTTTGATTCCTGTCGTCATCCCCTTGTTTAACCTCCTGTCCATTTTTGCCCTCTCTTACTACGGGTCGGATGACCATGTGGGTTTTAAGGTAGTCCTGGCCAAGATCGCTAAGAATCCCTTGATCTTGGGCATTTTAGCGGGCTTCCTTTGGAAGCTTACCGGATTGGACCTGCCCGATATCCTGGTCCAGCCCCTGCAGAGGGTAGGATCCATGGCTACGCCCATGGCCCTGATCGGTCTGGGCCATGCCTTCTCCTTCTCTGCCTCCAAGGCTTATTCCCACCAGCTTGTGAGGTCGGTCTTCATCCGCCTCCTCCTGGTTCCCTTCTTGACCCTGGGAGCAGCCGCCCTCCTGGGCATCCAAGGGGGAGGCATAGTGGTCCTCCTGGCCGTCTTTGCCTCGCCGGTGGCCATCTCTTCTTATGCCATGGCCGAGGCTATGGACAACGACGGAAAGCTGGCGGGACAAATCCTGGTCTACACCACCCTTCTCTCCTCCCTTTCCCTCTTCTTTATCATCTTCGTTCTGAAGAGCCTGACCCTGATTTAAGTCTGTATTTTTCCTGTTCTTCCTGAGGCCGGCCGGTGGGTCGGCCTTTTTCTTTGGTAAAATAGACCCAATAGGAGGGGATCATATGCAGGGGAGAGAGATTGGGACATATTTGGATGCTTTGGGCAGAGCCATAGGCCGGGAACTGGACCGGGACTTGGGCTATGGTTGCGTGACCATGACCAGCCAAGGGGCTCATGATGACATGGACTTCCGGACCTTCCTCCGGTCCCAGGAGGGGATCCTCGAAGCCTTCCGCCGGGCGGACTGGGACAGTGTGGAAGACTTCCGGGACCTCCGCCAATTGGGCCGGGAGGTGGAAGAGGCCATGATGGATGCTACAGGGGGGATAAACACCCACAAGGGCCTGGTCTTCCTCCAGACCTTCCTCATCCTGGCCTGGGTCAGGGACGTGGTTTGGGATGACCTGACCCCCTATCTCCGGGACCTGGCCGCCCCCCTTCAGGTTGATTACCGGGAGGGGGCCTTCCCCAAATCCGCCCTCCTGAATCGGGAGGGGGTCCGGGATATTCGACAAATCCCCCTCTCAGGCTATGCCTTCCTCCTCCAGGGAATGGAGGATTTCCGGTCCATGAAGGACGACGACCTGACCCTCCACCTTCTGGCCCGGGTGGATGACACCACCACCATCGCCCGGTCCTCCCTCCCTATGCTAAGAAAGCTCCAGGCCCGGGCCGGGGAGATTTTGACCATGGCCCCCAAGGAGAGGTCCCGGGCAGCCAAGGACCTTTCTTCCTACTATGTCGATCAGAAAATCTCATCCGGAGGGGTGGCGGACCTCTTCACCACCATCCGGACCCTGGAAGCCCTCCACTGGGCCTGACAAGGAGAAGATGCTATGCGGACACTTTGGGTAAAAGAATCAGCCTATGACCGGAAGGCCTGGGAAGGTCTTCTGGAGAAGGCCGGGATCCGGCCGGAAGAATCCATCAACCGGACCCTGGGCCTCTTTGAGGGGGAGACCCTGGTGGGTTCAGTCTCCCGCCTGGACAACATCATCAAATGCGTAGCCGTCGACCCGGACCACCGGGGGGGATCCGTCTTCAATGCCCTCCTCTCTCCCATGATCCAAGAGATCTACCGTGCCGGCTATGACCGGCTTTATGTCTACACCAAGCCGGAATCCGTTCGGGCCTTCGAAGCCCTCTCCTTCCGGGAGATTGAAAGGGTGGGAGATGACCTGGTCTTCCTTGAGCGAGCCGAAGAGGGTTTCCCGGCCTACCTGGAGGGGCTCCGAAAGTGGAAGGAAAAGACACAGAGGGGGGACGAAAAGGAAGTGGCGGCCATCGTCATGAACGCCAACCCCTTCACCCGGGGTCACCTGGCCCTGGTGGAGGCAGCTCGAGAAGCCAGCAATGTCCTCTACCTTTTCGCCGTCTCCGACCCCTCCTCGGTCTTTCCTTTTGAAGTCAGAAAGAGGCTCATGGAGGAAGGGGTGGCCCACCTGGACCGGGTCCATGTCCTGACCACCGAATCCTATATGGTCTCCCGGGCGGTATTCCCCTCCTACTTCCTCAAGGAAGCTGACCAGGCGACCGCCATCCAGGCCCGGCTGGACGCCAAGATCTTTAAAAACCACATCGCCCCGGCCTTGGGGATCAGTCTCCGTTTTGTCGGGGAGGAGCCCTTCAGCCCGGCCACCCGGACCTATAACGAACAAATGGAGGCTGTCTTTGCCGGCCCACCCCATCCGGGCAAACCCCGGCTGGAAATCATCCCCCGCCTTGAAGAAGGAGGAGAGGCCATCTCCGCCTCCACCGTCCGGAAGATGCTCGCCCAGGGGCTTGTGGAGGAGGCCAAGGTCCTCCTTCCTCCGCCCAGCCAAGCCTTCCTGGACAGCCCGGAAGCCCGGACCATTTTGGAGGCCTTAAAAAAAGATCCCCTTCAGGGGATCAAAGAAGCGGATGCATAACTCTATTGTTAAAAGAAAATCCATACCCCCTCAGTCATAAGGCTCAAAAAGGTCGGCATGGGTCTTTTCAAATTCATTCACCTGGCTCATGAGATAGTCCCGTGCTAAAAGAAGGTGGTCTTCAATTTGGAGGGCCAGGGTATCGAAGTCCTTTTCTTTCATGGACTTGATGATGGCCTTGTGCTCAAAGAAGGCCCGCTCCCGACGGGAGGATTCTTCATCTTTATAGGAGACATTTCGGAAGGCCAGGAGGTATTCCTCGAGCCGCTCCACCATGAAGGAGAGGCGGGGGAGTTTAGCACAGGCATAGATAGCCTCATTGAAGCGGGCGGAGGTCTCAATGATCTGGGGGAGGTCCTTGGAGGCGATGGCCCGAGCCGTATCCTCCATGATTTCATTAAGATGATCAAAGTCCTGGGGGGTCATCCGGTTGGCGGCCTCCCGGAAGGCCAGGAGTTCCAGGGCCAGGCGGATTTTGAAGATCTCGTCAATATCCTCAGCAGAAAGGACCCGGACCCGGTAGCCCTGGTTCCGACTGTAGTCCAGGAGGCCCTCATCATAGATCCGCTTAAGGGCGATCCGAACCGGGGTACGGGAGACGTGGAGGTCCTTGGATAGGCTGACCTCATTCATCCGCATACCGACGGAAAAAGTGCCGTTGAAGATCTTTTCTCGAATTTTCCGGTAGACGTCTTCCGACAGGCTGACTTGGGACATGGCTTCCTCTTTCATTCATGGATGGGTTTACTTTCCCCTATTCTACCAGAAAATCAAAAAAAAGCCCCTGCCGGGGAATCCGGCAGGGGTCTTTTTTTGTAGGTTTGACTTCTCATCCCTAGAGCAAGAGGAAGGAGAAGGAGATGGAAGCGATGATGAGGACGATGGCTCCGCCCAAACGGGAAGAGAGCTGGGCATAGGCCATGAGGCCCATCCGGTCGGCAGCGCCCAATACGGCCAGGTCGCCGGATCCGCCACGGTTGGCCATGCAGAGACCGGCAGTGACCGCGGTGTCGATGGGGTAGAAGCCGACTAGCCAGCCGACGACGGCAGAGCCGACGATGGCACCAACGACAACAAAGAGAGGAATAACGATGTTCTCGACGGAGGTCAGGGTGGCGAAGAGTTCGTCCAGGTCAAGGTCAATGCCGACACCGACCATGATGACCACCAGGAAGACCTTGGTGAAGAAGGACTGGAAGCGCTTAGCTCCCATCCGGACTTCCTCAGGGATGACGCCCAAGCCGGCCAGAATAACCACGAAGATAATCATGTAGGCCAAGCGGTGGATGGGAAAGCCGAAGATGGTGGGCAGGAGGTAGTTGCCGAAAATGGTACCGACCACGTAGGAGGCCAGGGCAACCAGGAAGCCGGCGCCGATTTCCTTGATTTCAGGAAGGACGGTCTTTTCCTTTTCTTCTTCTCCGGAAATTTCAGATCCGCGGATCAGGGTGCTACGGTCTCCGGTCCAGGTCGGTTTTTGCTTGCCCAGACCATTGAGGAGGGCGGCAGAGATAATGGCGTAGATGTTGCCGATGGTCAGGATGATGATGGCAAAGTTGTAGTAGTTGACGGCCTTATCGCCGGTAACCCCCTCATAGATCTCGGACAGGGGGACAGCGCCACCACCGTTGCCTCCGCCCATAATGGGGAGGACGTAGTGGGTGATGATCCGGCCGGGGGCAATCCCAAAGACGAGGCCGATGGCCACGCCAAGGACGGCGGCACCCAGGACCCCGCCCAGGATGGCAGGCAGGTAGCCCACGAAAGACCGGACCAGGATCTTCCGGTCCAGGGAGAGGACGGATCCGGTGATGAGGACGATGATGAAGAAGGTCAGGAAGTCCTGGTCGCCCATGAAGGCATCAATCCCTTCTAAGAGGTTCTCAGGAATCAGGTTGAAGTGAACATAGGTGGCTGTCCCCAGGAAGGCGAGGAGGATACCGCCGCCGATGTGGGTGTTCCAGATGGGGATCCGTTCGCCAATTTCATAGAGGGGAATGCCGATGGCCAGCATGAGGGCAATGACGTGGGGGAGACTTCCCTTGAGGACGCCCAGGGCGGCACCCAGATAGATGACGGCCACGCAGGCCAGGGTGATGTACCAAGGGGCTCCGAAGAGTCTCAGGTTTTTTTTCTTTTCCATAATTTCCTCCAAGAATAAGATGGATTTCCGCTTGAAAGCCAGTCCCGGACTAGCGGGAAGCCGGCTTGCGGATGGTGTCGATGATGGTCCCATCGCGGTATTCCACCACGGCGACCACCTGGTCGGTGAACTGGATGGGCTCAGGTTTGCCCAGGATGGCCTCAGCCTTGTCGCAGAGTTCTTCGATGGTGACTAAGGGGAGGCGGGTTTTTTGCAGCTCTTCCAGGATGTCCTGGCGATTGGGGTTGACCGCAATGCCGTAGTCGGTAACCAGGACGTCCACGGTCTCACCGGGAGTGGTGACCGAGGTGACCTGGCGACGGACAGTGGCCAGCCGGCTCCGGATCAGGGGAGCGACGATGATGGTGCACTTGGCACCGGCTGCCGTGTCGGGATGGCCGCCGGGAGCCCCTTGGATGGTCCCGTCGGAGCCTTGGACGGTGTTGACGTTAAAGTCGGTGTCGATTTCCAGGGCTCCCAAGATGACGTAATCCAGGTAGTTGACGAAAGCCCCCTTGTTCATGGGGTTGGCATATTGGGAAGAGGAAATTTCCACATGGCCGGGGTCGGTGTAGACGGACTCAACGGAGGCGATGTCGAAGGCCTGGTCGTTGACCAGCTTACGGATATAGCCTTCCCGGAGGAGGTCCACCATGGGCTCGGTGATTCCCCCCATGCCCCAGCCCATCTTGATTTCCCGCTCATCCATAAAAGGTTTGAGGAAGCGGGTGACGGCCAGAGAGGCCCCACCGGCTCCGGTCTGGAAGGAGAAGCCGTCTTTGAACCACTGGGTGGCAGCGATGACTTCAGCACAGGCCTTGGCCATTTTGAGCTCCCGGGGGTCCTTGGTCATCCGGATGGCCCCGGAGGCAATCTTGGTGGGATCGCCGACGGAGTCGACCTTGACCACATAGTCCACGTCCACTCCTTGGATGGGGGCGGGGAGGTTGGGGGCTTCGACCAAGGTGTCGGTGATGACGACGACCTTATCAGCATACTGGGCATCCACGCTGGCATAGGAGAGGACGCCGCAATCGGCCTTGCCGCCCTTGCCGGAGGCGTTGCCATAGGGGTCGGAGCTGGAGGCCCCGATGAAGGCGACGTCGATGTGGACCTGGCCGGTTTCGATGGCCCGGACACGGCCCCCGTGGGTTCTGATGGTGGCGATGTTCTTGAGCTTACCGGAAGAAAGGGCTTCCCCGATTTCATCCCGGACCCCGGAAGAGGAGATCCCGGTGATGGTCCCGTCTTCGATCATGGGGACCAGGGAGGCCTGGGCCTTGCCCAAGGAAGAAGCGCAGATATAGAGGTCCTTGATCCCCATCTCATGGATGACTTCCATAACCATGGCGCAGACGTAGTCGCCGTTGCGGAAGTGGTGGTGGAAGGAGATGGTCATTCCGTCCTTAAGGCCGGTCTTTTCGACGGCTTCTTTGATGGAATCCAGCATTTTGGATGTTCCGGGTTGGACCTGGGAGCGAATTTTTGGGGCGGCTTTCTTGAATTCATAGTTATCCCGATAGAAGGCCCCTTGGAAGGCTTCGACGCCGTCCTTCAGAAGGGCATCGGGGATTTCGCGATGGACTGCATTTTTCATACCAGACCTCCTTCATAGACGCCGGCAGCTTTGGCCAGCTTCAGGGTCCGCTTGGCGCCTTCGACGTGGGCGATGTCGACCATCTTCCCGTCGACGGTCAGGACCCCGATTCCCTGGGCCTCGGCTTCCTTGACCCCCAGGATGATGTGCTCGGCCGAGGCGATGTCGGCTTCACTCGGAGTGAAGACGTCATGGATGACCTCAATCTGGCGGGGGTTGACGATGGATTTGCCGTCAAAGCCCATATTTTTGATCATCTGGGTTTCCTTGCGGAGGGTGTCCATATCGTCCAGGTCGGTGAAGACCGTGTCAAAGCACATGACACCGGCAGCTCTTGCAGAAAGGACGATGGCGGACCGGGCGTAGAAGTATTCCTCCCCGGTCTTTGTGGTGGTAGCCTGCATGGTCCGGGCAAAGTCACCACCGCTCAGAGCCACCCCCATGAGCCGGTCGGAGGAGGTGCAGATTTCATAGCAGTTGATGATGGAAAGGGGAGTTTCCAGAGCGGCCATGAGGAGGACCGACCCCTTCTCCAGGCCGAATTCTTCTTCGGCTTCTTCCACCAGCTTTTCCACCAGCTGGACATCCTTGGCGGTCTCGCACATGGGGATCCGGATCCCGTCACAGCCACCGGCTACGGCGGCCCGGATGTCTTCCTTAAAGTATTCGGTGTCCAGGGCGTTAATCCGGACCCATTTTTCCACATCACCGTAGTCCAGGTATTTCAGGGTGTTGTAGAGTTGAATCCGGGCCGAGTCTTTTTCAGACTGGGAGACGGCATCTTCCAAGTCCAGGATGACGCAGTCCGGCCCATAGACGTAGGGGTCCTTGACCAAGGAGGCCTTTTGGGTGTTCAGGAACATCATGGTACGACGAATGCTTCTTCTCATAGCTTCACCCCCCAAGGCAAGTTGCTGGTCTGGTCGACCGAACGGAAGATGGCGGTTTGGACGCGGGACCGGAGGGTGCAGTCCAGGGCGCCCTTGTCCTCCACTTTGATTTTTCCCTTGCTGACTTCCAGGTTTTTCAGGACCTCTTCCACACTTTCCTGAATCTGTCGGCCGAATTGCTCTTTGACCGAGGATTCGATGGTGATGGTGAGGGCATCGCTGGGCTCTACGGTCACCTGGGCATCGCTGGATTCCAGGGTGCCGGCTATAGCCCGATGGATCAGTTCCATACTTCCTCCTTTTCTATGCACTTTACAAAAACAAGTTCGGATGAAAAAATAGAATAAAAGAAAAGATAACTCTTTTAAACTTAACTTTATTATATCGGTGGAGAAAGAGAAAGTTTATAGAATCCGAGGAATAACCATTAAAAAAACACTTTGAACAACAAGGTAAAACACCTTCAAGGAGGCAGCTGGTGAATCATTTTCAGGACGGGGATCGTCCAAGTCTGGAAGAGGTTTTAGAGAACCGGGAAAGTCGCCGGCGCCGGATTGACCGGCTTTTGGCGGACCGGCCGGAGACAACGGTGGTCTGCTTTAAGCTGAATATTCCGGGGCCGGTTAAGAACAATCCATGGCTCCGGAAGCTCTTCCGGGAGGGACTTGGGGCCATAGAGGAGGCCCTGGATCTTGCGACCAAGCCGCCAGTCGTCCGGGAGATTTTTCCTGACCTGCCCACAGGACCAGAGGCTTTTTTGGTCCTGGACCGAGACACCGGTGGGGTGAAAAGGGACATGATCACCCTGGAAGACCATGAGGTCTTTGGCCGCTTCTATGACATTGACGTGGAAGGAGGGCCGGATTCGACCCGGTCGGGGGCGGTCAGTCGGGAGGACCTGGGCCTTCCGGAGCGAAAGTGCTTTCTATGCGACCAGCCGGCCAAGGTCTGTGCCTCTTCCCGGGCCCATGCGGTGGAGGATATGGTCCAATTCATCGAGGAAAGCCTGGCTAAGGAGGGATTCTTTAAATCCTAGAAAAATCTCACCTTCCTCCTGGGAAAATCCCATCCTATCCTTTATAATAAAAATAGTGTGTAAAAACCACGTTAATTTTTAAAGTAGGCCATTTGCTTGAAATCAGAAATCCGGGAGGATTTATGGATATTTGGCATATCTTTTCTCTATTGGGAGGCCTGGCCCTCTTCTTGTATGGAATGTCCTTGATGTCGGAAGGCTTGGAGCTGGTTGCCGGTTCCAAGATGCAGTCCATCCTCAACCGACTCACTTCCAATAAGTTCATGGGCGTCATGGTGGGCATGTTGGTCACCGCAATCATCCAATCCTCTTCGGCGACTACGGTCATGGTGGTGGGCTTCGTTAATGCCCAGCTCATGAGCCTGGCCCAAGCCATCAACGTTATCATGGGCGCCAACATCGGTACCACGGTGACCGGTATCTTCATTGCCATGGACTTTACCCGGATTGCCCCCTTTATTGCCTTTATCGGCTTTCTGATCTCCCTCCGCCACCACTCCAAGTGGAACTATTGGTCCAAGGTGATCATGGGCTTGGGCCTCCTTTTCATGGGCCTGGAAGCCATGTCGGCGGCTATGGTCCCCTTAAGAGACTTGCCTCTCTTCATCAACTTCCTGAAAACCCTGTCTTCCCCCTTGGTGGCCATTGCCTTCGGTGCAATTTTTACCGCCATCATCCAGTCCTCTTCGGCTTCCGTCGGTATCCTACAAACCTTGGCTAACCAGGGCCTGGTTCCCTTCCACATTTCCTACTATGTGGTCCTGGGCCAGAATATCGGGACCTGCATCACCTCCGTATTGGCCTCGATCAACGCCAACATAAACGCCAAACGGGCGGCCCTCTCCCACGTTCTCTTTAACCTTCTGGGGACGGTGATCTTTTTAGTCATCTCCCTCCTCCTGCCCATCCAAGATTGGATCATCGCCTTTGCGCCTTCTGCACCGGCGGCGGAGATTGCCTTCCTCCATACGGTGTTTAATATTTCCACGACCCTCCTCCTCCTTCCCTTCTCCCGCTACTTTGCCAAGCTGGCGACTTTCCTGGTCCCGGGAGAGGCCAAGCGGTCCGAGCCCCGGCAGCTCCTTTATGTCAAGTCGGACACCTTCGGGGATAACTTGGTCCTGATCGCCAATATCCACCTGGAGCTTTCCCGGACGCTCAATATCTGCCGAGAGGCGGTTGGTGAAGCTCTGGACCTAGTTCTAGACTACAAACCGGAAGATGAGGAAGAGGTTCGGAAGAAGGTGGAGACCATCCACTACCTCAACGCCAAGCTCAATGAAGTAACGGTCCGCCTGATCACCCGCCGGCTCAACAAGGTCCAATCCCGGATGTTGACCAACGACCTGAAGATCCTGGCCGACATCGAGCGGATCGGGGACTACATCCTCAAGATCTGCAGTTTGGCGGAGGCCAATGAGGAGCGTGAAGTCGTCTTCTCGGATAAGGCCCGGGAAGAAATCCGGATCATGGGGACCTACATGGACCAGATCTATGAGGCGATTAAAGACTTTGACGAGTTTGAAGGCGACCTCTCCAGCGCCATCCGGGTGGTCGAAGACTTCGACGGCATCCTGGATGTTTTTGAAAACAACCACCTTGACCGGATCGGGGTGGGGGACTGCGACGGTGAATCCGGCCTCCAGTATAACTCCCTCATGACCTCGGTTTCTCGGATTGCCTTCCATTACCAGAGCATAGCGGAAGCCCTCCAGGACAATATCGACCTGGATGACTGATTTTCGGACAGAAAAGGACGGTGTCAGATGTTTCTGACACCGTCCTTTTTTTGATGGGATCGTCTTAAAAGAGTTTACCCGCCTTATTTTCCTGGGCATAGGCCTTGAGGGCTTGAAAATCGTCTCCGCCCTGGGCCATGACGGCGGTCTGGACGGCTCCTTCCACCAGGGGAAGGTCGGCCAGAAAGACCCGGTCTTGGACCTCAGGGTCGGCCATTTCCAGGGCCATCTGGGCATTCATCATGGAGGAGCCCATATCGAAGAGGACGAAGAGGCCCTCCGGCCCGGCTTGGCTGATGGCCTGGATGATCTTTTCACCGTCGGAGCCCAGATTTCCTTCGCTGTCTCCGCCAATGGCTTGGATGGGGACATCGGGGGCCATCTGTTCCGCCAGCTCTTTCACCCCTTGGGCCAGGTTTTTGGAGTGGGAGAGGATGAGGAATTCAACCATGGCTAGTCCTCATTTCCACTCAGGCATTGGATGAGGAGGCAGGAGGAGCAGGCACCGGGGTCGATGTGACCGATGGACCGCTCACCCAGGTAATAGGCCCGGCCTTTTTTGGCCTGGTAGTCCTTGGTGGCTTCCATCTTTTCCTTGGCGAGTGAGGCTACTTCCTGGAGGGACTTGCCTTCCTGGAGGGCCTGGGAGACCGGCTCCAGGACGTCGACCATGGTCTTATCGCCGACGCTGGCTCCACCCCTTTGCTTGATTCCCTCCACCCCTTTTTGGAAGGCTTCGTTGAAGTCCTCCCGGGTGATCTCTTCTTTTCCGCTGAAAACAGGGGCGAACCGCATGAAGAAGGTCCCATAGAGAGGGCCGGAGGCTCCGCCGATGGTGGAGATGAAGTCCATGGCCACCTTGGAGAAGAGGGCCTTGAGGTCGGGGAAATCCATGTTCTGAACGTCTTCGTTGGCCTTCTGCATCCCCCGGTTGAGGTTGAAGCCGTGGTCCCCGTCACCGATGGCCGTATCCAGCTCCTGGAGGAGCTTTTTGTTTTCTTCAATGACCCGGGTCATTTCCCCGAAGGTCTTTTTCACTTCAACAATATTCACACTATACCTCCCGCCAGGCAATGGCGTCCGCCGGAGCATCCAGGTACTTCTTGGAGGTCTCATCCAGCTTGATGACCGAGAGGGAGAATCCGGCCATATCAATGGAGGTCATGTAGTCTCCCACATAGGTCTTATGGGTGGCAATGCCCTTGTCCTTGAGATAGACATGAGCATCGTGGGCGATGACATAGAGCTCCTGGAGGGGGGTCCCGCCCATGCCGTTGACCATGAGGGCGATTTCCGACCCGTCAGACAGGTCCAGCTCCGCCAGGATCTTGTCCATCAATTCCTCGACAATCCCCTTGACCGGCTTGAGGGCTTCCTTCCGGATTCCCGGCTCGCCGTGGATCCCGATCCCGATTTCCATCTCATCGTCTTCCAAATGGAAGGATTCCTCACCGGAAGAGGGAACCGTGCAGGCCTTGATGGCCATGCCCATGGACTTGATTTGGGGGATGAGCTTGTCCGCATAGGCCTTGATTTCCTCCAGGGACTTGCCTTCCTCGGCCATGGCCCCTAAAATCTTTTCCACGAAAATCGTCCCGGCTACGCCCCGGCGTCCGGTGGTGAAGGAGGAGTTTTCCACTGCCACGTCATCATTGACGACGACGGATTCCACCTTGATTTCCTCCATCCCCGCCATCTCTGCGGCCATATCAAAGTTCATGACATCGCCGGTGTAGTTCTTGACAATCATGAAGACGCCCTTGCCGGAGTCCGTCGCCTTGATGCATTCCAAGACCTGGTCCGGTGTGGGGGAGGTGAACATCTGTCCGGGAACAGCCCCATCCAGCATCCCTCTGCCGATGAAGCCCGCATGAGCCGGCTCATGGCCCGACCCGCCTCCGGAAATCACCGCCACCTTGTCCACCGGCGCATCCTTCCGCACCAAAACATTGGTGCCCTCGACACGCTTGATCCGGTCCGGGTGGGCCATGACCATACCCTCGATCATTTCCTCGACAACATTGTCCGCTAGATTGATGAGCTTTTTCATAGGAACCTCCTTTTCATGGGTTTCGCATACATCCATCTATCTTGTATTATATCTTCCGGGCCAGGCCGGGGCAAGGAAAAAGGAAAGGGATTTCATGTGGAAGGGGGTGGGTATCGGGGTCTGGTGGGCGCCCTGACTAGGCCTCGATTCCGCCGAGCCCTCCCGGCTATGTTAAAATAAGAAGGATGAAATGAAAGAAAAAGGGCTACCGCCGTAGGTGACAGAAGCCCTTCTATAATAAGGAGGTCGCATGATTCAGGTTCATGAGGGGATTTTTCTTGAGGAGATCCCTTTGCCCGACAATCCGCTAAAAGCCATTAACAACTATCTTGTCCTCTCCAAAGGAGAGAGTTTGACGGTGGATACGGCCTTCAACCGGCCCATCTGCCGGGACCGCATGGAGGAGATACTCCGGGATAAGGCTATCGATCTAAGCCGCCATCGGCTTTTCCTGACCCACCTCCATTCGGACCATACGGGTCTGGCGGCCCTCTTTGTCGACCGTGGGACGGAGGTCCTCATGGGGAAGGCGGATGGGGACTATGTCAACCGGTCGGTTGATCCCCAGGGGCCCGTGTGGAAAGCGGTGGTCGATGAGTCGATACGAGAGGGATTAGCCCAGGACCGCCTGGCTATGGAGGACCATCCGGGCTTTGCCTACCGGCCTGAGCGGGGATTTCCTTTTACGCCCGTGGGGCCGGGGGAAGTCATTCCTGTGGGGGACTACCGCTTTGAAGTGGTGGCCCTTCCGGGCCATACGCCCGGCCAAATGGGATTGTATGACCGCGACCACAAGATCCTCTTTTGCGGGGACCATATTCTGGGGAAGATTACCCCC
>JAQYCE010000063.1 GCA_029003555.1 Bacillota bacterium | reverse complement strand
CAGCCAGCTTCCTGAGGAAGCCTTGGCCCGGCTTTGAATCATTCGGCTCATTTTCAGATAAAGGAGATTATCTATGGACGTTGAACTTTTCCAGAATATCCTGGTCCAGGCCATCATCCAGCTGGCCCTCTTCACCCTCATCCCTTTTCTTTGGTGGCTTTTCACCGAAAGAAAGGAGGGGACAAGGCCGTTTTTTGACTGGATCGGCTTGAAGAAGGTCCGATTCAAGGGGGCGGGCAAGTTCCTTGCCCTGGGAATCCTGGCCTATAGCCTGATCATGGTCCTGACCCTGTCCCTCGCAGGGGGACAACTTCCAGGCTGGCCAAACCTCAGGGGCCTGGGCCCGGAAGGCCTGGCGGTCCTCTTGGTCTATGCCCTGGTGACCACCGGCCTTTCCGAGGAGATTTTCTTCCGAGGCTTTCTCTTGAAGCGCTTCATCGACAAGGATGAGTTCGATGTGGCTAATGTCAGCCAGGCCATGCTCTTCGGCCTCTTTTCCGCTGTCCTCTTTTTCGGGGCCATGACCTTCTGGCGGGCCCTCTTCCTCTCCGTCTTGTATGGGGTCCTGGCCTTTGGCCTGGGTTGGGTCAACGAAAAAAAAGGAGGGGGATCCCTCCTTTTGTCTTGGTTCATCCGGTCCTTGGCCGGCCTTCTGGTCGGCCTGGGGATGATGAGCGGTATTCTTTAACAGCCGGCCTTCCCTTCCAGGGAGGGCTTTCTTTTTTTCCCCTCATTGTCGGTGATTTCCTGGACCTTGGCTTGGGAGGCAGGCTTATCCGGATGGGGGATGGTCCCGGCCCGGTCAAGGGCCAGCTTGGCCAGGATGGGGCCGATGAGCTCATAGACAATGGTGGCGCCCAGGACGATGGTCCGGATCAGGCCCCCGGCTTGGGGGCTGAGGAAAAGGGAGGCGCCGGCGACAGGGGCCACGTTGGCATAGAGGCCTTGGGCCAGGGCGGAGAGGCCGATGGCCACGCCGGCTTGGGGAAGGAGGGTCAGGCCCAGGTTCCCATAGACACTGGGCGGGAAGCCGGTGGCTTTGCTGGAGAGGGCGGCTCCCAGGTATTTCCCGATGGCCCGGGCGACGATGTAGAAAACGCCCAGGAGACCGACCGCAGGCAGGGCGGACAGGTCCAGGTCAGCGCCCGAGAGGACGAAGAAGAGGAGGAAAATAGGGGAAGTGACCTGGTCGATGACGTTGGCCGGGCGGCGTTTGGCCCGGGTGAAGTTGGCCACGAAGAGGCCGCAGGTCATGAGAAGGAGGAGGCTGGACAGGTTGAGGTAGAGGGCCAGGGCGGACCCTGCAAAGACCAGGGCCACAGTCAGGGTCAGGACCTCTCCCTTGTTCCGGGCCATCCGCTCCAGCCGGGAGTAGACCAGGCCCATGGCGATACCGATCAGGATGGCCAGGAGGATCTGGCCGACAGGGAAGACGAACATGGTCAGGGGGCTGAGAGCTTGGCCGGAGAGGAGGGCGGCCGCCATGGAGGAGGAGATCCCGAAGGCGATGATGCAGACGGCATCATCCAGGGCGACGACAGGGATGAGGACATCGACCAGGTCGCCTTGGGCCTTGTACTGGCGGATGACCATGAGGGTGGCGGCCGGGGCCGTGGCGCAGGAGATGGACCCCAGGAGGAGGGCAAAGCCCAGGCCGGTATGGAAGATGAAGTAGGCGCCCAGGGTGACCAGGAGGAAGGCGCCCAGGGCCTGGATGATGGTGACGATCATGATCTTGGAACCCAGGCTCTTGAGTTTGCCCAGGTCCATCTCCAAGCCGATAGAAAAGGCGATGAAGGCCAGGGCGATATCGTTAATGATGGAGAGGTTCTGGACGGCTTCCTTGGGCATGAGCCCCAGGACGGAGGGGCCGATCAGGAGACCGGCTACCAGGTAGCCGGTCACGTCCGGAAACTTCATGATGCCTAAAAATCGCGCAAAAAATAGGCCGCTCAACCAGAGGAGTGCGACATAAAATAAAGTTTGCATCGAAACAATGCCTTCTTTCTATAACTATATCGAATAATATCAAAGGAATTGGGAGTGAATAATAGGTTCTGACCCGGGATCTTCGGTTATTTGGTCAGACCCTCGAAGGAGGACACGGGAAGGGTGAATAGGATCCCCGTATTCTCATGGCTGATATCCCCAACAACCTCGCGGACGCATTCCTTGGCCACTTCCACCATCTCTTCTTTTAATACCAGGAGGATGGTTTTGTTATAGGGTCGGCCTTGGTTGAGCATGGCCCGGAGGGATTTGAAGCGGGAGGAATCCGTCTCTTGAAGGAGGGTGGAGGCCAGGCCTTCAGAATCCAGGATGGTTCCGCCGTGGATCCCCCTCTCTTGGAGTAAGGGAATCAGGGCATAAAAATGATCTTCATGGTTCAGAATAATAACTAATAATTCCATCTTTTTCCCCTTTCAACGAACTTAATTATTTTACTCCTATTCCCTCAACTTGTTAACCAATAAAACGGGGAGATTCCCTAGAAATTCAGAAAATATAACAAAAAAGAAATTAATGAGCCGGCTATTCCTTCCGGATCTTCCGGTAGCTGGCGATGACCTCCGCCCCGCCCACTAGGATAAAGGAGATGTAGAGGAGCCAGACCATGAGGCCCAGGATTCCGGCCAGGGAGCCGTAGTAGATGGGGAGGGAGGAAATGTTGTCCATGATGAAGGCATAGACCACGGTCACGATGAGGATGGCCAAGCCGGTGAAGATTCCGCCCAGGGCCGCTTCCCGCCATTGGATGGTCCCTTTGGAGGCCATGGGGGCGGTTTTATAGAAGAGGATGAGGATGAGGATGAAACCGGCCGGGGGGAGGAGGCGGGCAAGGAGGGATTCGAAGATCCGGATGAAGGGGGCCAGGGCCTCTTCCACCATGAAGGTCTTGGCCAGGGATTCCAAGATGCCCCCGATGTTCCGGGAGTAGACCAGGAATAGGAGGAGGATGATCAGGGAGAAGATGAAGAGGACCGTATAGATGATGGCTAATATCCGACGGACGGGCCCATTGGACCGGAGGTCGAAACCTAGGGACCGGTTGACGGAGAGGATGAGTTTGTTAATCCCATTGGACCCCAGCCAGAGGGCGGAAAAGATTCCCAAGCCCAAGCTGGTGGTGGAAAGGGATTCAGCAAGAACGCGGATGACTTCTTGAAAGACTTGGGCCACTTGGGTGGGCAGGATATTCCAGACCCCATCCAGGGCCAGCTGGGGGTTGTTGAGGAAAAGAGAAGCCAGCTGGAGGAAGATGAGGAGGAGGGGGATGGAGGCCATGAGGAGGGAATAGGCCAGGGAACTGGCCCGGACGGAAAGCCCGGACCGGCGTATGGTTTGTAAAAGGTCCATATAGAAGGACCGGTCAGTCAGCGTCTTGATCATGTGTTTACCTTTTCTTTTTGTCTGGGAGTGGGGCGCCGGGGGTGGGCATGGCGCGGGGCGCGGGGCGTAGGGAAAAGCGGTGCTTTCTTATCCCCCTGATTGTACCAGATATGTCGGGCCTGTTCAGGGGAAGCGGCCGGGGCCCGGATACTCCAAGATCTGACTTATCCCCCTCCGGTCGGGGTATAATAGAAATAACTAAACGCATTTCAACATCAAAGGAAGGGGGAAGCATGGATAATCGATATAAGCGCATGATGGAGGGGATGGACCATCCCGGGGCCTGGCTGGAGGACCGGATTGCGGAGGCAGATCTTCTGGAAAACTACCTCCGGATGTCAGCCGATGAGCTCTTGAGGGAGGCGGATCGGGTGCAGGGTGACTACCTGAATCCGGGAAATATCGGGCGGATTTCGGATGTCGGACGGTCCCGGAAGGGGGTCCAGGTCATGGCCCAGGCGGGCAATGCGGTGGAGGACTTTCTCCGGGAGCTTGGGTGTCATCCTGACTTCCAGGACCTGGTGGCGGACATTGAGCCCTTGGAAAGGGAGGACCTGGTTCTTCCGAGGGCCCGGTTTTCCCGCCTGGTGACCAAGTTCCAGCTGGTCAAACAGGCCAACCGGCTCATGGAGAAGAGGGCGGAAATCCGAGTCCTCCGCCGGAGGATGCGGCTTCATTCCAAGGTCCTGATCAGGGAGAATGAGACTCGGGAATTGGAGGAGAAGATGGACCGCCTGGTCAATAAGGCCATGGACTTTACCCATCCCTACCGGGAGGGAAAAGAAGGGAAGAGGACGCTATGAGGGTTAAAAAAGCAGTGATTCCGGTGGCGGGTTTGGGGACGAGATTCCTCCCCTTCACTAAGGCTACCCCCAAGGAGATGCTCCCCATCGTCGACCGGCCGGCCCTCCAGCTCATCGTAGAGGAGGCTTCGGCAGCGGGGATCGAGGAGATCCTCTTCGTGACCAACCGGGGGAAGACGGCCATCGAAAACCACTTCGACCACAATGTGGAGCTGGAGATGGCCCTGGAAGAGAAAGGGAAGCGGGAGGCCTTGGATGAGGTCCGGGCCATCAACAAGCTGGCCAACATCTTCTATGTCCGGCAGAATGAGACCAAGGGATTGGGCCATGCGGTCCTCTGCGCCAAGGCCTTTGTCGGCAAAGAACCCTTCGCTGTCCTCCTCGGTGACGATGTGGTCTATAACCCCCAAGCCCCCTGCATCGGCCAGCTCATCCGGGCTTTTGAGAAGACGGGCCATACTGTCGTGGGCTGCCAGCGGGTGGCTCATGAGGAAATTTCCAAGTACGGGTCCCTGGAAGGAAGCCTGGTCCGGGGAGACCTGGTGGAGGGGGCCGGGATGGAAGGCCGGCTCTGGACCATGGACCGGGTGGTGGAAAAGCCGGCTCCTGAGAAAGCGCCCTCGGATATGGCTGTCTTGGGCCGCTATGTCTTGGAGGCAGAGATCTTCGACTATCTGGAGAAGACTCCACCGGGCGTAGGCGGGGAGATCCAGCTGACGGATGCCATCTGTGCCCTGGCCCAGGACGGGCCGGCCTATGGGTATGACTTTGCCGGACGGCGCTACGACATCGGGGACAAGCAGGGCTTCCTGGAGGCCACTATCGAATATGCCCTCCGGGATGAGAAACTGGCCGGCCCCTTCGAGGCCTACCTTCGGGATAAGTTCTCGGACCCGGCCGGACTTGCCGGAAAGAGGGGGTCGGATGACTAAAAAACGCCTCCTCCTCATCGCCACCGGGGGGACCATTGCCTCGGTCCAGACCGAGGAAGGCCTGACCCCCCAGATCCCGGCCCAGGACCTCCTCTCCTATGTGCCCAAGGTCAGGGATTTTGCGGAAGTGACCCCCCTCCAGCTCATCAACCTGGATTCCACCAACATCGAGACCAAGCATTGGTTGAAGATGGCCGCCTGCCTGGAAGAACATTATGAGGACTACGACGGTTTCGTCATCTGCCACGGAACCGACACCATGGCCTATACGGCGGCGGCCCTCTCCTACCTGGTCCAGAACTCCCCCAAACCCATCGTCCTGACGGGGTCCCAGCAGCCCATCAACCTGGACTCCACGGATGCCCGGATCAACCTCTACGACAGCCTCCTTTTTGCCGCCCACCCCAAGGCCCACAACGTCAATTTGGTCTTTGACGGCAAGGTCATCTGCGGGACCCGGGCCCAGAAGGAGCGGACCAAGTCCTATGACGCCTTTGCGTCTATCAACTTCCCCTTCATCGCCTCCATCCAAAAGCCCCATATCCTTTTCTACATCGATGACAAGGACCGGGTGGACAAGGAGGTCGTCTTCCACCATGGTTTCCTGGAGGAGGTGGGGGTCCTCAAGCTCCTCCCCTCCATGAAGGCCCGGAGCCTGGTCCGCCTGGCCCAGGACTACCAGGCGGTCATCATCGAATCCTTTGGCGTGGGCGGCCTGCCCTCCTATGAGACCGGGGACTTCCGCCAGGCTGTAGCGGAGATCATCCGCCAGGGCAAGGTCGTGGTCATGACCACCCAGGTCCCCCTGGAGGGGTCCAACATGACCGTCTACGAAGTGGGGAAGGTGGCCAAGGAAACCTGGGGGCTCATGGAAGCCTACGACATGACCCTCCCGGCCACCGCCTGCAAGCTCATGTGGATCCTGGCCAAGACCCAGGACCCCAAGGAGGTCCGACGCCTCTTTGAAGAAGAGATCAACCACGACCGGCTCTGGCCGGGTCAGGACATAGAATAAAAAAAGCCGGGAGGAGACTCCCGGTTTTTTGTCGAAACCATGTAACATATTTCCTCCAGAATTTCCCCCTATGATAAGGAGGATTCAAGGCCGGGCCATGAGGGCCTGCGCTCAATTCAACCATGAATAAGGCATACTTTTGTCCCCTTACCGGGGTAGAAGGGAAAAATATGGAAGATTATACAAGAAACGGGGATCATCCGAACCAGGACCATCCTCAGTCTTTCGATGAGCGGGAAGCCCGGAAGCTCATCCGGGAGGAGATGGAGAGAAATTACCGTCCCAAAAGCAATTGGTTCCGGGCCCTCCTCCTGGTCCTAGTGGGTGCCCTTTTGGGCGGAGGGGTCTCCACCGCCCTCTTGAGTACGGGAGCCGTCAGCCTGCCCTATATGGCGATGGATGGCGCCAAGGAAGAGGGTCACCAGGAAGTCAATATCAAGCTCAACCAGGATTCCACCGTGGAAAATGTCGTGGCCAAGAAGGCCACCCCCTCCATCGTGGGCATCACCACCTTGAGCCAGGGGGCCAGCCAGAACCCCTTCTTCTACGGCTATCCCAAGTATACGGAATCCGTGGGGTCAGGCGTCATCGTTTCCAAGGACGGCTACATCGTGACCAACTCCCATGTGGTGGATAACGGCAATGCCGAGAAGGTTAGTGTCCTCTTCTCCAATGGCGAAGAGGCTCCGGCTAAGATCCTTTGGAATGATCCCACCTTGGATCTGGCGGTCATCAAGGTGGAAAAAGAAGGCCTCCAGCCCATCAGCTTCGGAAAGTCGGATGAAGTCAGCGTGGGGGATAAGGCCATCGCCATCGGCAACCCCCTGGGATTGGACCTCCAGTCCACCCTGACTTCGGGCTACATTTCCGGACTCAACCGGTCCATCACCCTCCAAGGGGGGAATACCATGGACGGCCTGATCCAGACGGATGCGGCCATCAACGCCGGCAACTCCGGGGGTGCCCTCCTGAATGCCAAGGGAGAGCTCATCGGCCTCAACACCGCCAAGCCCATGGCAGCCGACGGAATCGGCTTCGCCATCCCCATCTCCACCATCCGGACCATCGTGGATAAGATCGTCAAGGAAGGGTCCTATGAGCCCCTCTACCTGGGCATCACCGGCCTCAATGTGGAGATCGCCAAGCAGATGGGGGCCGGAAACCTCCCTGTGGATAAGGGCGTCCTCATCCACGAAGTCATCGCCGGGTCACCTGCCGGAAAGGCCGGCCTCCGGCCCGGAGACATTATTACCTCCATCGATGGCAAGCCCGTGGAATCCATGAACTCCCTCAAGACTCTCCTCTTGAACTATGAGGTGGGGAAGAAGGCCAAGCTGGAGATCTACCGGGGGAAGGACCCCCAGACCATCGACCTCCTCTTTGAATCCTTTGTTCCCTCCAAGAGCCAATAGTTCCCTGGCTAGGCGATAATAAAATAGACAATGAAAAACCGGACCCTGGCAAGGAGTCCGGTTTTTCTTACATCACATGGTAGCTAGAGGAGTGAAAAATTTCCATATGTATGTAGGCTTTATGGCTAGTGTTAGTCGGACCTGGATGTTAGTACCGACTAACTAAGTAAAGTATCCCAAAGTTTTTGTCCCTTGTCAAGCTTTTTTTGAAAATAATGAAATATTTTTTAAAAGGAATAGGAGGCGTGGAAATCGGGAGGGAGAGGGACTCGGAACTTGGCCCAAGGTGGGACCGGTATGGTAAAATGACCCATGGAGGATACCATGAAAAAAGCCATTTACCGCGCTTTCCGGCCCAAGACCTTCGACGAGGTTTTGGGCCAGGACCATATCACGCGCGTCCTGAAAAACCAAATCCGGTCCGGACAGCCGGGCCATGCCTATCTTTTTGCAGGAACCCGGGGGACCGGGAAAACCTCCTGTGCGAAAATCTTCGCCCGGGCGGTCAACTGTCTCCACCCCGTGGACGGAAACCCTTGCAACGAATGCGAAAACTGCAAGGCTATCTTAGACGAAACCACCCTGGATGTGGTGGAGATGGATGCGGCGTCCAACCGCCGGATCGATGACATCCGGGAGCTCAAGGAGCATGTGGTCTACCCGCCCTCCCAGCTCAAGTACAAGGTCTACATCATCGACGAAGCCCATATGATCACCCGGGAGGCCTTCAACGCCCTCCTGAAAATCATGGAGGAGCCCCCCGACCACCTCATCTTTATCTTGGCGACCACGGACCCGGACCAGGTCCCGGACACCATCCTTTCCCGCCTCCAGCGCTACGAATTCAAGCGACTGGATATCCCTTCTATTGAGAAGAACATCCGCCACATTGCCGGGGAACTGGACCTGACGGTCGAGGATTCCGCCCTCCACGCCATGGCCATCGCCGCCGATGGGGCCATGCGGGATGCCCTCTCCCTCATGGACCAGGTCCTGGCAGGTGGGGGGAAGACCATCGATGAAGAAACCGTCCAGGCCATCCTGGGGACCGTGGGCTACCAGTCCATGTCCGAGATGGCTGCCGCCATCTTCCAAAACCGCCTCTCCCAAACC
Organism: Bacillota bacterium; assembly: GCA_029003555.1. Lineage (GTDB taxonomy): Bacteria > Bacillota > Clostridia > Tissierellales > Peptoniphilaceae > Kallipyga. The sequence goes on along the minus strand of JAQYCE010000063.1, from coordinate 21,350 downwards.
CTCTCCCTCTCCCAGGACCTCCTGGACCGGGGGAAGGACCCCCACACTTTTATCAAGGAACTGGTTGAATACTTCCGCCTCCTCCTCTTGGTCAAGGGGATGGACCAAAAGGACAAGCTCCCCTTGGATCCCACCCAGGTCCGGGAACTCCAGGACCTGGTGGATGAGGTGGAGATGGACCGGATCATCGACTCCCTCTCCCTCCTTTTGGAGACGGAGGAAGTCCTCCGCCGGTCGGATTTCTCGGAAGCCGTCTTCCAGGCCGGCCTGGTCCGCCTGGTCAACTATGTGGACCGGAAGTCCCTGACCTCCCGCCTGGCTGCCTTGGAGGAGAAGGCGGAGGCCATCCAACGCTGGGAGACCCCCCGGGCCCTGGTCCGGGAGGAGGTGGACAAGGCCATCCGGGCCATGGACCTGACCGCTCTAGCAGCCGGGACCAAGACCGGGGCATCCGGTCCCAAGGAAGAGGAGGCTTTCGAGTCGACAAGCCCGGCTCCCCAGGATCTTCCTGAGCCGGAGCCGATCAACTCAGTTCCCCAGAACCTTTCTGAGCCGGAGCCGGAGGCAGCTCTTAGGCCGGCCCCTCCCTCAGCTCCCAAACCGGAGGCCGACCCCTCATCGGTCGAAGGGAACCCCATGGCCTGGCTTCGGGACCATGAGGATAAGCTCCTGGACTATTTTTCCGCCCGGAATTCCGTCCCGGCCTATCTGTTTAAGAAATACGATGACCTGGTTTCCCTGGGTAAGGACCTCTACCTGGTCTACACCCATGAGACCTTGGGGCCCATCATGAAAAAGGAATATGAGGAGGCCGTCGCCCAGGCCTTCCGGGAAATCTTGGGCCCGGACTATCGTCTTTTTATCAGCCTGGAGGCCATGGAGGGGGCCCCGGAGGCCCAGCCGGTCACTCCGCCGGAGCCGGTTTCCCGGCCTGAGCCCCAACCGGAGGAAAAAAAGGAGCCGGCAGACCCGGTGGGGCCGTCGACTCCCTTGGACAAGATGAAGGCGGTCTTTCCTGAGGACCTCCTCCATATTGAATAAATGAGGATTTATTTTTTGAAGAAAAGCTTCCGGAGGGGTCCTGCGGTATAGAAGGACCCGAAGGCCACGACCGGCTGTCCGGTTGCCAAGGCTCGGTCCAAACCTTCTTCCATGGTGGAGAAGGCCTGGGCCGGGCCTCCTTTTTTTTGGATTTTTCGGGCCAGATCCTCTCCGGACAGGGCCCGGGAGGGGTGGTCCGGCGTGATACAGGTGAAGGAATCCCCATAGGGAAGGACCAGGTCGATGACATGGTCCACGTCCTTATCCTTGAGCATGCCCATGAGGAAGTGGACCGGGGGGAGGGAGAGGTCCCGGAGGAGGTCGACCAGGGAGGCTACACCTTGGGGGTTGTGGCCCCCGTCCAGGAGGAAGAGGGGGTTCTTGCGGAGGACCTCCATCCGGCAGGCCAGGCGGGCGGTGGACAGGCCCCAGTGGATGGCTTCTTCCGGGATGGCATAGCCCATGGTCCGGAGGGATTCAATCCCGGTCAGGACCAGGCCGGCATTGGTCAGCTGGTGGTGGCCCAAAAGGGGGAGGGTCAGGCCTTCCAGACTCATGGATCCTTCCTTGACGGAGGGCTTCCAGTCGAAGACCTGGCCATCCAGGTCCATCTTCCGGAGGGAAACCCGCCCGGGGTCGATGACTTGGAAGGGGACAGCCCGGGTCCGGGCCCGGTCAGCCACCACGGCCAGCCCCTCTTCTTCGGAGGGATAGGCCAGGGCCGCCCCGGTCCCCTTTTTGACGATCCCGGCTTTTTGGCCGGCGATTTCGGCCAGGGTATTGCCCAGGACGCCCAGGTGGTCCAGGCCCAACCGGGTGATGAGGGCCAGGCGGGGGGGCGGGATGACGTTGGTGGAATCCTCCAGGCCCCCCATGCCCACCTCGATGACAGCCAGGTCACAGGCTTGGTCGGCAAAGTGGAGGAGGGCCAGGGCAGTCAGGGCTTCAAAAGAGGTCGGGGGGTCCGCCATTTGTTCAGCGGCGGATTGAATTTTTTCCGTCTCCCGGGCCAGATCCTGGGGGGAGATGGGCCTCCCGTCCACCTGGATTTGGTCTTCAAAAGTGGTGACAGCAGGGGACCGGAAGAGGCCGGTCCGGTAGCCGGCCTGGGAGAGAATTTGGGCGGTCATGAGGGCGACCGACCCCTTGCCGTTGGTCCCGGCCACATGGATGTAGGGGGTCCGGTCCTGGGGATTCCCCAAGCGTTTCATGAGGTCCCGGATTCGTTCTAAACCGGGTCGGATCCCCCGGCTCTCGGCGTTTTTGTAGAAGGCCTTGGCTTGGTCAGTCTTCATGGTCCGCCTTCTTTTCCAGGGCTTCCAGGCACTTGGCCATGGTCATTTTGTTGACCGGGTGGATGAAGTTGGGGGCCAGTTCGACCATGGGTTCCAGGACGAAGGCCCGGTTGACCAGGTCGGGGTGGGGGACAGCCAGGCGGTCCAGACCCAGGATCTCCTGGTCATAGAAGAGGATGTCCACATCCAGGGTCCGGGGGCCCCAGTGGACCTTACGGACCCGGCCGGCCGCCTTCTCCAGGGACTGGCAGAGGTCCAGGAGGGGGTAGGGGGCCAGGGTGGTTTCGATTTCCACGACGGCATTTAAGAAGGGGTCCTGGTCGACCAGGCCATAGGGCGGGGTCTCTATATAGGAAGAAACCTGGCTAAGAGAGACCTGGTCGGCTTCCTTAAGCCCCTGGATGGCCCCGTCCAGGTAGGCCTTCCGGTCGCCCATGTTGGATCCCAGGCCCAGGAAGACCCGGTGGCGAGCCCGGTGGATGGTGACGGAGAGGTCCTCCACCGGGAGGCCGACGGGGGCCCAGGGCTTGTGGATGGTCAGGTCCAAGGCCCGGACGCCAGGGAAGGACTCCAGGAGGTGGTGGGCTAGGTCCTCAGCGCAGGTCTCGATGAGGTCGAAGCGGTTTTCCCGCATGAACCGGTCCACGCTCTGACAGACCTCCCCATAGTTGGTGGTGGACCCTATGTCATCGTCGCTTCCGGCCGGCTGGAGGTCCTGGTAGATATCCAGAGTGATCTGGAATTTCTGGCCCAGGCGGGCCTCCTCTTCGTAGTAGCCGTGGTGGGCGAAGACGGTGAGTTTTTCAATGTGGATCCGGTCCATTATTGTCCCACCTTGTCCCAAAAGGGGTCATTTTTGTCCGGCCCCTCGTAGGCACAGAGGGCCAGGGCCATGTCCATGGCCCGCTTGTTCTCCCGGACGTCATGGACCCGGAAAATGGAGGCTCCTTCCAGGACCCCGATGACTGTGGTGGCCGCGGTGACTTCCACCCGCTGGTCAACGGGAAGGCCGGTCGCCCGGCCCAGCTCTCCCTTCCGGGAGGTGCCCAGGAGGAGGGGGTAGCCCAGGCCCTTGAGGTAGCCGAAGTGGCGGACCAGGGCCAGGTTCTGGTCATAGGTTTTCTTGAAGCCGATCCCGGGGTCCAGGATGATCTTGTCCTTGGCGATGCCGGCCTTTTCGGCCAGGGCCAGGGTCTCCTCCAGGTCCTCCCAGACCTTCTTGTAGTAGTCTCGGTAGGTCATGTCCTCGGAGATTTCCGGTTGGTTGTGCATGAGGCAGCAGGGGAGGCCGGATTCGGCGATGACCGAGGCCAGGTCATCGTCATACTTAAGTCCCCAGACGTCATTGACCAGGTCCACGCCTTCCTTGATGGCCTCCCGGACTACGGGTCCCTTGTAGCTATCCAGGGAGATGGGGACATCGAAGTTCTTCCGGATGGCCCGGATGACGGGGAGGACCCGGTCGATTTCCTCCTGGTCGGAAATCTGGACGTGGCCGGGCCGGGTGGATTCCCCGCCTAGGTCCAGGATGTCCATCCCCTGGTCAATCATATCTTCGATGTGGGCCATGGCCCGGTCCAAATCGTTCCACCGGCCCCCGTCGGAAAAAGAGTCGGGGGTGACGTTCAAGATGCCCATGATATAGGCTTTATTTTCTAAATCAAAATCCCTATTTCCAATCTTCATCAAAGTCTCCTTTGGATATTTTTATGCTCCCATGATAGCGAGGGCTAAAAATCAATGCTGGTATTCTTCTTGCCCTCCGGCCACTTGCAGCTTTCCCAAGCAGGGCAGGCAAAGCAGGCCCGGGACTTCTTATCCGCCTCGAAGAGGAGGCGGGCCAGGGGGTCTTCTCCCTCCGGTCCCGGCTCATGGCCCCGGTGGCCCAGGATGGCCCTTTCCATAGCCTCGACTTCCTCCAGCTCATAGCCCGCCTGGGGGAGGATGATCCGGGCCAATTCGACTGATGCCCGGTCGTGGGGGATTCCCTGGCTATATTCCCCGACCCGGCCAAGGTCGTGGAGGAGGGCGGTCCCGTAGACCAGGTCTTTGGACAGGCCCAGGCCTCGCTCCAGGTTGAGAATCCAGGCGATCCGGGCCACATCCAGGAGGTGAGTCAGGCCATGGCCACAGTAGATCCGGTCGCGCTCAGCCTCCTCAATGGCGGCCAGTTCCCGGCAGAAGAGGGAGTGGTCCAGGATCCGGTGGACCCGGTCCATGGACCGGTCGGTTTCTCGCATTTTATTGGCCATGGATCATGGTCAGAACCCGGTCCACCAGAGGGCTCCCCTCTTCGATGGCCCCCAGGCAGACGTAGGTTTCCGTCAGGGAACCGGGCTTGGCCACCCCCCGCATGGTCATGCACATATGTTCCGCCTCCAAAACGACCAGGACGCCTTTGGCCTGGAGGCGGTCCATGAGGGCCCCGGCAATTTGTTGGGTTAGCTTCTCCTGGATCTGGGGCCGGCGGGCATAGGCCTCCACGGTCCGGGCCAGCTTGGATAGGCCGGCCACCTTCCCCTGGGGGAGGTAGGCGATGTGGGCCTTCCCATAGAAGGGGAGGAGGTGGTGCTCGCACATGGAAAAGAAGGGAATGTCTTTTACCAATACCAGGCCATCCGATTCCGTTTCAAATTGGACAGATAGGGCCTCTTGAGCCGCCTCATCGGTCCCGCCGAAGATTTCCAGGCAGGCCCGGGCCACCCGATCCGGCGTCCCCCGGAGACCCTCCCGGTCGGGATCCTCTCCAATGCCTTCCAGGAAGAGGCGGATAGCCGACTGAATTTTCTCTTGGTTCATCGTTTGTGCTCCTTTTTTAGCCAGCATGCGGCGAATTTTGGAGACCATCCCCGGTCTTCCGCAGGCAAGTTCAGTCATAAAAAAAACGGGACATGGGTCCCGTTTCCTCCAGCAACGGGATAATGGAAGGATACCGCAGGCCCCAGGCCCATTCGTTTCCCGGAACAAATCCCGATTCCGAGAACACTACGCATCCTGCCATTTTGCAAGATATTTATGTCCATTATATCCCTACCGGGGAAAAGCGCAAAAGAATTGAAGATATAAAAAAGAACGGCTCTTTTATGAGGAATTGGGTCCGGTTGGTATTTTTAAGGTATTTTCATATATAATGGGAAAGAAAATGTCGACTTTCAGACGGCCCCGGCCGGGGTCGGGAAGAGGTCCTTGGTCATTTCGAGCAAGGGTCCTCCAACAAATGGATAGAATTATAAGGAGATAGGAATGGCGAGAAGACGTGGAAATTTCGGTAGCCCCAACATGGGCAATGTGATGAAGAAGATGCAGCAGATCCAGAAGCAGATGGAGGAGACCCAGGAGAAGGTCAATGAGACAGTCATTGAGGCCTCCGCCGGCGGTGGCGTGGTGACCTGCTCCATGAACGGAAAGCGGGAGCTCCTCTCCATCACCATCGACCCGGAAATTCTGGACCCCGAAGATGTGGAGATGGTCCAGGACATGGTCCTGGTAGCGGTCAATGACTGCCTCAAGCAGGTCGAAGACCTCAACGAATCCGAAATGGGCCGGATCACCGGCGGCTTAAACATCCCGGGTCTATAATGGAAGTCTTTCCTGAATCCCTGGACCGGCTCATGGAGGAGTTCCGCAAGCTTCCCACCATCGGCAAGAAAACCGCCCAGCGCCTGGCCCTCCACCTGGTCAACCAGGATCCCCAGGTTCTCGAGGCCTTCGCCCGGGCTATCCTTGATGTCAAGGATAAGGTCCACCCCTGCAAGATTTGCGGGAATATCACCGAAGGGGAGATCTGCCCCATCTGCGCCTCCCCTAAGCGCCGGAAGGACCTGATCTGTGTCGTCGAGGACGTCCAAAACCTCCTGGCTATCGAGCGGGGGGGAAGCTACTTCGGCCTCTACCACGTCCTCCGTGCCCTCCTCTCTCCCATGGATGACATGGGCCCGGGTCAGATCGGGGTTGAAGACCTACTAAAGCGAATCCGGGAGGCCAAAAATGAGGGCCGGCCTATCAAGGAAGTCATCCTGGCCATTTCCCCCACCGTCGAAGGGGAGACCACCATGCTCTTCCTGGCCGATCTCCTCAAGCAGGAAAACATCCGGGTCACCCGGATCGCCTCCGGCATCCCGGTCGGCGGATCTCTGGAATACTACGATGAGCTCACCCTCTCCAAAGCCATGGAGGACCGGCGGGAGCTGGACTAGGGGTGTCGCATAGCCGCCGGCGGCTGCTCGTTTTTGGACAAAAAAAGACCGGAAGGAAATTCCTTCCGGCCTGAAAGTGGACCACACTGGAGTCGAACCAGCGACCTCCACGATGTCAACGTGGCGCTCTAACCAACTGAGCTAATGGTCCACAGAGATGAACTTCCAATAGTATACTAAAGGGAAATCGGATTTGCAAGTTTTTTGATGAGGAGGCGGTCTGTGGTGGTCAGTTGGATCTCAGACCCTGGTGCCATGAGCCCTGCGGCCCCCTAGTTCCCCGAAAATCCCAAACTAGGGGTAGTCAATATTCCCCTTAGTCGTCCAAAAACCCCAAACTAGGGGGACTGGCCACCAGTGGGACCGCCACCCGGCCCCGCCACCCACAACACCAGCGACTTCAAAGGAGGATCATTTGAATAGAAAAAGAAGATTTGCCCTTCTTCTAGCGGGGCTCATGGCCCTGTCGGCCTGCCAGGGGAAGGTCCCTGGATCGTCCTCGTCGGAGGAGGCACCGGCTCAGGCTTCGGCCCAGGGATCCCAGGGGTCCCAGGAAGGTCCCTCCTCAAGCCGGGAGATTTCGCCCGAGGAGATGGCGGCCAAGCCGCTGAGTCAGGGGGATTATGTAGAGGATGCGGAGGGAAAGAAGATTTACCAGGGCCAGGGGACCTTCTTCGATACCTTCGATACGGTCGTGACCCTGACTTATTTTGCACCGGATGAGGAGACCTTTCAGAAATATCTCACCTACACCCATGATGAGTTTCTCCGCCTCCACAAGCTCTATGACAACTACCATGAATATGAGGGGTTGACCTCAGTGATGACGGTCAACCGCCTGGCCGGGCAGGGCCCGGTGGAGGTGGATCCCGATCTCTTTGATATTTTGGAATTTTCCCTGGACCACTATGAGGCCAGCCTGGGCAAGGTCAATATCGCTCTGGGGCCGGTCCTCTCCCTCTGGCATGAGGCCCGGGAGGCTGCCGGGGCTCATGAAGGACCGGGGGATGAGGACCAGGGTTCGACCTCCGGTAAGGAAGTCCGGCTTCCCGACAAGTCTGCCCTGGAGGAGGCCAACCGCCACACTGACCTGGCTAAACTCCGCTTGGATAAAGCCGCCCGGACCGTGGCCTTTGAGGATCCCAAGATGGCCCTGGATTTGGGGGCTGTCGCCAAGGGCTATGCGACAGAGAAGGTGGCCAAGGGATTGGAAGCCATGGGGCTGAAGAATGGCCTACTCTCCGCAGGCGGAAACGTCCGCCTTTTCGGCTACCACCCCCAGGGGAGGCCCTGGAAGGTGGGGGTGGAAGACCCCAAAACCAACGACAGGGACCAGGCTCTGGCGGCGATGAAGATGGAATCGGGGTCCTCCATGGTCACCTCCGGGGACTACCAGAGGTATTTTATCGTGGATGGCAAGCGCTACAACCACATCATCGACCCCGGGACCCTCTATCCGGCCACCCTCTACCCCTCCGTTTCCGTCGTAGCGGAGGACAGCGGTCTGGCGGACTTTCTTTCGACCACCTTCTTCCTATGTGATAAGGAGGAAGCGGCCCGGGTCCTGGAAAATTACAAAGAACAGGGCATCGACCTGGGTGTCATCTGGGTGGATTTCGACAACCGGGTAACCACCACCGACAACCTGGCCGGCGCATTGGAGGTCCGGGACTAGGCCGAGGCCATGCCCCAAGGACCTGTCCACTAGCGCCGGGACCGCCCTACCGCCCCAAGCCAAAGCCCCGCCCCAAGCCCATTCCAAATCCCCCTGCCTTTCGAGGCAGGGGATTTTTTTCTCTTATAGGCAAAGGATTTTCCGATTTTCTTTACAAGGATTTAACAGAAAGGGTCACTTGCTTTTAATGGAAAGCCCCTATCCTGAACATGTTATGAGCGAAAGTTTGAAGTCAACATCTCGCTTGACGAGATCAACGATTGAATGTCGAGAAAGGAAATCACCAATGAAGAATACAAAGAAAATCTTAAGCCTCCTCCTTGCCCTCGCCATGGTTGTAACCCTGGCTGCCTGTGGCAACAAAGACGGCGAGTCCAAGGAATCCTCTTCGGAAGCTCCGGCCAGCTCCGCTGCTGAATCCTCTTCCGAAGCCCCCAAAGAAAACACGGCGATGGAAGGAACCATCAACGTCATCTCTCGTGAAGAGGGATCCGGTACTCGTGGCGCTTTCGTGGAAATCACCGGCGTGCAAAAGGACAAAGAGGATATGACCAAGGCCGATGCCGCCATCCAAAATGGAACCGACCAGGTCATCACCTACGTCGCCTCGGACGCCAAGTCCATCGGCTACATCTCCCTGGGCTCCTTGAATGACACCGTCAAGGCCGTGAAGATCAACGACGTGGAAGCCACCGAAGAGAACGTCATCAACGACAGCTACGCCCTCAAGCGCCCCTTCAACATCGCCTATAAGGCCGAAGAGAAGGACAACGAAGTGGTAGCCGACTTCATGAAGTACATCATGTCCAAAGAAGGACAGGCTCTGGCCGGAGAATCGGGCGTCATCGCTGCTGACTCCTCTGCCGCTGCCTATGAGAAAGCCAAGGACCTTAAGGGTGAGATCCGGATCCAGGGTTCCACCTCTGTCACTCCCTACATGGAAAAGCTCATGGAAGCCTATAAAAAGGTCCAACCCGGCGTCACCTTCGACTTCACCTCTAACGGATCCGGTGCCGGCATCCAGGCCGTCATCGACGGTAACGCCAACATCGGCATGGCCTCTCGCGAAATCAAGGACGAAGAGAAGAAGGCCGGCGTGGAATCCACCGTCATCGCCATCGATGGGATCGCCGTCATCGTTGCTCCTGACAATGCTTGCGAGAGCTTGACCCTTGACCAGGTTCGCCAGATCTACACCGACGAAATCACCGATTGGGCCAACTTAGGAAAATAAGACACGATCCGAAAGGGAAGCTTGGGTTGTCCCGGATGCTCGGGCCCCGGGCTTCCTTTTTTATGTACTGATGAGCCCTATTTTCTACGGATTATAGACCGAAAGGAGGATTCATGACGAATGAAACGGTCACCACAAAAGATAAAGTCATGAATGGGGTCTTTATTGCGGCCACGGCCGTATCCATCATCGCGGTCGCCCTGATCTGCTTCTTTGTTTTTTCCACTGCCATCCCCACTATTGCAAAAATCGGCCTGTCGGACTTTCTCCTGGGCGACGTGTGGAAGCCCTCGAACGGCATCTTCGGCATCCTGCCCATGATCGCCGGGTCCGTCTATGTCACGATCGGCGCAGCCATTCTCGGCGTTCCGGTCGGCATTCTGGCCGCCATTTTTATGGTTTTCTACTGTCCCAAGGGAATTAAGCCCCACGTCCAAGCCGGGGTCAACCTCCTGGCCGGCATTCCCTCTGTCGTCTACGGCCTATGGGCCCTGGAAGAAGTCGTCCCCCTCATCCGAAAGTTCGCCGGTGGCTACGGCCTCTCCATCGGGGCGGCCATGATCCTTTTGGCCATCATGATCCTTCCCACCATCATCTCCCTTTCCCAGTCGGCCATTGCTGCCGTCCCCAATCATTTCTATGAAGGGGCTGTCGGCCTGGGCGCCACCAAAGAGAGGGCCATCTTCACCGTGGTCCTTCCGGCAGCCTCATCCGGGGTTCTCTCCTCGGTCATCATGGGCATCGGCCGGGCCATCGGGGAGACCATGGCGGTCACCATGGTCATCGGCAACGCCCCCATGTTCCCCAAGAGCCTGTGGGGGATGGGGCGGACCCTGACCACCAACATCACCACCGAAATGGCCTATGCCGGTGGCCTCCACCGGGAATCCCTGATTGCCACAGGGGCCGTCCTCTTCGTCTTTATCCTCCTCATCAACCTGGCCTTTAACCTGACCAAGAGAAGAGGCAAGGGAAAGGAGGACCAATAATGGCTCATTCCAACAAGCAGAGGCGGCAAGCCGTCATATTGAAGATCCTGATCGGCCTGGCCATCGTCATCGCCATCGGCTCCCTCCTCCTGGTCATCGTCCAGGTCTTGATGCAGGGGATTCCCCACCTCAATGGTGATATCTTCAACCCCACCTGGACCACGGAAAACCAGTCCATGATGCCGGCCATCTGGAACACCCTTCTCCTCATCCTCATCACCCTAGTCCTGACCATCCCCGTCGGCGTAGCCACCGCCATTTACACCGTGGAATACGCCAAACCGGGCTCCAAGTTCGTCGCCATCTCCCGCCTGATGACCGAGACCCTCCAGGGGATTCCTTCCATCATCTTCGGTCTCTTTGGCATGATCTTCTTCGTCAACACTATCGGCTGGGGGAACGCCATCATTTCCGGAGCCCTGACCATGTGGTTCATGACCCTTCCCCTGGTCATCCGGTCCACTGAAGAGGCACTCATGGCCGTCCCCATGAGCCTCCGGGAAGCCTCCTACGGCCTGGGCGCCACCAAGCTCCGGACGACCTTCCAGGTGGTCCTCCCTGCGGCGGCCATGGGGATTTTCTCCGGCATCATCCTGACCATCGGCCGGATCGTCGGGGAGACCGCTGCCCTGATTTACACTGCGGGGTCCATGGCCCAATACGCCAGCCCCATGCTGAACGGACGGACCCTGGCCATCCACATGTACCTCCTCCAAACCGAGGGGATCCACAAGGACCAGGCCTATGCCACCGCCGTCATTCTCTTAATCGTGGTCCTGGCCATCAACGGCCTGTCCACCATGATTCAGAATGCATACAAGAAGAAGGAGACGGGTAATGACGATTAAATTACAACTGGACGACTTCCATTGCTGGTACGGGAACTTTGAGGCCATCAAGGGCGTCTCCATGGATATTGAAGAAAAGGAAGTAACCGCCTTCATCGGCCCCTCAGGCTGCGGCAAGTCCACCGTCCTCAAGTCCATCAACCGGATGAACGACCTGGTCCGGGGATTTCGGATCGGGGGGACCATGACCCTGGACGGCAAGGACATTTATAAAGATGTGGATGTCTATGACCTCCGCCGCCGGGTGGGGATGGTCTTCCAGCAGCCTAACCCCTTCCCCAAGACCATATTCGACAACGTGGCCTATGGTCCCCGGACCCATGGGATCCGGGACAAGGAAACCCTGGAGGAGATTGTGGAAAACTCCCTCAAGCAGGCCGCCATCTGGGATGAGGTCAAGGACAAGCTCAACAAATCCGCCACGGCCCTGTCCGGAGGCCAGCAGCAGAGGGTCTGTATCGCCCGTTGCCTGGCCGTTAAACCCGAGGTCATCCTCCTCGATGAGCCGACTTCAGCCCTGGACCCCATTTCCACGACCAAGATTGAAGACCTCCTCTTTGACCTCAAAAAGGAATACACTATAGTCATCGTGACCCACAATATGCAGCAAGCTGCCCGAGTATCCGATAAGACTGCCTTTTTCTACCTGGGCAAGCTCATCGAGTGCGGGCCCACCGTGGACCTCTTTGAGAATCCGGAGAACGAACAGACCGAACGCTATGTCACCGGACGCTTCGGTTGATGGAAGGAGGCTAGGATGAGAACTGAATTTGAAGAACAGCTCAACCAATTGAACCAAGACCTGATCGACATGTCCAAGCTCTGCACGGAGGCGGTGGAGAAGGCTATCCATGCCCTGACGGACAAGGATCCCGCTCTCGCCAAGAGGGTCATCGAGAATGAACAGCGGATCAATGACTACCGGTCCCTGATTGACCAGGAGGCCATCCGCCTGATCATGCGCCAGCAGCCGGTCGCCTCTGACCTCCGTTTTCTTTCCGCTGCCCTGTCGATGAATACGGACTTGGAGCGGATAGGGGACCAGGCCGAAGACATTTCCCACCTGGTCCTCCAGATGCTGGACCAGGGATATGAGGAGCGGGAACTGGGGGCTCTCAATGAGATGGCTAAACAGGCCGTTGTCATGATCGAGGACTCCGTAGCTGCCTTCCTTAAAGGGGATTCGGACCTGGCCAAAAAGACCTGCCAATCCGACGACATCATGGACAACTTATTTATTCAGGTGCGCCAGGAAGTCATCCAGGAAATCAAAGAGGGGTCCCTGGAAGCCGAGATCCTGACCGACATGATGATGGTGGCCAAGTATATGGAGCGGATCGGGGACCATGCAACCAATATTGCCGAATCCGTCTATTTTTCATTAACCGGGGAGAAAATCCACGCAGACTAGAGATGGCTTCCCCTCCGGCGACCACACCTCCAAAAATGAAATCGGAGGGGAAAGCGATAATCATGGGACAGGCCTTTTGGGCCTGTCCTTTTTTTCGAAAAACTCTTTCTTGTTCGGAAAGGGCCGGAGGAATGGGTATAATAAATAATAGAAATGCTTCCACATAGGACCCGGCCCTCTACCGGCCTGCAAAGGGAAGGAGTTTCCAAGGATGCCGATGATCTATCTTGTCGAAGATGACCAGAATATTCGTGACTTAATTTGCTATGCCCTCCGGGGGGATGGATTCCGGGCCAGCGGTTTTGAAGATGCCAAGGCCCTTTATGAGGCCATGGAAAAAGAGCTTCCGGACTTTTTTATCCTGGATATTATGTTGGAAGGGGAATCAGGCTATGATATCCTGAAGAAGCTGAAGGCCAATGCCAAGACCCGGCCCCTCCCCGTCCTCATGTTGACCGCGAAAACCGCGGAATATGACAAGGTGAAGGGGCTGGATATGGGGGCGGATGACTATGTGACCAAGCCTTTCGGCGTGATGGAACTGCTCAGCCGAATCAAGGCTATCCTCCGCCGTTATGGGGTGAGCGAGAGCCACCCGGTCCTCCAACTGGGGTCCTTGAGCCTGGATCCCGATAAGCGAAGCGTGGAGTACGACGGGAAGCCCGTGGAATTGACCTACAAGGAGTTTGAACTCCTCCACTACTTAATGGATAATTTGGAATTGGTCCTCTCCAGGGACCAGATCATGGAAGAAGTTTGGGGTTATGAATATGCGGGCGAGACCCGGACGGTGGATGTTCACATCCGCTCCCTCCGCCACAAGCTGGGGGATGGAGCCCGGTATATTCATACGGTACGCAATGTCGGCTATAAAATGGAAGCATAATTATGAAAAATAAACTTCGAATTCGTTTTTTACTGGCCTCTCTGGCCCTGATTTTGATCTCCCTGCCTTTTATATTTAACGCTGCCCTCCAATCCGCCTCCTCTTTGGAAGGGAATATGGTTCAATCCGTGGCTACCGGCCTGGAAGGGATGCCCAAGGAGGCCCTGGACCAGGTAGTTCGAAAGTCCCAAGAAGAGACAGAGGGCCCCGGGGTCATGATCCAAGCCATTCAGGAGGGGACAAAGACCAAAAATCCCAGTTTCTACGACCGGGAGGGCAACCGCTATGAGGTCCAGTCCCGACCTATCCGCTACCAGGACCTCTTCCTCTCTTTAGGAAAGTCCATCCTCATCTTTCTCGCCTTTATGGCCCTTTTCTCCATCCTCTTAACCCGCCAACTCTACCGGGCGGCCCTCCGCCCCTTCCAGTCCATGGCCTCCTACCTGGCCTCCCTGACCCGGGGAGATTATTCGGTGGAAGCTCCCCCCATCGAGGAGGAAGAGGCCCTGGCTGATCTTTTGGGAACCCCCGAGGACCGAAAAATATTTGCCGACCAACTCCGGGAAATCCGTGAAAATGAGAACATGCGTCGGCAATTCACCGCCAACATTTCCCACGAACTCAAAAGCCCCCTGACCTCCATCATCGGCTATGCCGAAATGATCGAGTCGGGCAAGGTAGATGAGGAAGACAACCTCCGCTTCGCCTCCATCATCCGGAAGGAAGGGAGCCGGCTCCTGACTATCATCGACCAGGTTATCCAGCTCTCCAAGTTTGATACAGGCATGGCCTATATGAACCACTTGGAGGAATTCAACCTGACGGAAGTCATCGGGGCCGAGCTGGCCGGCCGGAGGGACTACGCCCTGGATCATGGCGTCGATCTCCGGGCCCGGGTACTTTCCATAGAAGCACCCCAGGACTCCCCTGACGCCGGAAGGAACCAACCCCTTTGGACGACCCTGGAACCGGGCGCCGACCAGCCGCCCATCTATATGACCGGCAACCGGCGGATGATCGAGGAGATCGTGGACAACCTGATTTCCAATGCCATCAAATACGCCGGCAGCGACAATGCCAGGGCGGAAGTTAAGCTTTCGGAAGATGAAAACTGGATCCACCTCCAGGTCAAGGACAATGGAATCGGGATCTCTGAGGAGGACCAGGGCCATGTCTTTGAGCGCTTCTTCGTCGTCAATGCTGCCCGGACCAAAACCGATAAGGACGGGACAGGCCTGGGCCTCTCCCTCGTTAAGCACTCCGTGGCCATCCACAAGGGCTGGATCAAGTTGGAATCCAGCTTAGGTAGGGGGTCCAAGTTCACCATCGGTCTCCCCAAGGACCCCAAGAATGGACGGTCCAACCACACGCGGGATGAATTCTTTATCGAGACCGGGGCGAGGAATAAAAAGGGGGACAACGATGAGAATGCTGCCACTTGAAACCATTGAAAAAGAGCGGATGATCATGGCCGTCAAGTCCGACAAGGAGTTGGATCTGGCCCTCCGGTCCAAGCCCACGGTGATCTTTCTCCTCTATGGGGACATTATGACCCTTCCCCAGGTTGTCCAGAAGATTCAAGGCCGGCGGAAGATGGCCATCGTCCACTTGGACCTGGTTATGGGCCTGTCCAGCCATGAATTGACCGTGGACTACCTCCAGCGGGTCATCCAGGCGGATGGGATCATTACCACCCACCCTAACCTGGCGGCCAGGGCCAATGAAAACGGCTTTTTCTCCATTCTCCGCTACTTCCTCCTGGACTCCCTTTCCTTGAAGAACCTCCAGGGCCAGGTGGACAAGCACCGTCCCACCGTTCTGGAAGTCTTGCCCGGAATTATTCCCTCTGTCATCCCCAGGATCCAGGAAAAGGTGGACATCCCCATTATTTCCGGGGGCTTCATTCGGACCCCGGAAGAAGGCCAGGCGGTCCTGGACAATGGGGGATTGGCCCTATCCAGCTCCTGCCCGGACCTTTGGGCCCAAGCTGACCGATTTTCACTTCATGAGGAGGATATATGAAAAAAATCTATGACAACATTATTTTAGGGGCGGGGCCGGCCGGCCTATCGGCTGCGATTTACAGCGGACGGGCCAGGGTGGATACCCTCCTGATTGAGAAGGACCTCGTTGGAGGCCAGGTGGCGGATACCAACGACATCCAAAACTATCCCGGACAGATGGTGGAAGGGGAGTCGGGTCCCGACCTGGTGGACCGGATGAGCCGGCAGGTGGATAAGTTCGGCGCCGACCGGGTCACGGATACCATCCAGTCCATGGACCTGGAAGGGGAGGTCAAGGTCCTCCATGGGGTCAATGGAGACTATAAGGGAAGGAATGTCATTTTGGCGACGGGTTCCTATTCCCGGAAGATGGGCTGCGAAAATGAGGATAAGTTTATCGGCAAGGGGATTTCCTTCTGTGCCACCTGCGATGCCAATTTCTTTGAAGACTTTGACGTCTATGTGGTGGGTGGGGGAGATTCCGCCGTCGAGGAGGCCATCTACCTGACCAAGTTTGCTAAGAAGGTGACCATCATCCACCGCCGGGATAAGCTGAGGGCGACCGAATCCATCCAGGAGCGGGCCTTCTCCAACGACAAATTGGACTTCATATGGGATAGCGTGGTGGAAGAGGTCGATGGGGACCCCATCTTGAACAAGATGGTCCTCAAGAACGTGAAGACCGGCGAAAAACAGGTGATCGAGGCGGATCCGGAGGATGGCCTCTTTGGCCTCTTCGTTTTCATCGGCCACCTTCCCAATACGGACCTCTTCAAGGACCAGGTGAACCTGAGTGACCGTGGCTATGTCTTGACGGATGAGAATATGCAGACCAACATTCCCGGGGTCTATGCGGCCGGGGACGTTCGGGAGAAAGCCTTCCGCCAGGTAGTCACCGCCTGTGCGGACGGGGCCATTGCCGCCCTTATGGTAGAGAAGTCATTAACAGAATATTAAAAGAGAAGGCCGGTTGAACCCGGACAAATTCGATGAGGAAAGAGCTTCGGGAAAAACCGAAGCTCTTTTTTTAGGGAAAACATTTGACAAGCGTTTTCTCTCTGGCTATACTAGGGGTATAGTAACTACTATTTGAGAAGAGTGAGCGGTAGTGCTTGATAGGTTTTCGCTTGCTCGAATGGGATGTATCTGGGCAGGCTTGGCCGGCCCAGATTTTTTATCGAAGAAATCGGAAGCGGCTATGGGCGCTCGGCTTTCTTCATAAAATCGTGCCGGTCGCTGAAAACGTATCCAACCCGGACAGAAAACCATGGAGGTATCAAATGAAAAAAGAAGTCTATGACGTCATCCTCATTGGCGCCGGTGTCACGGGATCTTCCATTGCCTACCAACTCTCTAAGAAGAAAGGAAACTTTCTGGTCCTAGAGGAGAAGGGTGATGTGTGCGAAGGGGCTTCCAAGGCCAATTCCGGCATTGCTCATGGGGGCTATGATGCGGAACCCGGTTCGCTGAAGGCAAAGATGAATATGGAAGGGATCGCCATGATGGAGGAGATGGCCAAGACATTGGCTTTCCCCTACCATAAGATCGGAACCTTCGTTCTTTGCCACAGTGAAGAAGACCGACCGGCACTCGAGGCACTCTACCAGAGAGGCTTGGAAAACAAGACTCCTGGCATGCGGATTGTCGAGCGGGAGGAGCTCCTGAAGATGGAGCCCAATATCACCGAGGAAATTGTAGCGGGCCTCTACTGCTCGGAGGCCGGGGTCATCGATCCCTTTGCGACCACTATCGCCTTTGCGGAGCAGGCCAATGTCAATGGGGTGGACTTCAAGTTCTACCAAAAGGTCATCGGCATTGAAGAGGGCGAGGAAGGGAACTGGTTGGTCCGGACCCAGAATGAGGTTTATGAGACCCGGGCTGTGGTCAATGCGGCCGGCCTCTTTTCTGACAAGATTCATAACATGGTTTCCAAGGAAGATGACTACCACATCCTCCCCCGGAAGGGCGAATACATGCTCCTGGACCGCGATGCGGACGGGATCGTCAACCACGTTATCTTCAACCTGCCTACGGATAAGGGCAAGGGAATCCTGGTTTCGCCCACCATTGACGGCAACGTTCTTTTAGGCCCCACCTCGGAATTTGTTCCCTCCAAGGACCAGACTCAGACTACCCAGGAGCGTTTGGACTATGTCAGGGAGTCAGCGGAGCACATGATCAAAGGCGTCCCCTATTCCCTGGTCATCACCTCCTTTACGGGCGTTCGGGCCCACGAAAAAGGTGGGGACTTCATCCTTGAGGAATTCAAGCCCGGCTTCTTCGATTGCGTGGGCGTGGAATCCCCCGGACTGACCTCGTCGCCGGCGGTAGGGATCTACATGGCCAACTTGGTTCAGAAACGCCTCCAGCTGCCGGACAATGAGGACTTCGTTGCGGAGCGGAAGGGCTTCACCAAGACCCGGGAAATGTCCTATGAGGACCGCCAGGCCTTGATCAAAAAAGACCCGGCCTACGGACGGATCATTTGCCGGTGCGAATCCGTTTCCGAAGGCGAGATCCTGGAAGCCATCCACCATCCCCTCGGTGCCAAGTCCCTGGACGGGATCAAGCGCCGGGTCCGTGCGACAGCAGGTCGCTGTCAGGCCGGCTTCTGCACCCCCAGGCTCATCGAATTGCTGGCCCGGGAGTGGGGAGTCGATTGGGATGAGATCAATAAAAAAGACCTGGATGCCTATCTCTTGACCGGGCATGTGAAGTAAGGAGGACGACATGAAAGACTATGATTTAGTCGTTATCGGCGGTGGGCCGGCGGGACTGGCCGCAGCTTGCCAAGCCTATGATAGTGGAGTGACGTCCATCTTAATTGTGGAAAGAGACCAGGTCCTGGGCGGCATCCTGAACCAATGCATCCATAACGGCTTTGGCTTACATATGTTCAAGGAAGAACTGACCGGGCCGGAATATGCCGAACGCTATATTGAGATGGTCAAGGAAAGAGGGATCGACTACCTCCTGGACACCATGGTCATCGACCTCTCTCCGGACAAGACCGTCACCCTGATGAGCCGGAAGGATGGCCTGATCCAAATCCATCCCAAGGCGGTTATCTTGGCCATGGGTTGCCGGGAACGCCCTCGTGGCGCACTTAACACCCCGGGCTCCCGCCCATCCGGTGTCTTCACCGCTGGGACGGCTCAACGACTCATGAATATCGAAAACTACATGCCCGGCCACAAGGTGGTTATCCTGGGCTCCGGCGACATCGGCCTCATCATGGCCCGTCGGATGGTCCTGGAGGGGGCGGAGGTCGTCTGCGTGGCCGAAGTTATGCCCTTCTCCGGCGGTCTAAAACGGAACATCGTCCAGTGCCTGGATGACTACAACATCCCCCTTTATTTCAACACCACCATCATCAAGATCGTGGGCCAGGAGCGGGTGACCGGGGTCTGGCTTGCGGAAGTGGACGACCATATGAAGGCCATTGAAGGCACCGAGCGCTTCGTGGAGTGCGATACCGTCCTCCTCTCCGTCGGCCTCATTCCTGAGAATGAGCTGACCTGGAAGGCCGGGATTGAAAGGGATCCTCGGACCAAGGGGGCCTCGGTCAACGACCGGTGGATGTCCTCCGTCCCGGGCATCTTCGCCTGCGGCAATGTCCTCCATGTCCATGACCTGGTCGATAATGTTTCGGAAGAGGCCATGATCGCCGGCCGGAATGCTGCATTATATATCAAAGACGAGTTCACGGATCCTTCCGATGAGCCTGTCCCCGTCACCCCCGGCGACGGCGTGACCTACACCCTGCCCCAGCACATCAATCTGTCGACCATGGCGGATGAGGTCAAGCTTTCCTTCCGGGTCCGGAAGACCTCCCACCTCTCCTCGGTGGTCGTCACGATGGATGGAGAAGAAGTCTCTCGCCAGAAGAAGCATGCCCTGGCTCCCGGACAGATGGAGCAGGTCACCATAAAGAAAGAGGACGCCTTCCGGATCAAGCCCTCTCGGATTGAAATCAGAGTGGAGGATTGACATGACTATTCATGAATTAACCTGCATCTCTTGCCCCCTCGGTTGCCAGATGAAAGTGGAAGTCGATGACCAGGGCCAGGTTGTCTCGGTCACCGGCAACACCTGTAAAAGAGGGGAAGTCTATGCGAAAAAAGAAGTCACCAACCCCCAGCGGATGGTCTGCTCGACCGTCCACCTCATGGGAGGGACCATGCCCCTTGTTGCGGTAAAAACAAAAGAGCCGGTCAGCAAGGCAAAAATTTTTGATGTCATGGACGAGGTTCGACGCCTCACGGTCGATGCCCCCGTCCATGTGGGAGATATCATCAAAGAGGACATTGGAGGGACCGGTGTGGCCCTGGTTGCTACCCAAGAACGGGCTGCCCGCCGGTGAAAAAGGAACAAGGCCGATCCAAGCGCTGAAAGCCAAGCTTTCAACCATCCCTGCCTAGTACCTAGAAAGGAAGATTTATGCCAAAGTATGTAATGGCCCTAGATGCCGGAACCACCTCGAATCGTTGTATCTTATTTGACCACGAAGGAAACATCAAATCCGTTGCCCAGAAGGAATTTACCCAGTACTTCCCCCATCCGGGTTGGGTAGAGCATGACCCCAAGGAAATCTGGTCCACCCAAATCGGTGTCGTCATGGAGGCTATGGCCCATGTCAATGCCACCGCCAAGGATATTGCCGCCATTGGTATCACCAACCAACGTGAAACCACCATCGTATGGGACAAGGAAACCGGTGAACCCGTCTACAATGCTATCGTTTGGCAGTGCCGTCGTACCGCTGACTATGCTGCCGAACTCGTGAAACAAGGCTATGAAGAGACCTTCAAGAAGAAGACCGGCCTGGTCCTCGACCCCTACTTCTCCGGAACCAAGATCCACTGGATCCTTGAAAATGTCCCCGGCGCCCGTGAAAAGGCCGAGAAGGGCCAACTCCTCTTCGGCACCGTCGACACCTGGCTGATCTGGAAGCTGACCCAGGGCAAGGTCCATGTCACCGACTATACCAATGCTTCCCGTACCCTGCTCTACAACATCCAGGACCTCTGCTGGGATGATGAGATCCTTGAAATCCTCGACATCCCCAAGTGCATGCTTCCTGATGTCAAGCCGTCCTCCTACGTTTATGGACAGGCCATCATCAATGGTGAGGAAATCCCCATTGCCGGTGCCGCCGGTGACCAGCAGGCCGCCCTCTTCGGTCAGACCTGCTTCGAACAAGGCGAAGCCAAGAACACCTATGGAACCGGTGCCTTCCTCCTCATGAACACCGGCGAAAAGCCCGTCTTCTCCAAGAATGGCCTGGTCACCACCATCGCTTGGGGCCTGGAAGAAGGAAAAGTCAACTACGCTCTTGAAGGTTCCATCTTCGTCGCTGGCTCCTCCGTCCAGTGGCTCCGCGATGAACTCCGCATCGTCGACTCCGCCATCGACACCGAATACTATGCTACCCGCGTTAAGGACACCGATGGTGTCTACGTTGTTCCCGCCTTCACCGGCCTCGGCGCACCCTATTGGGATGCCTACGCACGTGGTGCCATCGTCGGTATCACCCGCGGAACCAACCGCTACCACATCGTCCGCGCCACCCTGGAATCTCAGGCCTTCCTGTCCAACGACGTTCTCCAGGCTATGTCCCAAGACCTGGGCGCCCCCCTCAAGACCCTCAAGGTCGACGGCGGTGCCTGCGCCAACAACTTCCTCATGCAGTTCCAGTCCGACATGAGCCAAGTCGAAGTTAAGCGCCCCAAGGTTCTCGAAACGACCGCCCTCGGCGCCTCCTACCTGGCC